>JAUVEN010000055.1 GCA_030594815.1 Gammaproteobacteria bacterium
CATTCCGAATACAGAAGTATTACCGATTGAACGTTGTTCTGGTCATGATGGAACTTATGCAGTGAAAAAAGAGTTTAATGCAATTTCAAACAAGATCTGTCGTCCGGTTGTTAATAAAGTGAAACAAGCTGAACCGGATCACTATACAAGTGATTGTATGATGGCAGGACACCACATAGAAAATAACCTGGATGATGATAGTCATGCAAAACATCCGATGACGTTATTACGCATGGCATATGGCATTTAAGTCAAAGTCAAAAGACTTCAACGCAAAGGCGCAAAGAACGCGAAGGTTCGCAAAGAAAATATAAGTTAGAATCCATTGTGGAATATTAGAAATAAAGATGAAGTCAATATTTCAAAATAATGTTTTTTAGAAAACTATAAAGATTTTCTTTGCGTCCTTTGCGAAACCTCCGCGTTCTTTGCGTTGAAATCTCTTGACCTTTCTTTTATATATTTAATAGGTAAGTAAGATGACAAAATTAAAACGTGAAGACCTAATGTCTTTGGAAGAATATTCAGAAAAACGTGCAGACTTTAGAGCAAAAGTTTTAGAGCATAAAAAATCACGTAATGTGGCTTTAGGTGAGCATGCAACGTTGTATTTTGAAGATGCTTTGACGATGCAGTATCAAATTCAGGAAATGCTGCGTATTGAAAAAATCTTTGAAGCGGATGCGATTAATGAAGAATTAGACGCATACAATCCATTAGTACCCGATGGTAGTAACTGGAAAGCAACGTTTATGATTGAATATGGTGATGCTGAAGAGCGGGCAAAGGTATTAGCTACTTTAGGTGGTGTTGAAGATAAAGTCTGGGTGCAGGTAAATGGTTTTGATAAAGTTTATGCGATAGCGGATGAAGACATGGACAGAAATAGAGATGAAAAAACCTCAGCAGTTCATTTTATGCGCTTTGAATTAACCTCAGATATGTCTAAAGCGGTAAAAGAGAACAAAGATATCTCAATGGGTATTGATTATGATGGTTTTGAACAATTAGTGAATCCTATCGCTGAAGCATATCGAGCCTCATTAATGAACGATATTCAATAATATCTATTGAATGGATATAAAAGGCGAGCTTAATGCTCGCCTTTTTTATTTGGGTAATGATCAACTGATATATTTATTTAACTTATCTATTTGAAAACTATGACTATTGTAATGTGTGAATGATATCCGTAATATCATTAGCCTCACAATATAGGCGATTTATGAAACTAAGCACATTTTGGCAACGAGTTACCCGCAAGCGAAAAAATAGAAAGACGGGGCGCGATGTAATAAATCGCGGTACAGCAAATTCGGCGCCAAACATTATCAATCGAAATGAACATGCTCTTTCTCGAAAGGAAATGAGCGAGCATGCGTTGAAAGTGTTGTATCGGTTGAAAAAAGCCAGGTATGAAAGCTTTTTAGTGGGCGGTGGAGTGCGTGATCTGTTATTAGGATTGCACCCAAAAGATTTTGATGTTGCTACAAATGCCACACCAGAACAGGTGCGTAAGTTATTTGGCAATTGTCGCCTAATCGGACGTCGTTTTCGTTTAGCCCATGTTCATTTTGGACGTGAGATTATTGAAGTGGCAACTTTTCGTGCATCCCACGATCAAGCCGGTGGAGAAGGCGTTACAAGAGATGGCATGATCGTACGTGACAACGTTTATGGCACACTTGAAGATGATGCCTGGCGCCGTGATTTTACTGTGAATGCACTGTATTACAATATTTATGATTTTTCGATTGTTGATTATACCGGTGGCTTAAACGACATAGAAAATAAAGTTATTCGTATCATTGGTGATGCAACTGAACGCTTACAGGAAGACCCTGTTCGAATGTTGCGTGCTGTTCGTTTTGCCGCAAAATTAAATTTTAAAATTGAAGAATCATTATCAGCAAGTATTAAGAAAAACATTCATTTACTTGATGGTGTTCCAGTCGCAAGATTATTTGAAGAAGTTTTAAAGTTATTTTTACATGGTCATGCACTTGCTTCATACGAGTTATTAAAGGAATACGATCTGTTAAAGCACTTGTTTGCACAAACAGCCGAGCATTTAGATGAGGCGGGTGATAAATTTATTACTCAGGCTTTAATAAATACAGACTTGCGGATTAAACAGAAAAAACCGATTGCCCCTGCTTTTTTATATGCCGCCTTATTATGGCCAGCTGTTCGATACCAGACTAAAAAGTTGAAACAAGAAGATTTATCGTTGTTACAAGTGTATCAAATAGCAGGCCAGGACGTTTTAGAAAAACAATTAAAACAAATTTTAATTCCAAAACGTTTTGGAATTCCAATGCGTGAAATTTGGACTATGCAAGCACGCTTAGCTTCGCGTAAAGGCAAGCGTCCACTTAAATTACTACCGCATCCACGTTTTAGAGCTTCGTATGATTTTCTGTTATTACGGGAACAGTCAGGTGAAACACAGCTTAAAGAACTTTGTGACTGGTGGACGACAATTCAGACAGTAGATGAAGAACAACAGTTAATAATGTGTAAGAATGTTTCTTCGGGTAAAAAAAAGAATAAGCGAAAAAAAACGTTTAAAAACAATAAATCAAAAACCAGCTAAAGTTATGAATAATGTATTTATAGGTTTAGGCAGTAATCTGGATGAACCTTTATCTCAGTTAAATAAAGCCATTAAACAGTTAAAGCAACTTAAAACACTGACTTTCATCAAAGCATCAAATTTTTATAGTAGCCCTCCGATGGGCCCGCAAGATCAACCTGATTACATTAATGCGGTTGTTGAAATAAAAACAAATTTAACGGCTGAACAACTACTGGATGAGTTACAGAAAATAGAAAATGATCAGGGGCGTATACGTACGCAACATTGGGGAGCGCGAACTCTGGATCTTGATATATTATTGTTTGGTAATAAAGTGATAAATTCGGAGCGATTAATTGTACCTCATTGCGGAATTAGTGAACGAAACTTTGTATTATATCCGTTAAGTGATTTGCTCGATTCAAACTTTAAAATACCCGGCTTAGGGGTAATTAATGATCTATTGGCAGCCTGTCCAATGACTGGATTGACGCGGTTAACAGAAACATGAAATCAATAGAGAATAAACCCGGTTTTATTGTTGTTGAAGGTCCCGTTGGTGTGGGTAAAACAACATTAGCAAAGCGACTTGCTGAATCGTTTAATACAGACTTGTTACTGGAGGGGGCGGATGAAAATCCTTTTCTTAATAAGTTTTACGAAAACAAGAAAAACGTTGCATTCCAAACACAATTATTTTTTCTTTTTCAACGCGCTCAACAAATGCAAGACTTACGACAAGCCGATATGTTTCGTCCGGTACATGTAGCAGATTTCATTATGGAAAAAGACAGGTTGTTTGCTGAGCTCACATTGGATGATGAAGAATTTAAATTATACCAGCAAGTTTATCAGCACCTTACTATTGATGCACCTGTGCCCGATTTAGTAATTTACCTGCAAGCACCGGTCGATGTTTTACTAAAACGTATTTCACATCGTGGCCGTGATTATGAACGCTCAATGAACAGTAGATATTTGAGTAGATTAAATGATAGTTACGCACGTTTTTTTCATAACTACACCCAATCACCACTGTTGATCGTTAATGCTGAAGAAATCGATCTTGTTAATAATGAAAGCGACTATAATCTATTATTAGATCAGATAAAGCGGGTTAAAAGTGGTCGGCATTATTTTAATCCAGCCGGTGCAACATTTTAAATTGGTTTCAATAAAAGTATGATTTCAATAAAAACCTTACGCGAATTAAAAAAGCGTAATGAAAAAATTACAGTTTTAACAGCATATGATGCTAGCTTTACTCAACATCTGGAACAGGCCGGTGTTGAAGTTATTCTTGTTGGTGATTCTCTGGGTATGGTGATGCAAGGACATGACTCCACCATTCCGGTTACTGTTGATGACATGGTTTACCACACAAAAATGGTTTCGCGTGCGCGTGAACGCGCTTTACTGATTGCAGATTTACCTTACCACTCTTACCTTAATAAAGAAGATGCTTTAATAAATGCACGTCGTTTAATGGAAGAAGCGGGTGCGGATATGGTTAAGTTTGAAGGTGGTGGAGAGTTTGTCGCAATTGCTGCTCACCTTATCAGTAATGATATTCCCGTTTGTGGTCATTTAGGACTGTTACCACAGTCAGTGGTTGAATTAGGTGGCTACAAAGTTCAGGGACGTGAGCAAACTGCCGCAGATAAAATTGTTGAAGATGCTCAGGCGTTAAAAAATGCCGGAGTAGAGATTATTGTGCTGGAGTGTATTCCACAACAATTAGCAAAACGTATTACTGAAGACGTGGATGTTATTACTATTGGTATTGGTGCCGGAGTAGAGTGTAGTGGACAAGTGTTGGTGTTGTATGATCTGCTGGGAATAACTCCTGGAAAACGGCCTAAGTTCAGTAAAGATTTTCTTGCTGAATTAGAGGGCAATAAATCAATTACAGCAGCTATTGAAGCTTATGTGAAAGCGGTAAAAAACTTAGAGTTTCCTGCAGAGGAACATAGTTTTAACTAGGGGCTGTTGAACTTTCATCTATTGTCTGATTTTGGCTAATTTTAGCCCTGCCTGCGTTATTTTTTACTATCAATGGAGTGCATTGATACGTATAAAATGCCTTGTCAGCACTAAACAATCTCTAAATCAGCCTAACATCTGAAAAATCAACAGCCCCTGGGATTATAAAAATCTTTACCGGTGATGCGTTTGTCTTTAATTTCTGGTTGCCTGCGGAAACGTTTATAACTCCATTGATACTGTTCAGGAATATCATCAATACATTTTTCCATTTCAGAATTCAGATACGCCACAGACTCTTCTAATGAACCTTCACAAATTTTATCAAGTGGCTTAAATACAACTTCATAACCTTCACCATTCTTCAATCGTTTGCCATAAATTGAAAGCACCGTAGCTCCCGTTTTTTTCGCAAAACGAGATATTAAAATCATACTGTAAGCTTGAATTCCAAAGAAAGGGGCAAAAACACCATTTCCTTCACTGGGTTCTTGATCAGGTAAGATGCAAACGACTTCATTATTCTTAAGAGACTTGAGCATAGAGCGAATTCCCTGATTATCTGTCGGAACAAGCTTTACTCCAAACCGTTGTCGACCATTTCTTATTATAGAATCGAGTTGACTGATTTTTGGCTTTTGATACATACAGGTCGTTGGGTATTTACCGGCTAAATAATGTCCCAGGAGCTCCCAGTTTCCAAGATGGGGCGCAGCAAGAATAACCCCTTTATTATTTTTGAGCGCTTGCTGTAATAATTCTTCGCCTTGAACATTTGTTATTGATTTATAGAGCTTCTCTTTGCTCCATGTCCACATCGCACTAATTTCAGTTGCTGTTTTACCTGTCTCAATTAAACTGTTTTTTATAAGCTGTTGTTGTTGTTTTGCTTCCATCTCCGGAAAACATATCTGAACATTGGTTGTTGTTACAAAATGAAGCCGATTAGATGTTTTTGATAATAACCAACCAAAAAGTCCACCTATTCGGTGGATGTTCTTGAGGGACAGTCGAGCAAATCCATGAAGGAATAGTTTTGTAAATGAAACAATGATTGTGTGTTTAATATTTTTAGAATACGTCATATCTTGTTGTTTGAAATATTATTATGGCTGAATTTTGTCAGCTTTTGCTTAAAAGAACAAAAGTTAGTTTACCTGATCTTCACATATTAAAATTAACGCTTACAATACACGGTTTTAAACATCGTCATAGGATTACAGTATTTTGCAAGTTATATCGGGCATCAAAGAAGCACAGAGCTTATGCCAAAAATGGCGGGACGAAGGTGAATCTATTTCTTTTGTGCCTACTATGGGCTGTTTACATGACGGACATTTAAGCCTGATAAATAAGGCTAAATCTATGGCAGATCACGTCGTTGTGAGTATTTTTGTTAATCCACTGCAATTTGATAATGTTGATGACTTATTGAAATATCCCAGCACACTAGGTGATGATAGAAGAAAATTAACCGAAGTTGGTGTAAGTCTCGTTTTTATTCCTGAGGCTAGCTCCCTTTATCCGGAGGGAGAAGATAATGTGGAACAAGTTGAATTAGGGGAAATTACTTCGATTCTGGAAGGAGCTCATCGTCCGGGCCACTTTGCCGGGGTTGCGACAGTCGTAAAACGCTTATTTGAAATAATTCAGCCAAATTTTGCCATTTTTGGCGATAAAGACTTTCAACAATTAATGGTTATTAAACAGCTGGTTAAGAAATTTTCGCTTGATATCAATATTATCGGTATGCCGATTTTTCGTGAGATCGATGGTTTGGCAATGAGTTCACGCAACATTCGTTTAAGTAAGAGTGAGCGCAAAAAATCACCGGAAATTTATCGACAGTTAGAATCTGTAAAGTCCGCAATAAAAGCAATTTCCCACCCAAGTTTGGCTGATTTTGCTGATCTTGAACAAAGTACTTCTAAAAATCTGATTGCCGCAGGGTTTACGCCAGAATATGTGGCCATTCGTCAAGTTGATACGTTATTGCCGGCTAAAAAGCGTGATTCTGCTCTGGTAATTCTTGTTGCGGCAAAAATTGGAAAAATACGTCTAATTGACAATATTCTCGTATAAAAGCAATCATTTATCTTTGTTGATTTGCCTTTTGGTTATTTTGAATTTGTTAATGCGTGTTATAATTGGGTTCGTCTTACGTCTTAAAGTGAAAGAGCCTGATTTATTGTTATGAATACCATTATGCTTAAAGGAAAATTACACCGTGTCACTGTGACGCATTCTGAGCTTGAATATGAAGGCTCATGCGCTATTGATCGGCATTTGCTGGAAACAGTAGGTATTCGTGAATATGAGCAGATTGAAATTTATAATGTGACCAATGGTGAGCGTTTTACAACCTACGCTATTCTTGCGGAAGAAAACTCAGGCGTTATTTCCATCAATGGAGCAGCTGCGCACAAAGCCGATCCAGGCGATATCATCATTATTTGTGCTTATATTGGTTTAAATCAGCAAGAATTGGTGAGTTTCAAGCCAAAGCTGGTTTATGTGGATGATCAAAATCAAATTACTCATACTCGTCATACTATTCCTGTACAAGTGGCTTAATTACACTATTTTTTATGATTAAACATATGCAAATAGTAAGGTTTGTTTTATAGTTTTACCCTATTTAGAATTATTTCTCCTTCCCCCCCGGGAAAATATAAAAAAAACGCATTTTTTCATCTAAAAGTATGAAGAAATCTGATTACCTGCCGAAATATAATGACATACCTTTAGTATATGCCGTCTAAAATGGTATTTAGGACTCATATTTCGGAAAAGTTTTATCCTAGGAGATACTATGGCTCAAGGCCAAAAACAATCAGTTAATGGTAAATCAGGAAAAGAGCAACGTGCTTATCCTCGTTATCCCGTTACTTTAAAAGCTCAACTCATTCATCCCTCACATGGAAACCGCTCTGTCGTCATTAAAGATTATTGTATCGGTGGCATGTATATTGAGCTTATTGATACGACATTATTGGGCGAACCCGCATCTTCCTTTGTTCCTAAAATAGGAGAGCTGATCACTATAGTTACCTTGGTACAAAGTGGTGGTCTGGATAAACAGCTTGCTTTTAAAACCAAAATTATGCGTGTTGAACAGGACTACATTGGTATCTCTTTCCAAAACCCAGATCTTTCTGCTGTGCAAACGTTACATAAATTTTCTGCCTCTAAGCATAAACAAGGTGATGATTCTGAAGAAGACTTTGGCACCACACAAACTGTATTTAACGGTAAATCAGCACCACAAATATTAATGGAAGCGCATAAGCTAGTTGCAAAAGAATTGCTTCCGTTAATGAATGATTTTCATAACAGTATTTCAGAACATTTCTTTGAGGCTGCGAAAGAAACCTTCGACTTAGCAAAACAAAATGCTTTGTTTGAATCGTTACGTGTATTAGAAGTAGATAAGAATAAGATCACTAAAGCTTTCACTAAAATATATGTCGATAAAATAAAAAATTATTCCCCTCTGAACATTCTGCATGAAGAAGACAGCGAAGAAAAAGAAATTTCTTTAGAGACGTTATCGCTTGTTGAAGCAGATGAGTTGGATAATTGGTTATCGATTTCGAGTATTATTACAAATGTAGATGCTGATCACCGCGATGAGTTGGGTAAAATTGAGCGCAGAGCTACCGCTTTGTATCGGGCAAAAATCAATAAGAAAAACAACCCCTTTGGCCCTGCTCTATTTGCCCAGTCTTTTCAGGAATCATTAGATGATATAGAGATTAAACACGCCGTTAAATTAGTTTGTTACACAGCCTTTCGTGATGTTTATTTAGCGATTGCCGAAAAGCTTTACAAAAGCATTAATGACTTCTTCGTTGAAAATGATGTATTACCAAAATTAAAATTTAAGGTTCAGCGTTCCGCTGGATCTTCATCATCTTCAGGGGTATCTCCTGAGGATGAGAGTGAACAAGAGTTTGAAGAAGATATTCCTGAGGAAAACTATGGTGATAGTTCACCGATGCCTCAAGGTTATTCCAATCAAAATCCAACTGTTGGCAGACACAATACCGGCGCACAAAATGTTGTACCGACAAATCGTACATTTTCTTCTAATAGTGCAGGTTATACTCCAGAGCAAGGTCGAGAATTTGTAAGTTCAATGCATCAACAGCAACAACCGAGTACTCTTGGTTCAGGAGCTCCAGCTGATGCGTCACAAGGACTTCTGGATGTTTTTAGTGATATACGGGGCCTACAACAAAACCTTGAACAGGTGCAATCTGGCGTACCAAGTAATCAAATAACATCAGAGTTAGCAACACCAACATTACCTGGCGGTGGTTTAGCACAGCATTTTAGTCCTGCTGATTTATTAGATGCATTATCGAGTCAGCAATTGAGTGGCTATGATTATTCAACGCAATCGGATTCCAGTCAACTTGATCTCAAAGAGAAAATACAAGCTATCTTGGCTACAAAAGGTGGCGCTGAAAATAAAGTGATTAGTGCACGTCAAGGGCAGGTTATTGATGTTGCCAGTAATGTGTTTAGTTCCCTAATGAGTGATTTTCAGGTGGCAGAAAGTGTCCGTCCCTGTATTAAACAAATTGAAATTCAAGTGCTTAAAATGGACATTATGGATACGGATGTTTTTACAGATACATCCCACGTAGTTCGTAAAGTCATTAATAAAATATCCGAACTGGAAGTATTAGCTGATACAGATGATGCTGAGGAGCAGCAAGCTGTAAAACGTGCCTTTGACTGGTTAGTTAAGGTTATTAATGAAGACTTTGATGGCACGCCAAAAGTATTTGAACGTATTGCGCAACAGCTCGACATTCTAATAAAAATTCAAAATCATGCATTTGATAAAAACTTGAAAGTTGTTGTTGATGAGTTTTTAAAAGAAGACGAAGTTATAGAAGGAGAAGTCACCGATGAGGAAGTTGTTCTTGATACTGAAGATGAATGGGCTCGTCGTGTTAGCCGTTTAGAAGATGGTGATTGGGTTTTATTCGACGCTTATTCTGAAACACCCGTTCGTTTAAAAGTAGGTTGGGTTGCCAGACGTAAAGGAAAATTCGTATTTGTTAATGTTCTCGGTAAAAAAGAGAAAGTATTAAAAGCTGAAGAACTTATTGAATTGTTTAAAGAGGGAGAAACTATTGCTCTGGATGGTGCTGAAGAGCCCGCAATGGATCGCGCTCAATATTCAATGTTGCAGAAATTACATAAACAATTGTTGTTCCAGTCTTCACACGATCAACTTACTGGCCTGATTAATCGTCGTGAATTTGAAACCAGTCTTGAGAAAGCGATTGACGATGCGAAAATTTCAAATGGTAAACACGCTCTTTGTTATATCGATTTAGATAAATTTAGTGTTATTAATAATAGCTGTGGTTATGAAGGTGGTGACGCATTAATAAAAGAAGTTTCAGAAATGCTTAAAAAACATCTCTCTGAAAATAGTGCTTTATCTCGTTTTAGTGGTGATGAATTTTGTATGCTTTTATGCGGTCATGGAACTGATGAAGCATTAGATGTTCTTGAGGAAATTTTAGAAGAATTTAATAACTATCGTTTTGTTTGGGAAGATAAACGTTTGTCTGTTGCGATGAGTATGGGACTGGTATTAATAAAAGGTCACGGTCAGAATGTTTCGAAGGTTTTGCAAGATGTTGAAGCAAGTGCAGGTGTCGCAAAAGAAATTGGTGGGCACCGAGTTCAGGTTTACCATGAAGGTCATGCGAGATTAAATAAACACAATGCAGAAGTACAGTGGGCGTCTAAAATCGATAAAGCATTAGATGACAATTCTTTGCATTTACGTTGCCAGCGTATTATGCCATTAGCTACCGACGATAGTTATCATGATCATTATGAAATCCTGTTGGGTATAACTGATGATTTAGGCGAGCAAAGCTCTCTACAAGAATTCATTAATGCCGCTGAAAATTATAAACGCATGGCAGATATAGATCGCTGGGTGATAAAAACATCCTTTAAGTGGATTGCCGATCACCGAACAGAACTCGATCACGTTAGTAGTTTTTCTATAAATCTTTCTGGTCACTCGTTAAATGATCTTGGTTTAATGGAGTTTGTAATGAAACAGATGCGCAATACCAATGTACCTATTAGCAAAATTTGTTTTGAAATTACGGAGACGTTAGGGATTGCCAATCTTTCGGATGCTGCGGACTTTATTAAACGATTTAAAACAACCGGTTGTACCTTCTCGCTAGATGATTTTGGTAGTGGTATGTCTTCTTACGGTTATCTGAAAAGTTTACCGGTTGATTATCTTAAAATTGATGGTGTGTTTGTTAAAGAGATGGCAACTAATCCAAATGATTATGCTGTTGTTAAATCAATCAGTGAAATCGGGCATTTCATGGGCAAAAAGATTATTGCTGAATATGTTCAGGATGATGAAACTATCCAGTTGTTACAGGATCTTGGTGTGGATTATGCGCAGGGTTATGGTATCGAGAAACCACGCCCACTAGACGACATCCTCCTTTAAAAGCTATCTGATTCACAATTACGGCGTTATAAATATTTTTCAGCAAACTCACTTATTATATATAAGCTACGTTTCCTGAAAAATATTTATGCCTTGTCCTTGTAAATCAGCTAACTTTTACCTCAATCTCGAATATTTTATTAAAATCAATCTGAGATTCAAGAACAAGGCGTAAATAAAAAAGAGAAAACGTAGCTTACATCAGTAAGTAAGTTTTCTCTTTTTTGTTTGCAACGCAGTAATTGCTTCTCAGGTTGTTTTTAACCTGTATTACGCATACCGGCGGCAATGGCGCTTATGGTTCGTAATAATGGATGCAACCATTCAGTACGTTCATCATCGCTTAAAGATTCATCGCGATATTTTTTAATTAACGCCAGTTGAATCTGATTCAAAGGATCAAGATAAGGATTACGACGTATTAATGATAAAGCTAGGTGTGGTGTTTCTTCCAATAATTCGTTTATTTTAGCAATATTGATTACGTTTTCAGTTGTTCTCACATATTCCCTGGATATAATTTTATACACATTTTTCGCGGTGTCCTGATTTTCACAAAGCGACATGTACGATTTGGCTATATTCATTTCGCCTTTGTATAACGCCATTTGTGAATTACTGAGCAATGCGCGGAAGAATGGCCAGTCCTTATACATCTTTTGCAATGTTTCTAGATTATTTTCGTTATTAGCTAACCATTTCTCTAGTGCACTACCTATACCAAACCATGCTGGCATCGTATGCCGTGATTGTGCCCAACCAAATACCCAGGCGATAGCGCGCACAGATTCTTTAGAACGATTGCCTTTTTTTCTATGAGAAGGACGTGAACCAATATTCATTTGTCCAATTTCATAAACTGGGGTTGCTTCATAAAAATAATCAAGGAAGCCTTCAGTATTATCTGTTAACTGGCGGTATTGATTTTCACCTTCTTGCGCCAGTTCAGCCATAATTTTAAGATATTCTGGTTTATCGGCTTTCGGTTCTTTAATTAAATTCGTACTGGCTTTTAATAAACCCGTAACCCCCATGGTCAGCTCATACACTGCAGTTTGTTTATTACTGTATTTGTAAGAAAGGACTTCACCTTGTTCAGTGAATTTTATTTCACCATGCACAGTACCAGTAGGCTGAGATAAAATCGCATCATGAGTTGGTCCACCACCACGACCTACGGTACCACCACGACCATGGAACATTCTTAAACGAACACCTCGTGAACGAGTAAGCTCAGTAATTTGTTGTTGTGCCTGATATAAATTCCAGACAGAAGCCAATATGCCACCATCTTTACATGAGTCAGAGTAACCTAACATGACTTCTTGTAAATTGCCTGATGCCTTTAATAACTCGACATAAGTTGAATTATCAAATAATTGAGTCATAACCGGTTGAATATGATTTAAATCTTCTACCGTTTCAAAAAGAGGAGAAACTTTGACATGGCTGAACCATTGATTATTATTTTTTCCTGCCAGACCAGTTAGCCAGGCAAGGAACATCACTTCCATTACATGACTGGCGGCATGAGTCATTGAAATAACATAAGTACCGAACGCTTTAGGGCTGATTTCTTCCCGCATCTTCGACATCACTTTAAAAACATTAACGGTTTCTGCCGACATTTCACTTAATTTATTTATATCAAATTTAGCTCGTGCATTCTTGATATATTTTGCCAGTGTTTCTAAACGACTTGCTTCATCCAGTTTTGTGTAATCCGTACCATCAATCTGCTTAAGTATTTCAGCAACAGTCTGGCTGTGAATTGTTGATTCCTGACGAATATCTAGTTTAGCAAGGTAAAAACCGAATGTTTCAACTTGGCGAATGAGATCCTGTAGTTCACCTGAGGCAGAACTTTCATCTCCATGACTAATTAATGAATCACGGATCAAATATAAATCATTCAGCATGCCTTGTTCGTTAGTATAGTGGCATGTGGAACTGTTTGGTTCTATTTCATTCAGGCGAGCTTCAACTTTATCCAGATTACATTGAATGCGATATTGCATAATGAAAAGCTTGCGACGATAAGGTTCCTGTTTAAAACGGTTGGGTTTATCTGTAAATAGTTCGACAACTTCTTCTTCATCGATACTTAGTTGCTTTAAAAACGCATCTGATGGCTGACAAAACAAATTTGATTGAGTCAGTATTTTGCTTAAATTTTTGATCTGCTTACTGTATTCGTTCAGTACTTCTTGTGATTGCATACGTAATGCAAGTATTGTTGTTTCCGGTTTAACAAAGGGATTGCCATCACGATCACCACCTATCCATGAACCAAACTGAATAACACTTGGAACTGTGATACCGGAGTCTTTGCCGTAAGTACGGCTAATCGCTTTTTCTAAATTACGATATGTTTGTGGTACTGATTTAAATAAACTTTCACGGTAATAATATAAACCGTTTTTAACTTCATCCGTTACTTGAGGCTTTTCAACGCGGACTTCATTAGTTTTATAAAGAATTTGTATATGTTGTTCCAAGTCTTCAGTGATATTTTCTTTTTGAATCTTGCTTAACTTTGTTTCATTAAGCTGATCACTAATAATATATATTCGACGAATCGCTTCCATCACTGTGCGACGTTTTGATTCTGTTGGATGAGCAGTGAAAACAGGGATATAAGCTGTTTGATTTAACAATTCTTGTAGTTGTTCAGCACTTACATCACTTTTTTGAAAGTCATTTAAGGCATTATAAAAAGAACCTTTCCAGGTAAATCCTTTTGGGCCAACTTCACGGCGACGTTGTTTGTGCTGGAATTCTTCTTCTGCAATATTGACCAAACTAAAGTAAATACTAAATGCACGTACTACGTGCTCAGTTGATTCTGCATCAAGCGATGCAACGAGTTTGTCGAGTCTGCGACGTCTGGCAGAGTCACTTTTATCTCTGAGGCTTAAGTGTCCCTTGCGTAATTTTTCTACAGCATTAAATACATCTTTGCCTGCATGTTCGAGTAGTACTTTTCCTAAAATATTGCCAAAAAGCTTAACCCGGGAGCGCAGTTGCTTGTCCTGACTGGTGGACATAATTTTAGTTACAGGGGATTCGTTTTTTTTTGCTTTAGCTGTCATTGTGTATAAACTTTCTGTTTCAAAAGGCCGCACATTATACCGTCACTTTGTCTGAAAACCTCTATTGACAAGCTAAAAGAGCTGCGAAAAAGTGTGAAATAAGGTGAAGTGGTGAAAGTTTGTTCAATATATGCAGCGATTGCTTATATATAGTGACTTTCTACCCCTTTTATCCTTTAAATATTGCATAATTTGATTTCAAAATTGAGACGAAAATGAAGTTTATATGGAAAATTTAACTGATTTACCTGCCTGGCAAGCCCTGTTAAAGCATAAAAAACAGACCGAAAATATTCAGATGCGTGACTTATTTGCGCAGGATGATAATCGTTTTGAGTCTTTTCATTTACGCTTTAATGACATCTTGCTGGACTATTCTAAAAATCGTATTAATCAGGAAACAATTTCTTTGTTGATGGATTTAGCAAAGCAAAGTGGACTTAAAGACTGGACTGAAAAAATGTTCAGTGGTGAGAAAATAAATCACACCGAAAATAGAGCTGTTTTACATACAGCTTTGCGCAATCGTAGTGATGAGCCCGTTTATGTCGACGGCAAGAATGTAATGCCCGAAGTGCAATCTGAATTGGAAAAGATGCGCGAGTATTCGGAATCAATTCGTTCAGGTCATTGGTTAGGCTATAGCGGTAAACCCATTATTGATATCGTTAATATCGGTGTGGGTGGTTCTGATTTAGGTCCTGTTATGGTCAATGAAGCTTTGCATCCTTATGGTAAAGCCGGCTTACGCGTGCATTTTGTTTCCAATGTTGATCCTAGCCACATTTGCGATACTTTAAAAAATCTTGATCCAGAACGAACCTTATTTATTGTTTCTTCAAAAAGTTTTACTACTCAGGATACCATTATGAATGCGCATACTGCGCGTGATTGGTTAATGGAAAACTCACGTAATGAAATGGCTGTGGCAAAACACTTCATTGCGGTTGCGGCAAATGTCGAAGCAGCAACAGAATTTGGTATTAAAGAAGAAAACATCTTTAAGATGTGGGACTGGGTTGGCGGTCGTTATTCGTTATGGTCTTCGATTGGTTTATCGGTTGCAATTTATATTGGTATGGATCGATTTGAATCACTGTTGCAAGGCGCCTATGAAATGGATCAACATTTTCGACAGGCTCCTCTGGAAGAAAATATACCTGTTATTCTGGCTTTGCTTGGTGTCTGGTACAACAATTTTTATAACGCCGAGTCACATGTGCTTTTACCTTATGATCAGCATTTGCATCGTTTTCCTGCATATTTTCAACAAGGAGACATGGAAAGTAATGGTAAAAGTGTAACTCGCGATGGGCAAAACGTAGACTATGCAACCGGCCCAATTATCTGGGGTGAGTTAGGCATTACCGGGCAACATGCCTTCTATCAAAATCTGCACCAGGGTACACATCTTGTTCCTGCTGATTTTATTGTGCCAGTCGATAGTCTGAATCCAGTAGGGGATCATCACCTGGTTTTGCTGGCCAATTTTTTCGCACAAACGCGAACATTAATGATCGGCAAAAATGAAAAAGAAGCACGCGAAGAACTTGTTGCTGAAGGTTATTCTGCAGAAGAAGTTGAACGTTTATATCCTTCACGACTAATGTCCGGTAATAAACCTTCAAATACCATTTTGTTTAAGGCGTTAACACCTAAAACACTGGGATCCTTAATCACAATGTACGAGCATAAAATATTTAGCCAGGGCATCATTTGGCAAATTAATTCTTATGATCAACCCGCCGTAGAATTAGGTAAAAAGGTTGCAGCAAATATTTTTGATGATTTAAAACACCATAGGTCAGTTGATAACTATGACGACTCAACCAATGGGTTGATTAAGTATTTTTTAGAAAATAGTAATGATTGATATTTAAAGATGGTAGCGGTGGGCGGACTCGAACCGCCACTTCCGAAGAAAAGGGATTTTGAATCCCTCGTGTATACCAATTTCACCACACCGCCATAGACTTTAAAACAACCTTTACAATTATCATTTGAACTTGATAGATCTGAAAGGCTCGCCATTATAGGGCACATCCTATTTCTATCCAAGTCAAAAATTCCATTGTTTAACGTATACTTTGTCTCTAGAGCTGAATGAAACCGTGAGAGTTAAATTAAGGCCTGATCCCTTCCTGCCCGTGTAGGTTCGAATTCATTCGAACGCGGTGTAAATAACAAGTACAATAACTATTTTTGCCATTGCGTGCGAATGAATTCGCACCTACGAAGAACAATTAAAGATGCGCCGTACCGATTTCACCTTTGAGTTACCAGAAGAATTAATAGCCCAGGTACCTGTTACTGAGCGCACTGCTAGTCGACTGTTAATTTTAGAAGGGGAGACGGGTATTTGCGAAGACAAGTTATTCACTGATTTAATCGATTTTTTAAAAGACGATGATTTATTGGTGTTTAACAATACCCAGGTTATCCCGGCACGTTTGCATGGCAAAAAAGCATCCGGCGGAAAAACTGAAGTGCTGATCGAACGTATTGTGGATGAGCACGTTGCTTTAGCACATATTCGCGCCAGTAAATCACCAAAGTCAGGTACCGAATTATTATTTGAGCAAGATATTCATGCAGAGGTAACAGGTAGAGAAGGTGATTTGTTTATTGTAGATTTTAGTCACAATAAAAATACTGTCCTGGAAATTCTCAACCTGATTGGTCATATGCCACTTCCTCCTTATATACAGCGTGAAGATGAGTCCTTTGATCAAGAACGTTATCAAACTGTTTATGCAGAAAAACCGGGCGCAGTAGCAGCGCCAACAGCCGGTTTGCACTTTGATAAAAAGATGTTGCAGTTATTATCTGAAAAAGGAATAGAGCAGGTTCATGTTACATTGCATGTAGGAGCAGGGACATTTCAACCTGTTCGGGTTGATAATTTAAACGATCATCATATGCATAAAGAATGGATTGAATTAACTCAAGATAACTGCGATAAAATTAATAAAGCTATAGAGCAGGGTCGGCGTATTATTGCGGTAGGCACAACCAGTGTGCGTTGTCTTGAATCAGCCGCATTATTTTCTGGAATGTTTGAAGATAAATCAGCAATATTAAAACCCTATACCGGTGAAACAGATATTTTTATTACCCCTGGTTATGAGTTTAAAGTGGTTGATGCATTAGTTACGAATTTCCATTTATCCGAATCAACATTATTAATGTTGGTTTCAGCCTTTGCTGGTTATGAAAATATTAAAAATGCCTACCAGCATGCAATAAAAGAAAAATATCGTTTCTTTAGTTATGGTGATGCGATGTTTTTGACCAGGAATTAGATCAAAAGATTTTCAACGCAAAGGCGCAGAGAACGCAAAGGGCGCTAAGTTTTTTAATGTTTAAATTAATAGAAGAAGCTTATCTTCACCGGTTATACATTACTAGTAGTGGTTAATCCTATATTAGGATTTAGTTATATTTTTGATACAATTACTATCTTTGCGTGACTCTGCGCTCTTTGCGCCTTTGCGTTGAAGCTTTTGATTCAATACTTGAGTAAACAAATGAAATTTGAATTAGATAACACAGAAGGTTTTGCCCGTCGTGGTCGTTTAGTGTTTGAGCGCGGCACGGTAGAAACGCCAGCCTTTATGCCTGTTGGAACATACGGCACAGTTAAAGCGATGACACCGGAAGAGCTGCAGGACTTAGGTGCACAGATTGTTTTAGGTAATACTTTTCACTTGATGCTCCGACCCGGCTCTGAAATTATTAAAAAACACGGTGACTTACATAACTTTATGCATTGGCAAGGTCCTATCCTGACAGACTCAGGTGGTTTTCAGGTTTGGAGTTTGGGTAAGTTAAGAAAAATTACTGAGGAAGGGGTGAAATTTAATTCTCCTATCGATGGCAGTAAAGTGTTTATGGGGCCAGAAGAGTCTATGCAGGTACAACGTGATCTTGGATCAGATATTGTCATGATTTTTGATGAATGCACGCCTTATCCCGCTGAAGAAAAAGAAGTGCGTGAATCAATGGAGCTTTCATTACGCTGGGCTAAGCGCAGTAAAGAAGCCCATGGTGATAATCCTTCTGCTTTGTTTGGCATCGTTCAGGGTGGTATGTTTCCGGATTTACGAGAAATATCATTAGATGGGCTGAAAGAGATTGGTTTTGACGGTTACGCGATTGGCGGGCTTTCGGTTGGCGAACCAAAAGAAGAAATGATTAAAGTACTGGATCATTTGAAATCCAGAATGCCTGAAGATCATCCTCGTTATTTGATGGGTGTTGGGACACCAGAGGATATCGTTGAAGCAGTACGACGCGGTATTGATATGTTTGACTGTGTGATGCCGACTCGAAATGCACGAAATGGCTTTTTATTCACTAGTAAGGGCATGGTTCGAATCCGAAATGCTCAATATAAAGATGATATTGGAGCAGTGGATGATGAATGTGAGTGTTATACCTGTAAAAATTACAGTCGCGCCTATTTACGTCATTTGGATAAAACAAAAGAAATTCTTGGTGCGCGCTTAAACACTATTCATAATCTTTATTATTATCAACATGTTATGTCTGGATTGCGGGATGCAATTGCAAAGGGAGAACTGGATGATTTCGTCACGGAATTTTACGCCAAACGCGACCAAGCTGTGCCGGTTGTGTCATAATGTCGCGCAACATATTCAGCCATTATTTAAAACGTTAAAAAAGGGTAAAAAATGAGCTTCTTTATTTCAGACGCTGCTGCTGCAGCCGATTCAGCACAACAAGCCGATCCAATGACTTCACTGATTTTCTTCGGTGGTATGATTTTAATTTTTTACTTCATCCTGATTCGCCCACAATCAAAGCGCGCAAAAGAGCATCGTGAACTGGTTGCCGGTATTTCGAAAGGTGATGAAGTTATTACTAATGGCGGTATCTTAGGAAAAATCACTGATGTTTCAGAGCAATATGTGACGCTGGAAGTTGCAGATAATGTAGAAATGAAAATCCAGAAATCTGCTGTAGCGACAGTGTTACCCAAAGGTTCATTGAAAGCAGCACAAAAAGATTAAATTGTAGGTCTGGCTCATAGTGCTCCTCTTAAGTAAATTATTAAGAGGGTATTAGCCCGATAGCGGTATCGGCTCTAAAGGCTAACCCGTATTTAAAGCTGAATCCCAAACTACATTTAAAATAATAAAATTCAGGTATTCCCTCTATGTTAAATCAATATTCTCCCTGGAAGTACATGTTGCTTC
>JAUVEN010000003.1 GCA_030594815.1 Gammaproteobacteria bacterium
GGCGGCACCTTCTGCCGTTTCTTTAAGCATATCAAGGTTACTGATACCGGCGATGGTTGAATAAACACCACCGTCTTTTATTGGAATAGAACCATCTACAACCAGTAAATATTTTCCATGGTGATCTTTTATTGCCTGCAGTCGAGAATCTTCTGCCGCAGTACCTGAAGGAGCCATGAGTGTGTGATGGTAATCTAAAGAAATAACATCAAAGATAAGGTTTTCGAGCGTAGGACTATGTGAACGGGTAAGTGATTCAGTGCAACCGGTACATTCCTGAAATGAAAGCCAGATGACAGAAGGGCGCTTAGCATTTTCCAATGCTTCAGCAATGGTGGGTGCCATGCTGGCAGGTAAAGCCATCATGGTTGCCAAGCCGGCACAGAATTTAAGAAATCCTCGTCGACTGACACCTTGCTCTTGTAGCAGCTTAGCCAGTGTTTGATCTTCACTCATTCTATTGCTCCTTCCATTTTATTATTCCAGCTGTTTATTCTGGGGAAGACGTACTGTTTTTTAGCTTTTCACTTTCTAACTCTTTAATTCGTTTCGTTCCATTCCTTTAATTGTTCTTGTAATGCCGTGCATGCATTTTCTATGTCATCATGTTGGCTTTCTAGAATTGCGGGGATTGTGGTGATATCAATCGTCTCGGCAATACAGTCACCATCTTCATTATTATGGGTCACCCACCAGACACCCGCCAATGCTGTTTCATATATAGTTGTTGTTCCAAGTGAATCAAAATTGGCTTTAACTTCCCCTTGCCCAAGAATAGTTTGAATGGCTTCATGTTCACCAGGTAACAAAGGCAAGCTATGGATATCTATAGAATCTATCATGTCATCATTGATTAATGCTGAAAGCATTGATGATATTTCAGTGAGTAATGCTCGAACATTTTCAGTAACTTCTACACCTGTTTCATCATCATCGGAATAGTTAACCATTACCGGGATATCGGGTAAGCTAGTCATTAGTGCCATGCCTCTAGCAAGGAATTCGCTTCCTGACACATTACAGGAATTGCTTTTTTTACTATTTCTGTTGGTTGGTCTGCCCAGTCGACAATTTCAGGCTGAACACCAATCAATGCACGACGTGTTGGTAAAGTATCAAGTAGGCGAGCCATATCAAGCAGTTCCGAGAGACTCACTTCATGTACGCTACTGCAATTACTGGTTCGCACAAAATCATCCATATCATTATCTGTAAAAACTTTAACTTCTCCAGGCTTGGCACTGAGTTGTGCAGCATCGATAACGATAAGATTATCAGCACCATAAAGTGTTTCGGTAAGGGTAAAACTAAGCGTACCGCCATCCACAAACTCTATTGAATCCAGTTTTTCGTGATCTTGCCAGTTACTTTGTAATTCATTAAGTGCGTAGATACCCACACCATCATCGCCAAGCAGCGTATTGCCCAGGCCAAGCACAACAGTTCTCATTAATTTTTATCCTTAGTTAGATAGTCAACTAATAGCTTTGTATCTGAATCAGACAGTTTGAAATAGTGAGCACGTATGCTGTCATTGGTTAAGGCTTTTTTTATTTTAGATGAACCGATACGTATTGTATTTTCATCATGATGACAGCATGCACATTTGATAGTGTAGAGTTCTTCTCCACTTGAGGCCATAACGGTCATACTCATCGCACTCATGGCGATGAGTAGAATAGATGTTACAAGGTACTGTATGGAAACAGACATGCAAGCAACCCCTAAATAGAAGTGGTAAATAAATACATTACACTATTTATAATTGATAGATCAAATATAGCAGGCTTTATAGTTGACTCAATGAATATTCGAGTGTTTACTGAGCTAGATCAAATAAATACTGGATCATATAAATATCAGGAACAAGTTTTAACTAAATTTGGATGATTTCTAATGTGCCTGGCAATACCAATGCAAATTGTTGAAATAGATGGCTATGTTGCTCGCTGCGAAGCCAAGGGTGTGCAACGAGAAGTCAGCTTATTCATGCTTCAGGATGAAGAACTTGCCATTGATGATTTTGTTATGGTTCATGTTGGCTATGCCATTCAAAAAGTCACAGAAAAAGATGCACGTTCATCATGGGAATTATTTGATGAAATCCTTGTTGCGACTGAAAATGGGGCGGTGCCTGAAGATGCATGAGCTTTCGATTTGTCAGGAGATAATCCTTCAGGTTAATGATATTGCCTTTCAAAATCAGGCTTCGTCAATAGAAAGTATCACGTTACAAGTTGGCCCCTTGTCTGGTGTTGAAGCACCTTTATTAAAACAAGCATTCTCCTTTGCGGCAGCGCAGACAGTTGCTGAAAATGCAGAGCTTATTATTGAAGAACTCCCTGTTGTTGTAGAATGTAAACAGTGTGGAGCTCATTCAAATGTCGTAGCAAACAAATTAATATGCGGTCAATGTGGTGATTACCACACACAATTAATAAGTGGTGATGAAATGTTACTCGCCAGTGTGGAACTTACTAGAGAAAATCCAGAAGAGAATATTGAATTAGCGGAGGCCAATCGTGTGTGATACCTGTGGATGTAATATAACAAGTGGTAACCAACATCTTATTAAACCCGGGGGAAAATTATCCTTGGCTAATAATGGCGCTACATCAATTTCAGTGTTGAAAAACCTGATGAATGAAAATGACCAGGTTGCTGCACATAATCGCGAACATTTTGATAAAAATAATATTCTGGCAGTTAACCTTATGTCATCACCAGGTTCGGGTAAAACGGCTTTGCTGGAGTCGACCATTCAACAGATTAAAGAACAGTTTCGAATAGCCGTTATTGAAGGTGACCTTGAAACAGAAAACGATGCAGATCGAATTAGAAAGCAAGGTGTTCCGGCGATTCAAATTACAACAGGTAGTGCCTGTCATCTTGATGCTCATATGGTTCATGATGCGGTTCATGGACTATCTTTAAAAGAACTTGATATTGTTTTTATAGAAAATGTTGGCAACCTGGTTTGCCCTGCAAGTTTTGATCTTGGTCAACATCTCAATGTAACGTTGTTATCAGTAACTGAAGGAGATGATAAACCCGCGAAGTATCCTGTAATGTTTCGTGCCGCTGATTTAATATTACTAACAAAGACCGATCTATTAGATGTTCTGGATGATTTTGATACCTCTAAAGCAGAGAAAAATTTACGTCAGCTCGCCAGTGAAGCGCCGGTTATCGAATTGTCATCGCGTCGAGGTGATGGAGTGTCTGATTGGATAACATGGTTAAAGCAACAAGTTGAAGCTCAGTTAAGCCGAGTCAAAAATGGAGAGTCACTAAAACCAGCAATCCAGAAAGAGGGTGCTCAACTTCATACTGAAACATCACATAGTCATACTGCTTTAACACAAAATCATACACAGGCTTAACCGTGTCATTAAACAATGCAAAACATTGGTTGCAGAAAATTAATGATTTGCAGCTTCCTGAAAAAATAAAAATCATGAATGTTTGTGGTGGTCATGAACGTACCATCAGTAATGCAGGCATACGCAGCTTATTACCCGAAAATATAGAATTGATTCCTGGCCCCGGTTGTCCGGTTTGTATTTGCCCTGAAGAAGATATTTTTCTGGCAATACAGCTAGCCTTAAATGAAGACGTTATCCTTATTGCCTTTGGTGATATGTTACAAGTACCTGTTAACGTTTCTAAAAAAGAAGTGCGTACATTAGAACAAGCGCGTGCGAATGGTGCGGATGTCAGGCCGATTGCTTCACCTCGTGAAGCCATTAGTATTGCAAACGATAACAGTGATAAAAAAATAATATTCTTTGCCGCAGGTTTTGAAACAACAACATCTCCAGTCGCTGCGATGATTGCTGAAGGTCTACCGGAAAACTTGTTTATACTTTTATCAGGCAGACTTACCTGGCCTGCGGTTGCGATGTTATTAGAATCGGATGAACCGGGATTTGATGCGCTGGTTGCTCCTGGGCATGTTTCAACTGTGATGGGGCCAGAAGAATGGCAGTTTGTTATCGAGCAACATCATATTCCGACAGCGATAGCAGGCTTTGAAGCAGAAAGTATGCTGGCTGCTCTTTATTCTGTATTAAGACAGAAATTAGATGGACACCTTTTCTTGGATAACTGTTATCAGGAAGTCGTGCATGACGGTGGTAATAAAACAGCTCAGCGTTATCTAAATGAAACTATGGATGTTACCGATAATAACTGGCGTGGTATTGGCATTATTCCAAAGTCCGGTTTTAGTCTAAGTAAACAATATGCTGCGCATGATGCGCGCCTGGTTTTTAAAGACTACAGTGACGATTCGCGTCGGCGTATTGGTGAAATGCCTGCTGGATGTGATTGCGCTAAAGTTGTGCTTGGAAAAATATATCCTGATCAGTGCCGATTATATGGGACAGCCTGTCAACCGGAAACACCGATAGGTCCTTGCATGGTCTCTGATGAAGGCGCTTGTCATATCTGGTGGAATACTGCACCAAGAAAAAGTAAAACGAAGAAAACAAAATCCTCTCGGTTAGTAGAATCAATTTAATGTGACTAGCCCGATTCAAAATAAAGAAACTTTTAAATCTGAATTAATATGTTTGCATGTTGTTGTTTCTGGATTTGTGCAAGGTGTAGGTTTTCGACCTTTTGTATTTCGTCTTGCCAATGAGTTGCAGGTAAACGGTTGTGTGTCTAACAACATGGGGCAAGTTACTGTTTCTGTCGAAGGTGATAGAGAAGCGCTTGAACTGTTTTGTGAACGCTTGATAAGTCAGGCACCTGTTAATGCAATGCCTGTAATTCAATCAGTAAATGAAGTTGAGCTGGTTAACTATGAATCTTTTTCTATCAAAGAAAGTAATGAGTTAATAGAAAGTGACATTCATATACTTCCCGATCTCCCTGTTTGTGAACAATGCCTTGAAGAATTGTTTGATAAAAACAATAGACGTTATCTTTACCCCTTTATTAACTGCACACAATGTGGTCCCCGAAATTCAATAATTACATCATTGCCCTATGATAGAAAGAATACAAGTATGCAAGGTTTTAAACTTTGCCCGGAATGTGAAAGTGAATACCTTTCTGTAAATGATAGACGTTTTCATGCAGAACCTATCGCGTGTGCTGCTTGTGGGCCAGTGTTAAATTTTGTCGATGATAAAAACAATATTACAGATAACATGGATGCACTCGAAGCCTGTGTTGACTCTTTACATAAAGGACATATTGTCGCAGTTAAAGGGTTAGGGGGTTATCATTTAATGTGTGATGCTTCATCAACTGAAGCGATTGATAAGCTACGCAAAAGAAAAAAACGTCCGGATAAACCCTTTGCTGTTTTAATGATGTCTTCTTTGATTCAGGAATATGTTGATGCATCTGAGCAAGAAATATTGTTGTTAAACGAAAGTAGTCGGCCAATAGTATTATTGAAACATAATAACAATGAACATCTTGCGGATAATCTGGCGCCTGGAATTAACAGACTTGGCGTAATGCTACCAAGCACACCGTTACAATACATTTTGTGTCATTACTTTAAAAAACCACTGGTCGCAACGTCTGCAAATATATCGGGTGAACCGATTATTACAATGAATGATGATGTGGTAAAAAAACTTTCAAATTTATGTGATGCATATTTGCATAATAACCGTGATATCGTGCGTCCTGCAGATGATCCTGTTATGTTGCATAATGATTTTGGAGTACAAATATTACGTACAGGTCGTGGTATTTCACCCACTGAAATAACTTTACCCTTTAAATTAGAAAAGCCAATACTTGCCGTAGGTGGGCATATTAAAAATACCATTGCATTAGCCTGGGATGATCGTATGGTGATTTCAGCACATAATGGTGACTTAAGTAGCTTACGTGGATATCAAACTTTTCAGCAGGCAATTAAAGATCTGCAACAGTTGTATCAAGTTAAAGCTGAAGTGGTTATATGTGACGCTCACCCTGAATATGCGAGTACACGATGGGCTGTAGAATCAAAACTCCCTACAGTCAAAATTTTTCACCACCATGCTCATGCTAGTAGTCTTGTAATTGAAAAGCCTGAAAATGCCCATTGGCTGATTTTTAGTTGGGATGGAATTGGATTAGGTGTAGATGGAGCGCTCTGGGGTGGCGAGACTTTTATAGGTTCAGCGGGTAACTGGAAAAGAATAGTAAGTTTTAAACCTTTTAAATTGCCGGGGGGAGAAAAAACATCGCGAGAATCATGGCGTGTAGCTGCTTCATTAAACTGGCAATCGAAAATTGATTTTGAAATTAATAATGGAATCACAAGCCATAAAAAAGCAGGTGAATTAAAAATAATGTGGGATAAAAATATAAATTCTCCTGAATCTAGTGCAGCAGGTAGATTATTTTCTGCCGCATCATCATTGCTAGGATTAGTTGATATTGAAAGCTTTGAAGGTCAAGGTCCTATGTTGTTAGAAGCTTTAGCAGAAACGACGCAAGCGGATGCGATTACATTACCAATAATAAATGAGGATGGTGTAGATAGAATTGACTGGCAACCGCTTATTGTAATGTTGAATGATAAATCTTTAGTCAAAGCATATCGTGCAAGGTGTTTCCATGAAACTATGGCGCAATGCATAACTGAAATTTCTATAAAATATTCAAATGAGTATAAAGACTTATCAATTGGACTTGCTGGTGGTGTTTTTCAAAACCAGTTACTTGTTTCTCTGGTTAGACAAAAATTTGATGAGAATAATTTAAGGTTAATTATACCCGAATCTATTCCTGTTAATGATGGCGGTTTATGCGCCGGACAAATCATCGAGTATCACCATCAATGAGTAATAATATTACGATTTCACATGGCAACGGCGGCAAACATATGCGTCATCTAATTGAAGATGTTTTTGCAAAGCATTTAACAAATGATTTATTAAATACCGACAGTGATGCGGCATTACTGCCTTTGAAAAATCAACAGTTAATGACAACCGTTGATGGTTTTACGGTGCAACCCATAATTTTTCCGGGTGGTGATATTGGTTCTCTTTGTATACATGGAACGGTGAATGATCTGGCAGTGAGTGGCGCTATTCCTGAATTTATTACGCTTGGGGTAATTATTGAGGAAGGTTTAGCGCTCGATACTTTAGATAAAGTTGTTAAAAGTATGGCAGAAGCTGCAAAAGAAGCGGGCGTTAAGATTGTTTGTGGCGATACTAAAGTTGTACCACGCGGACAGGGGAGTGAAGTGTATTTCACGACTACAGGGATTGGTTATAAATCCTCCGTGGTAGATTACAGTACAAAACTGATTAAACCGGGTGATAAAATATTAATTAGTGGTTCAATTGGTGATCATGGTGCTGCAATTATGCTGGCAAGAGAACAGTTTGGTTTATCCGGAAGTTTAAAATCCGATAGTGCAAATGTTATTTCATTTTGCCAATCCGTCTATGAACTCGAAGGTGTTCGTTTCATGCGTGATCCAACACGCGGGGGTATAGCCAGTGTCTTACATGAATTTAATCAAGCAACGGGTTATGGAATTCAAATGAATGAAGCTGATGCACCTATTCATGATGAAGTTATTACAATATGCGATATGCTGGGATATGAACCTTATTATCTTGCAAACGAAGGACGTGTTGTTGCTGTTGTTGAAGCCGGTATCGCAGAGCAAGTATTATCGATCTGGAAAAAGCTACCTAATGGTGAAAAGGCTTCTATAATTGGTGATATAACGGATCAACATCAGCAAGTTGTTTTACAAACAGAATTAGGTGGTGAACGCATAATGCACGAACTGAGTGATACACCTTTACCTCGAATTTGTTAACTCTTCCTGTCAGCTAATTCTATTCCGAAATATTCCTTCAATATTTTAAAGTTTTTCTATTTTTTGTCGATAATTTGTCTATATATTTAGTATGGGGTGTGGCTGGTGGGAAATGGCAATGTATTTATACTTCATCTCCTAATATGGGCGTAGTATTAATGCTAGTATTGTAATCATGGCCGTTTATTTTTTATTAAATGGATATGGGCTGTCTACTTTTATTTACTTATAAACTTTCAATATGCCAATAGTAAAAACATCAATATTTTCTTCCTTATGGCCTCGTCGGTTAAGCCTTCAGCTTGCATTATTTATATCCTTTCTTTTTATTGTTTCAATGACGACTTTTTCCTTGCTTGGACTTCAGGATGAAGTTGAAAATATTACTTCTTATATGCAATTACAAGGCAAAGTTCTGGCAAAGAATATTTCTGCGACTGGTGCAGATCATTTATTAAGGCGTGATTACACAGCGATTGAAGAGTTGCTATTTCGTGCAATGGAATTCCCCGAGATTCTTAGTATCAAGTTAAGTGACATGGATGGGAAATTGCTTGGTGATATTTATCGAGTTAAAGGTAAGCAAGCTGAAGCAAGATATGGACAAGCTAAATTAATTTTGCCAACCAATATAAAAGCAACAATAGAATTTAATGATGAAACAATGATTGTCATGCAGCCTGTTATATTAGGTGAGTTATTAGGCTGGGTTAGAATTACATACAGTCTTGATAATATTAAAGAAACACAAAGAAGAGTAATAAAAAATAATATTCTGATTGGTTTAGCAATTATTATACTTATGGTTATTTTGCTATTAAGTTATTTACGCAGGTCAACAAATACAATAGAAAGGTATACCGATTTTGCAGATGATCTTAATAAAATCAAGGGTGGTAGCGTTTTAGTTTCTAAAAACTCTCTTGAGTTAGAGCATCTTGGTAATGCGTTAAATGGTGCGTCAATAAATTTATATGAGCAAGAATTAGCGATTAAAACTGCAATGCTAGAACTTGAACGCCTGGCAGCATTTTCTGAAATGAATCCCAATATTGTTCTGTCAATGGATACGAAAGGTAATGTTCAATATTTAAATCCTTATGGCGAAGCGCTGTTGAAAGAGTTAAATATTCAACAGGAAAATATAAATGAATTACTTCCCGACAATTATCAGGAAATTATTGATAATTGTTTGAGTAATGATGAAACAGCGCAGGCAATTGAATCTGTGTATATGGAACGAACTTTTTTATGGACCTTTGCTCCTGTGGTTAATCAGGATATTGTTCATGGCTATGCTTTGGAAATAACACAAAGGAAAATTGCAGAGGAGCAAATTCACACAGCACAAGTAGGAAAAACAGTTGCGGAAGCAGCAAATATTGCTAAGAGTTCATTTTTGGCCAATATGAGTCATGAAATACGTACTCCATTGACTGCAATTATTGGCTTTTCTGAATCATTATTAGATACGTCTCAAACTATGTCTGAACGTGTTGAGTCTATAAATACTGTAGTTCGCAGTGGTAAACATTTGCTACAAATCATTAATGATATTTTAGACCTTTCTAAAGTTGAAGCAGAAAAACTGGATTTAGAGTACCTGATTGTATCTCCGTTTGAATTATTAAATGATGTACATTCTTTAGTTTCGCTTCTGTCTCAAGAAAAAGGGTTGTTTTTTAATATAGAATATGATTTTCCACTTCCCGAATTTATTACAACGGATCCCGTTCGTTTAAAGCAAATTATAATTAACTTATGCACTAACGCTGTTAAATTTACAGATAAGGGTGGAGTTAATATAAAAGTTTCATGTGATTTTACTAGTAATTTACTTTTTGTAGAGGTAGAAGATAGCGGTATTGGATTAAAGGAAGAACAAATATCAATAATATTTAATCCATTTACTCAAGCTGATTCATCAACATCTCGTAAATATGGTGGAACCGGTTTAGGTTTGAACTTATCAAAACAATTAGCAGAAAAGTTAGGTGGAGATATAACTGTTAAAAGCACAGTAGGCAAGGGAAGTCGTTTTTGTGCCACTGTTTCAATGGGCGATATTAAAAATTCAAAATTACTGAGAACCTTGCCTGAAATAAAAGAAGCATCATCTCAATCTGTCATTGCATATCATAGTATGAAATTATCCGGTAGGGTACTTTTAACAGAAGATAATGTTGACAATCAAAGACTGGTTTCCATGTATTTAAGAAAGTTAGGTGCTGATGTAACTATTGCTAATAATGGTAAAGAAGCAATTGAGCAAGCAGATAAGGCTGAATTTGATTTAATCTTAATGGATATGCAAATGCCTGTTATGAATGGTGTCGATGCAACTAAATATTTACGTGAACATGGCTATACAAAACCCATCGTTGCATTAACAGCAAATGCAATGAAGGAAGATATCGATACTTGTTATGAAGCTGGTTGTGATGATTTTATTCAGAAACCGATTATCCAACAACAATTTATAAATAACGTTTCACGATATCTGCATAAAGTTAAAATTGAAGATGATGTGGGTGGACCTATAACATCGACTGTTTTAATTGAAGAACCAGACTTGATAGATCTTGTCGAACGCTTTATTTCAAAACTGCCACAAATAATTTCAAAAATTAATGAAAGTTTCAGTACAGAGAGCTGGGTCGAGCTACGTCAGAATATTCATGATCTAAAAGGAACCAGTGGAAATTATGGTTTTGATGAGTTGTATAGAGCTGCGCAGGCTATAGAATTTGAACTGATAAAAGAGAATCGACAGGGTATTGGTTTTGAAATATCAAAGTTAGACAAGCTTTATGACAGAATTACTGCGGGTTCAAAAAATATTTAATAAATATAATTATTAAAAAAATAGCTTGGATAGCGAATAACTTCACTACAGGAAAATGTATTAATAAAAATTATATGAACAAAAATAATGCATCACTAAATGGAATTATTGAAAGCGGAGAATATTTTCTCCAGCTGGCTGAAAATATTAACGAGGTATTCTGGTTGGTTTCACCTGACTGGGATGAAGTGTTATATGTTAGCCCGGCTTTCGAGAAAATCTGGGGACAAAAAGCAGAAGATTTATATCAGGATCCACATATATGGACGGAGATGATTCATCCGGATGATCGCGTTCAGGTCATTGATGATATTCCTAAAGACTTAAACAATATTGGTGAGAGTATTGATTTTAGGGAATATCGTATTAAAAGACCGGATGGACAAATACTCTGGATTAAAGCAAGGGCATACCCCATCTATGACGATAATGGACAGGTCTTTCGTATTGCGGGGGTTGCTGAAGATATTACTGAGCGCAAACATGGTGAGTTGATGATGCAAAATGTTGCGATAGCTGTCTCAGCTCAGCTTGGTGAAGCATTCTTTGAGTCGCTAACATTACATCTTGCAAAAATTTTCGATCTTGAATATGTCTTTATTGCTCTGTTAGATGAATACAAAGAAGATAGTGTTAATACAATTGCCTTATGTGTTGATGGTGAAATTGTTGATAATTTAAGTTATGACCTGGCGGGTACACCCTGCAGTCATGTGGTGAGAGATAGCAGTGATAAGCCTCGATCATATTCCTGTGATATTCAGCAGTTATTTCCCGATGATCACATGTTAGTGGATATGGATGCAGAAAGTTATGTTGGTGTACCTTTGATTGATGCCTCTGGCAAAAATATTGGCCTGGTTGTCGTTTTGAGTATAAAGCAAATAGAGAATATCAAACAGGTGGAAAACATCTTGCAGATCTTTGCCGTGCGAACAGTTGCAGAAATGCAACGATTAAAAACGGAAGAGACGCTTGCGAAATCATCTAAAGAGTGGTCATTTGCGATGGACTTTTTCGAAGATGCCATCTACCTCATTGATCTGGATGACAAGTTGCTTCGAGCGAATCGATCCTTCTACCTGATGACTGGACTGACACCGGCGTTGGCGGTGGGGCGTGATATTACTTCTATTATCCATCCCGAAGGTGAAGAGATTCCATGTCCGGTTTGTAAGGCTCGTAAAGAACGGCGCGATGAAGTCATTATTATGGAAAAAGATCATCCTGATAATTCATCAGGTAAACCTATTCAAATTACGGTACAAATCATTCGAGATAATGACAGTTCTCCGCTAAGTGTCTTAATGGGTATTCGTGACCTGAGCAACATAAGATTAAAGGAAAAAGAGCGCGCGAAACTACAGCATCAATTACACCAGTCACAGAAAATGGATGCACTGGGTAAACTCACAGGTGGAATTGCTCACGACTACAACAATATGCTTGGTATTATTTTGGGCTATTCCGATTTACTGGAAGATGTACTGAATGACCAGCCCAAACTGGCGAAATATGTCCATGAAATACATCATGCTGCTGAGCGTGGAGCCAAACTTACTAAAAAGTTACTGGCCTTTTCTCGACAAAGTACCTCTGAAGCTGAACGTATAAATCTAAATTCGTTATTGCTGAATCAACAGCACATGCTGGAAAAAACATTAACTGTTCGTATTAAACTGGTCTTTGATCTGGCAGAAGACTTATGGGCGGTGTGGATTGATGCGAGTGAAATGGAGGATACCATCTTTAACATAAGCATTAATGCCATGCATGCTATAGAAACTAATGGTCAGTTAACGATTCGTAGCAGTAATGAACAACTCAATCAGCTGGAGGCTGAGGCCTTAGGTCTGACATCGGGTGATTATGTCTTGCTCAGTATTACGGATACTGGCTGTGGCATGGATGAAGCAATCAGAGATAAGATTTTTGAGCCATTTTTCTCAACCAAGGGAGAGCAGGGTACCGGATTGGGGCTGAGCCGGGTTTACGGTTTTGTACGCAGTAGTGGAAGTGCAATCAAGGCTTATTCTGAACCTGGACAAGGTAGTCAGTTTGCACTCTATTTTCCCCGTTATCATGGAAATGATCAGGATGAACAATTAGTAGAAGAAAATAAAGAAGTAGATATCAGGGGCACTGAAACTATACTGATAGTGGATGATGAACCTGCATTACTCCGTTTAAGTAGTGAAATACTTAAGCGACATGGCTTTAATGTTCTTTCGGTCGAAAGTGCAAAAAAGGCTCTGCAGATTCTTGAACATGAAACAGTTGATCTGGTATTTTCCGATGTCATTATGCCTGAAATGGATGGCTATCAATTGGCTGCTCTCGTTAAAGAAAAGTATCCGGCTATAAAAATTCAGCTCGCCAGTGGTTTTACAGATAATCGTAATATGGGAATGGTCGATGAGAGCCTGCAACAAAATTTATTATTTAAACCTTTTAACTCACAATCTTTATTACAAAGAATACGTGAGAGGCTTAATGAATAATCGTAATCAAAAATTCGGCTATTGTAAGATTATTTGTTTTCTGATTTTTTAACCCGGATTTTGTTACCTGCAATCTCTTATCCATTAATTGTAAAAGTTTAAAGCAAATCTGATACATCATTTACAAAAGAGAGAGTTATCCGTTTTGATAAAGATGTCGAATCTTTAAATAAAAACGAAAAAACGGTCCGTGATAGCTGACCATTTATAAAGGCTAAAACTTCTTTAAGCGTGATTAAACACTAATACTACTAGCGACCACCTCTGCCTCCTGAACCCATACCTCCACCGGAGCCCATATGATCTGAATCGCGCTCATTCATCATGTTTCTTGGCATATCAGATAAAGATTTGCCTTGTTTTTTAGCGCGTTGCTCCATCATTTTGCGATGCTCCATGCGATAATGGTTTCTTTCTTCTTCGGTGTTCATGTTTTGCATCTTAGTACGATGTTCTTGTCGTTCTTGTTCTGACATCATTTGCCAACCATATACCGGTCTTCGGCAAAAACAGAGGTAGCAGGAAAAGCCATACTTAATGTAATAATGAAGAGTAAATGTTTAATATAAGTATTCATTTGCATTCACCTCTTAGTTTGAAAAGCTGTTTAAAGAAAAATATTTGTAACAGCTCTATTAAATAAAAGTTATGATATAGAACACCCTTACTGTACGTTCTATAAACAGTGTAGTTTGTTCTAACAAATAAAGTGTTTTATTCTAAAATAATATTGATGCTTATTAAGTATAGTTACATCCTAAAAACATATATTTAGTACGATTATTGGTAAATGTAATTAAATAGTTTGCTATAACATTCTTATACTTTAGGTAAATTAAGACAGGTTGTCTCAAAAATCAAGGGAAATTCATATGTCACTTATTGAAGCAAGCGGCCTTTGCAAGACTTATCAGGCAGGCGATATTGCAGTTAAGGCTATCAACGAGGTTAACTTTAACATTGATGTGGGTTCATTTGTGAGTTTTGTCGGTCCTTCGGGTAGCGGCAAGAGTACTTTGTTAAATATGATTGGTTGTCTGGACTCGCCAAGTTGTGGAGAGTTACATGTAGCCGGTACTGATGTTTCTTCATTGGACCAGAAACAAGCGGCTATTTTCAGGGGGGAGAATATTGGTTTTGTATTTCAGGATTTTAATTTGATTCCGGTTCTATCTGTTTATGAAAATGTGGAATACCCACTTATCATGGTACAAAACTGGCCGGCTGCAAAACGTCGTAAACAAGTAATGGAATTACTCGATGCTGTTGGGATGAAAGAGCAAGCGGACAAGCTTCCCAGTCAGTTATCTGGAGGACAGAAACAACGAGTAGCTATTGCGAGGGCACTTGTTACGAATGCAAAATTAGTCCTTGCCGATGAGCCAACGGCTAACCTGGATAGTGTCACCGCACACCGTGTTATTGAGTTAATGAAGTCAATGCGTGAAAAGTTTAATACAACATTTATTTTTTCAACACATGATCCAAAAATAATGGCAGAAGCCGAAGTGACTTATACTCTTGTTGATGGAAGTATCGAAAACAAAGAGGAGGTTGCATCATGATAAATATCCTTAAAATTGCTTCTAAGAATTTGATGCGTTATAGGCGCAGAACAATACTTACTACACTACTGATTACTATCGGCATTGTGGCTGTTTTATTATTTATTTCCCTGTCAGGATCTTTTCGTGCATTGATGGTTGGCCAGATTACAGACTCCATGCTTGGCCATGTTCAGATCCACAAAAAGGGTTACGTTGCCTCTATCGAAAGCTTACCTCTGACATTAAATATGAAGCCAGCCATGGTAGAGAAAGTTACCGGTTACCTTAGTGAGCGTGATGATATAGAAGCCTGGACAACACGCGTTAAATTTGGCGCTATGTTTAGTAACTTTAAAGAAACCACGAGTATCCGATTTAATTCTATTGATCCAGAGATGGAAATTGCGACTTCTCCGTTATTACCTGGAAGATTAATAGAAGGTGATCGCAAAGCAGCATTTGTTGAGCCAGGAAAAATCGTGATCCCTGAACTGATCGCTAAAGGGCTCAAGGTTAAAGTTGGTGACTCAATAGTGATTGTTGCGACTAATCGTGAAGGTTCGGTTAATGGCAATACGTTTATGATACGCGGTGTGCTTGAAGGTATCTCCGGACCAGGTGGACGTGATGGTTACATGCACATTGATGATGCTCGCAATTTGTTACGCATGGAAGACACTGAAATTAGTGAAATTGCTATTCGCTTAAAATCATCAAAAGCGTTGAGTAAAATTCATAAAGAAATGAATACTTATTTCGGGCAGTTTAATAACAAGGCAGGCAAACCCGCGTTTGATGTACACACCTGGGAAAAGCTCTCACCGTTTTCTAATATTGCCAAAATGATTGATATGCTTGATGTCTTCATTAAGGTGATGCTTGTTGCTATTGTATTAATTAGTATTATGAATGTGATGCTGATGGCAGTGTATGAACGTATAAATGAAATCGGTACTATTGCAGCGATTGGCACAATACCTTCACGTATACTTTCGTTATTTGTTACTGAAGGTTTGTTACTGGGAATTCTTGGCGCGTTTATTGGTTCAGTAATTAGTTTTACGATTGTCTATATTATGAACGTCAAAACTATTTCGTTTTCATTTGGTCGGCAGGAGAATCTTGTTCTTCAACCTACTTTGGCGATAAATGAAGTGCTAATAATTTCAGGGGTAGTGATTTTAGTTTCTGTGCTGGCTAGCTTACAACCGGCATGGAAAGCCTCAAGAATGGATCCTATCGAGGCGTTACGTCATTTCTAATGTATTTATATTTTAAGAGAATCAAACTATGCGCATAAAAATAGTCTTATCAATTTTTTACGTTGTTACCGTATTTTTAACAAGTACTGCTTTTGCAGAAGACGGCACAGCAATATTAAAAAAAGTTGATCGTAATTTGCAACCAGAATCTTATGAAATGTATCGCAAATTGATCAATATTGAGCCTGACGGAGACCGTAAAGAATTTGTTCTTTATAGTATTAAGAAGGGGCGAGATAAGATGGTTGCCTTGTTTCTTGATCCGCCCAGTGAGAAGGGGCGTAGTTCACTACGTGATGGCGATAACATGTGGTTGTATATCCCCAATGTGGGCAAACCTTTACGCATCACCAGCTTACAATCAGTCGTTGGGGGTGTTTTCAACAATTCTGATATTTTACGTCTGGATTATAATCAGGAATATAATGTAACCGGAGTGGAGAACGAGAAGGATAAGCATATTCTTGAGTTGAAAGCTAAAACTAATAGTGTTGCATACGATCGATTAAAGATGTGGGTTGATAAGAAAAATTTGGTACCAATAACAATAGAGGCTTATGCTGCGAGTGGATTGTTAATTAAAACACTTCATTATTCCAGGATAAAAGATTTTGGTAACGGCATCATTCGTCCTGCTATGTTACAAACTGATAGTCCACTTTATGAAGGTTATCAATCCATTATGTTGTTTTCTAATATTAAAAAACGCACGTTTGCTGATGAAGTCTTTACGCTAAATTACATGTCACAGATTGAAAGTTTACGATGAGAATTGCACAGCATGTTTTCATGCTGATATTGTTTTTGCTGTCGGGTTACAGCTTAGCAGTAGAAGAATTTAGTTTTGATGTATCTTCATACCAAAAGAAAAACTATCGCCTGGGCGGGTATCTTGAATACTCATTGAGTTATCAGGAAATTAATCAAAATGCTTCTGCCAATGCACTTTTTTTTATCAATCAGGTGCCACCTGACTCACTTACTCAACACACCGGCATAATTGAACTCAACGGTGACTATAAGCAGGATAAGTGGCAAGCACGCTTTAATTTTCATTCTGAAATTTATGATAATGAGCTTGTTAGTGTGCAGCAGAGTAATCTTTATGAGGCCTTTGCAACCTATCAACCTGCGACAGGGATTACTCTCGTGGCTGGGAAAAAAGCCATTAAGTGGGGTAAAGGTTATGCATGGAATCCTGTGGGGTTTGTTGAGCGCCCAAAGGATCCTGGTGAACCCGAACTTTCACGTGAAGGTTATGTTGTTGCCTTAGCAGATATCATTAAAAGTTATTCTGGTGAAATAAAGACGTTGGCTTTTACTCCGGTCTTACTACCTGTTACAGATAAAATAAATGAGGACTTTGGTCAAATTGAGCACAACAACGTTGCTGCAAAACTTTACCTGCTTTATAAAGATACAGACATTGATGTCGTTTATCTAAATGAGGGTAGCCGCAGTTTACGTTATGGATTTGATTTTTCAAAAAATATAAACACTCAATTTGAAGTGCATGGGGAATGGGCTTATTTTGACGAGATTACTCGACAACTTGTATCTGACAGTGGGGCAGTGAGTAGTCAAACTGGTTCAACCACTCGCTGGTTATTAGGTTTACGTTATCTGACAGATAATGACATGACTATTATTGCCGAATATTATAGAAATAATAGTGGCTATTCCGCAGCTGAGATGAAATCATTTTTTATTGCTGTGGATAGTGCTAATGCAAGCAATGACACGGATTTATTAACAACACTTTCATCGGTTGGTGAAAAATCTTTTCTTACCCGAAACCCCGGGGAAGAGTATCTTTACCTTCGACTCAGCACTAAGGAACCTTTTGACTGGGTATATTTTGTTCCAGCACTGACGACCATCTACAATCTTGGTGATAATAGTTATTCATTATCACCTGAAATCATTTACACAGGTATACAGAACCTTGAATTTCGCTTTAAAGCGACTTTACTTTATGGCGACAACAATAGTGAATTTTCAGAGAAACGTAATGATCAGAAATACGAGTTTCGATTACGATATTTTTTCTAGATAGCCTTATATTTTGCAATAATAAATTGAGATTATTTATCGTCTGCTTTTTTAACCCGGATTTTGTTACCTGCAATCTCTTTTCCGTTAATACTTTTCATTGCTGCTTTAGCATCACCTTGCTTAGGCATTTCAACAAAACCAAAACCTTTTGATGCTCCGGTTTCTTTATCCATAACCAGTGTACATGACTGTACCGTTCCAAAGGGTTCAAAGAGAGATAGAAGTTCCTTTTCTGTTGTTGTACGTGTGAGATTACGAATGAGTAATTTCATTGGTTTAATCCTCTAATTTAATCAGTTGCTTGATCTCTCAAGTATTCATCATAGCTACCACTATAGTTAGTAACACCTGTTGGTGATAGTTCAATAATACGCGTCGCTAATGATGAAACAAATTCTCTATCGTGGCTCACAAATATGAGTGTGCCAGGATAATTATCTAATGCGAGATTCAATGCTTCAATCGATTCCATGTCCAGGTGATTGGTAGGTTCATCAAGTACTAAGATATTGGGTTTTTGCATCATGAGTTTGCCGAATAACATGCGACCTTGCTCACCACCGGATATTTTAGTCACTGATTTATCAATATCACTTTGAGAAAACAACATACGACCTAATATTCCACGAACAGCTTGTTCATCATCACCGGGTTGTTTGAAGTGGCTCATCCAGTCGAAGAGAGACATGTCATTTTCAAAGTCACCCGAATGATCCTGTGCGTAGTAACCAATGTTTGAGTTTTCTGACCATTTAATATGACCACTGTCGGGTGCCAGGTCATGCACCAGGGTACGTAATAATGTTGTTTTACCAATGCCATTAGGACCGATAACAGCAATACGCTCACCGACTTCTGCTAAGAGGTTTAGATGTTTGAATAATTGTTTATCATCGAAACCTTTACTCATGTCTTCAATTTCTAATGCAATACGATAAAGTTTTTTGTCTTGTTCAAAACGAATAAAAGGACTTTTACGACTTGATGCTACGACTTCAGTGAGTTCAATTTTTTCTAATTTTTTCGCACGTGATGTTGCTTGCTTTGCTTTAGATGCATTGGCAGAGAAACGACTCACAAAAGCCTGTAGTTCAGCCATTTGTACCTTTTTCTTATCGTTATCAGCATGTAATTGTTCACGCGCCATGGTTGATGCGGTCATGTACTCATCGTAGTTACCAGGGTAAAGACGTAGTTCACCATAATCCAAATCAGCCATGTGGGTACAAACACTATTAAGAAAATGACGATCATGTGAAATGATAATCATAGTACTTTTACGTTCATTAAGAATGTTTTCTAACCAACGGATAGTATTGATATCCAGGTTATTGGTAGGTTCATCGAGTAACATAATATCTGGATTGGCAAAAAGTGCCTGGGCAAGTAAGACGCGTAATTTCCAGCCAGGTGCAACTGCACTCATTAAACCTGTATGTTGCTCTTCCGGGATTTCCAGACCTAACAACAATTCACCGGCACGAGATTCAGCGGTGTAACCATCTAATTCTGCGAACTCAGTTTCGAGTTCGGCAACTTTCATACCTTCTTCTTCACTCATTTCTGGTAAAGAGTAAATGCGGTCACGCTCTGCTTTAATTTCCCAAAGACGTGCATCACCCATGATCACTGTGTCGAGCACCGTGTATTCTTCAAAAGCAAATTGATCCTGACCTAATTTACCAACAGTCTCATTGACATCGATCGAAAAGTTTCCGGAAGAGGGTTCAAGTTCACCTGTGAGTATTTTCATGAAAGTGGATTTGCCACAACCGTTGGCACCAATCAGGCCATAGCGATTGCCATTACCAAATTTTGCGGAAATATTTTCGAATAAGGGTTTTGCGCCAAATTGCATTGTGATATTTGCTGTAGTAATCAAGAGACTGTCCGAGTGTTATTTATACGTCAAAAGGGCGCGCATTATGCCACAGAGTGGTGAGTCATTCACACAACAATATCCCTATTATTTATGATAAATACAACAAAAGTAAAAATGATATTTTTTATTATTTTCGTGGCGAATAATAAAATATGAACTAAAATTATAGATCACGTAATTCCGATGAAATTACGCTTTTTTAACTGTTTAAAATAAGGTGACATTGTTATGGATATTAAAATGGCGGACGTTACCCTTCATATTGATGAAGACACTACTCATGATAAACGCGAAGCATTCAGGGATAGTTTGTTAAACTTATCAGGCGTTATGACTGCAGATAGTTTGGATAAAAAACCACATTTTATGATTGTGGGTTATGATCCCGATGTGATTAATTCAAGAGATTTGCTAGCTGATGCAACAAGAAATGGTCTTCATGCTGAATTAATTGGGCTTTAATTTTTTAACCAGTGAACATGAGGCTGAGTTTTTCACTAAAAAATTAAAGTAACAATTCTTTATCAATTGGGTGGAATGCACTCGCTGCATTGATCAGTGAGTTTGCTGTGAGTGCGGGCACACCATACACATCTGCATCAACCGAATAATCTTCCCTAATCTTTTTTAATAACAGGTCAAAGTCACCATCTCCGGAAAGCAAAACTACAGTATCAACATCTTTTGCTGTTTGCATAACATCAATGGTGATACCAACATCCCAGTCACCTTTAGCGGAACCATCTCTACGCTGTATATAGGGTTTAAGTTTTACCTCAAACCCTATATGTTTTAGCGCGTCCTGAAACTTTATTTGTGAATCATCATTTCTTGCAATGGCATAAGCAGTTGCAGAAACAATCTCACCTTCAGCACTTAATAGTTGCCACAACTTTCTATAATTGAACTGACGGCCATAACTATCACGGGTAGTGTAATAAATGTTTTGTACATCAACAAAAATAGCAATTTTTTTCATTGGTTAAACTGAATTGTCTATGTTTTAACGATTGCCTGATGGGGCTCGATTTTGGTTGTTATTACGTCGAGATTTATTACCTGTCGCTTTTGACCATGGGGATTCAGATTTGTTTCCTGAAGAACGATCACCTGATGATTTATTTCCACCTGAACGTCTGGCTGAAGTATTTCTGCCTCCAGAATTGTTTCCAGCATTTCTTCGTCTTGGTTGTTGCTTACCGCCACGACCATTTTGAATAGGTTCAGCTTTAATAGATGGATCAATCTCATAACCTTCAGTAGTAATTTTAGGTATTTCGCTTTTAGTAAGGCGCTCAATATCTTTCAATAATTTCAGCTCATCCACACAAACTAAAGACATCGCTTCACCTTCGTTACCAGCACGACCAGTACGACCAATGCGGTGTACATAATCTTCAGCAACATTTGGAAGTTCAAAGTTGACTACGTGGGGTAGCTGATCAATATCAATACCACGTGCAGCAATATCGGTTGCAACTAAAACACGTACTTTGCCCGCTTTAAAATCAGCAAGAGCTCTTGTGCGAGCACCCTGGCTTTTATTGCCATGTATTGCCGCAGATGTAATCCCATCCTTGCCTAGCTGTTCTGCTAAACGGTTAGCTCCATGCTTAGTTCGTGTGAAAACGAGAACCTGTTTCCAGTTATTGGAACCAATTAAAAACGATAGTAATTCACGTTTACGACCTTTATCTACATGATGCACAACCTGTTTAATACGTTCAGCCGTTGTATTAATTTGTGCAACTTCAATAAGAGCAGGGTTATTAAGCAGGTTATTAGCTAACTTCTTAATGTCATTTGAGAAAGTTGCAGAGAAAAGTAAGGTTTGTTTTTCTTTTGGTAATAAGGCCAGTACTTTTTTGATGTCATGAATAAATCCCATATCAAGCATGCGATCGGCTTCATCTAGAACCAGAATATCAACTTTTGAAAGGTCAGCAGAACGTTGGCTTACGTGATCGAGTAAACGGCCAGGAGTGGCAACTAAAATATCGAGCCCTTTAATGAGTTTCATTTTTTGCGGGTTAATGCTCACCCCACCAAATACAACCGCTGATTTAAGAGGAAGATGACGGCCATAGGTTTGCACACTTTCATGCACCTGTGCTGCTAATTCACGAGTTGGTGTAAGAATCAAACAACGAAGCGGGCGACGGCCTTTTTGTGGTTTCGTTGTATCCATTAACCGCTGTAGTAAAGGAAGCGTAAAACCGGCTGTTTTACCAGTGCCTGTTTGTGCTCCACCCATTAAGTCGCGTCCTTCCAGAACAAGAGGAATGGCTTGTATTTGAATAGGGGTCGGAGTGGTATAACCTTTATCGGATACAGCACGAAGTATTTCGGCTGAAAGGCCGAGCGAGTCAAATGACATGAGAATATTTCTCCAAAATTTATGAGGATCGGCCTACCCAAAACAATATGTATGGGACGGTCTTAGGCGAAAACTTATCTAGCGTATTTCGTGTAATTCAAAGCTGATTTATCACGATTAAAAGGTGCAGACCGATGCGCACCCGAATTTGAGCGCGCATTATATAGGAAGTTTTGTAAAAAAGGGGCCGAAAATGAAATATCTTTAAAATAATTAATGGTTTATTAGCCATAATTTGAGGTAGTGTAAGAAAAAATTCATATTGAAATTAGCGATTTATATGTTGAATATGCTGTTTTTTCTAAAAAAAGGGGTTACAATCCCAAGCGCTACATTCTACTGGTTATGTCAGACGTTTTATCCTGTTAATTTCCTTGTAAGATTTGTAACACATTTTTAATATTTAATTATGAGGTAATTAATAATGGCAACTGGTAACGTTAAATGGTTTAACGAATCTAAAGGCTTTGGTTTCATCACTCCTGACGACGGCAGCAAAGATGTATTCGTACATTTCTCTGCAATCGCTAGCGATGGCTTCCGTACATTAGCTGAAGGTCAACAAGTGACTTTCGACGTGGAAGACGGTCCTAAAGGCCCACAAGCAACAAACGTAACTGTATAATAACTTTTACATTTGAAGTTTAAAGAAACCCTGTGATTATCACGGGGTTTTTTTTGCCAAAAATAAATGCCTGGAATGTGAATTCTGCAAAATATGGGTTTAATTAATGAGTGTAGATAGCAATAAGAGTTTTATAAGTGATGCATTTTCAATGTTAGATCCTGTTTTTGAATTTTTCAGTGATTATCCAATTTCTGTTTTTTTTGTCGTTGTCATCCTTTCTTTCATGTTAACCAAAATTGTGACAATGATAATGACTGTATTGATTACACAATTGACCAGCAGAACAAAAGTAGAATGGGACGATAAAGTTAATATTTTATTATCTCGCCCGGTGTTTTGGACTCTTTTTTTATTGGGTGTGCTTCTGGCGGTAGTACCACTTAAATTATCACAAAATTCTATAGAAATTATGGAATCAATGGTTGCGTCTATTCTGATTATGCTGTGGAGTGTATTTGTAATAAGGTTAACTGCAGTTATCCTGGATGAGATAAGTCGAAATACGGACAAGCATTCCTTTATCAGTATTCAGACTAAACCCTTATTTCAAAATCTTGTATATATTTTTGTTTTTGTAATTGCTGTTTATTTGGTCTTTATCTCATGGAAGATCGATATGACAGCGTGGCTTGCTTCTGCAGGTATCGTCGGTATTGCTATTGGTTTTGCTGCCAAAGATACGTTGGCTAATCTTTTTTCAGGTGTATTCATATTAGCAGACTCACCATATAAAATTGGTGACTATGTAGTGTTAGACAGTGGCGAACGTGGAAAAGTTACTCATATAGGAATTCGCAGTACTCGTTTATTAACTCGTGGTGATGTAGAAATTACCATTCCAAATGCTGTAATGGGTAATACGAGAATCAGTAACGAATCGGGTGGTCCATATGAAAAATATCGTTTGAAAATAAAAATTGGTGTGGCTTATGGTTCTGATATTGATCAGGTTAAACAACTTTTACTATCAATTGCGATAAATGAAAACGAAGTGTGTGAAGTTCCTGAACCTAGAGTAAGGTTTCGAGCCTTTGGTGATTCAAGTTTAGATATTGATCTTTTATGCTGGGTAGAGACACCTGAAATTCGTGGCCGAGTTCTGGATATTCTTAATACAGCAATTTATAAATGTTTTAATGCTGAAGGAATTGAAATCCCATATAGCAAACAAGATCTCTATATAAAAGAAATGCCGGGTTCAAAATTCAACGACCGTTGAAAGCTTATTTAAATATTTATTTTGTGACGTTGCTGTCGTGATTCTGAACGACGTTTAAAAACTTTAACATTCTCCTTGGCCTGAAGTACAAACTTTGGTTGTCCTTTAATTCCGGAGTCTGCAAAATCTTTAAGCAAATATTCATTAGTTTGTTCTTCGTTTAAATGTAAAATTTCTACCATTGCTTTTTTAAGCAAAACGAATAAGCGGGGCAAGGCAATATGATTTGTTTGGTCTGTCTCGGCATGAATCCAATTACTTACTTCTAAAAAGTTTTCAAAAGGTTTATTACCAAGTAAAAACGTTTTTGTATGTTTGAAACGCCCCGAGTTAGCAATCATATCCCAGTATCGTGCAAAGCGTTTTAGTTTTTGCATGGTACTAAAATCAATAATGTTATTACTGAGTATTTCATACGGTGCAGTAGGGCTGTAGCGCATATCATATTCATCGGTATGACGAATAATGGGCGTGCCACGTAAGCGTTTAAGTACACCAACTTGTATTTCATGCGGATTCATTGCGACTAATTCATTAAAACCTGTTGCAAAGCTCGTTAAGGTTTCTCCCGGTAAACCAATAATGAGATCAGCATGAATATGTGCGGAGGTGTTATTGCGGATCCAGTTCATATTACTTTCCACTTTCTCGTTATCCTGTTTACGGCTGATAATGTCCTGTATATCCGGATTTAAACTTTGAATACCAATTTCAAACTGTAAGCTGTCTTCCGGGAATCGCTGCATGACTGCTTTTAGTTTTTCGGGTAAATGGTCTGGGATGAGCTCAAAATGTAAATAGACTTTGTCTGTTTCCATTTTAGATAAAAAGAATCCCATTATTTGGATGCTGGTATTAATTTTTAAATTAAAAGTACGATCTATAAATTTAAAACTGCGAACACCTCTGTCATAGAGTTTTTGCATCTCACCAAGAAATAAAGTGAGCTCAAAGGGATAAACTGTTTTATCTAACGAGGATAAGCAGAACTCACATTTGAAAGGGCAACCACGCGATGCTTCAACATACATAACCCGGTTTTTAATGTCTTCATCAGTATATTCGCCATAAGGCAGCTTAATTTCACTTAACTTAAAATGCTCTGCTTTAATGATTTTTTCTAATGGCTTTTTATTATTTAAAATGTCGATACATGTTTTTCTAAAACTAATATCAGCTTGACCTGTAATGACATAATCAGATAAAGCGACAATCTCTTGTTCTTGAGTTTCATAAGTGACTTCAGGGCCACCTAAAATAATAATTGTTTCTGGTGAGATTTGTTTAAGTAGCTTAACAACTTGCAGTGTTTCTTCTGCATTCCAAATATAGACACCTAAAGCAATAATTTTGGGTTTGTCTTTGAGCAAGCTTTCAACAATATCAATGGGGCGACTATTTATGATGAATTCAAGCAATTGGGTTTGCACACGCAATTCGCCCATATTTGCAAGTAAATAGCGTAAACCTAGTGAGGCATGGATATAACGTGCGTTGAGCGTACTGAGAACAATAGACATAATTATGAAAATCCTGTCATTGAGAGTAAAACGAAGCAATCTTTTTGATATAACGCTAGATTATGGAGATTACTACGGGCGTCCGGCCCTTCGCCCTCCGGGCCAAGCAAAGCTTGTTCAAAATCGTTCCAAACGATTTTATGCCGCGGTCACTTTGTTCCCTCGCAATGACGAGTTGTTTTAAATAGCAGGTGAAAAAGATAGTTTAACAGAATAGCATTGCTTTAAAATACTCTTTATAATTTTGCTGTACTGATTCAGAGGAGAGTATTGTGATTACCTATTTATACTGGATAACCGTATTTGCTTTAATAATCGCATTATTGGTTTTTATTGGGCATAAAATTGATCAATGGAAATATGCTTTTATTGCCGCAGGCACTGTTTTTATCGTTGGTTGGGCTGCGTATTATTTTCACTTTCAACAAATTTTTGTCAAAAAATACGGTGGTGTAATGTCATTGTCTGTACCAGCTGGACAACGTCATATTGGAGCAACATGGAAAGATGAAAACCTTTGGATTGAAAATTACGATCCTAAAACAAATAAATGTTATTTTACTGAATATTCAAAAGGAAATATGTTGCAGGGGAAAGTGGTTATTAATAACTGTAACCCACTCATGCCACAACAATAAATACTATGTATGACGCGTCATTAAAAACTTCTCAGCTGCGCGATAAATTAATGGCTGAAGGCTTGGAAAGTTCAATCTTACATGCTGATCCCATTAAACAATTTGAAAGTTGGTATGCTGAAACATGCTCAACAGATCTTTCTGAAACAAGCGCTATGATATTGGCAACGGTTGATACAGAAGGGCAACCGTTGCAGCGCACCGTATTATTAAAATCATTTGATGAGAATGGTTTTATCTTTTTCACTAATTATTCCAGTCGTAAAGCTCAACATATTGAAGCGAATAATAAAGTAAGTTTACTGTTTCCATGGCATTCAATGGGGCGACAAGTAAAAATCACAGGTACAGCAGAAAAAATACCAACTGCTGAGTCACTTAAATATTTTCTTTCACGTCCACGTGGTAGCCAGATTGGCGCATGGGCTTCGCATCAAAGTAAGGTTGTGAAAAATCGTGCACTGCTTGACGCAATGTTCGATGAAATGAAGAATAAGTTTGTGCATGGTGAAATTCCTTTACCTTCTTTCTGGGGCGGTTATCGTATAGAGCCTAAAACGATTGAATTTTGGCAAGCACGAGATAGTCGTTTACATGATCGTTTTATGTATTCGAAAAATGATTTCGGTGAGTGGATTAATGAGCGTCTTGCGCCTTAAGTTTGATATTTTTGTAGGTTGGTTCAAGGAGCACCGCGACGGAACCAACAAAATTACGTTGGCTCCGCTTCGCTTGAGCCAACCTACTAAAGACTAATAAATAAATGTTTTCACACAATATTGATTTAAATCAAAAATGGGATGCTGATTTTGTTTCCTTTTCGCCTATTTTTGAGCCATTAAAACTCTGGGCTAATAATTTCTCACAGTTTAAAGACGGCTGGCCGGGTCTTACTGATTATCAGGCCGTTCTTTCTGCATTGTCTAAACCTATTCTTACGCAAAGTGGTAAAGCTTTAAAAATCGTTCAACAAGATGGTAAGCCTGGGCATTTCAGTGAACATTACGCACCGCGCATTTATTTGAATGGAGAGATTCAAACGCGTACTGAAAACTGGCATGACTTTTTTCAATTCCTTACCTGGTTTATGTTTCCTAAAACCAAAGCAGTGATTAATGCTATTCATATTCCTGCTGCGCAAGTGCGCATAGAAAATAATAAAGATTTAGGACGACGCTCACCCATTGAAAATATGTTGTCTTTATTTGATGAGGGTGGTGCGGTTATTTTATGTAGTGATGATTCAATGCTGCAATTGATCCGTGATTTTAATTGGAAGGAATTATTCTGGCATCGACGCGATGAACTTGAAACAAAATTAAAACTGGTAACTTTTGGACACGCTTTATATGAGAAGGGTTTATCACCTTATGTCGGTATGACCGCAAATTGTATTTTACTTTCTGTTGACGAAAATATATTGCAACAAACAAATCAACAACAGCTTGATTATATTGATAATGAATTGGCTATGTTATTTAGCAATAGGGAGCCTTATAAAAAACCAAAAGACTTATCTCCCTTTCCTTTGCTTGGATTACCCGGCTGGGATAAAGATAATATAAATGAGACTTACTATGATAATACGAACTATTTCAGACCAGGTCGCTCCAGGAAGTAATAAAGTGTTTTCTCTGATACAACCTGTCGGTTAGTTACCCGTAGTTAGAAAACATAAGTTTACAGATTTATCTTTGAACAGCAGTAAAACGCGAACTAGTATTATAAAAACCAACTGCTTCATACACACTATCTGCGCCTAAATTTTTACTGATAAATATTATTAATATTTGTACTCTAGTTATTGATTTTATTGTTATTATCTATATAAAATCATGTAATACATTAAACTTTCATACTTACCCCCCAAGGAAAAGTTTTAGTGGAGCAATCTAGTCAAGAAGAGCATGTTAATCGGCTCGAACAGGAACTAAAGCAGCGTGAATACGAAATTCAGCTATTGACCGAGACAACTCAGGCAATTGGTAGCCAGCTCGAGCTTAATAAGGTCTTTGATATTATCGCCAGGCGTGCCAGGGAGCTGATCAATTCTGAAACGTTACTCATTCCTATTCTAAATAAAGAATTCACTGAATATACCTATCGTGCTGGCGATGGAGAAAATGTTGATGAAATTGTAGGTGAAACTTTACCGCTGGACTTTGGCGTTTGTGGATGGGTATGGCGTCATCGTAAAGCCTGGTGGAAGGGAATGCTTAATGAGCTTTCTGAAGAAGAACGCAACGCATGGGAAAATGAAGCCGGCACTTTAATTATGGTTCCGCTAATGGGACGTGAAAGTTTTCTTGGTGGGTTGGCAGGTATCAATAAAATAGGCGGTGGTGAGTTTACTGAAAATGATTTTCATTTACTGGAGCTCTTCGCCGGTCAAGTTGCTATTGCGATTGAAAATGCAATGGTCATGGAAAAAGTGGAAGAAGCTAAACGTATTTCAGAAGAGTATCAGACTGAATTAAAAAGTTTAAATAAACGATTAATCTCAGTTAACCATGAACTTGAACATCTTACGCTCTACGATCAACTTACCGGCTTGCCGAATCGTTTATTGTTTCGAGATCGACTACAACAAGAAATTAATATTGCTAAAGAACAAAATTTATACGTCACTATTATGATCATCGATCTTGATCGTTTTCAGGAACTTAATGAAGCACTAGGCCATGAAGAAGGGGATTTGTTACTTAAAGAAGTAAGTAATCGTTTAACAAGTTCTTTAGACTCAAAAGGTAGCTTGGCACGTTTAAGTGGAGATGAATTTGCTGTATTAATGTTGAATAATTATAACGACATGGCATTAGATGCTGCCAAAATGTTCCTTGAGGTTCTGGAAGAACCAATCAAACTATCAAATGAATCTATTTCTATTACCGCCAAAATAGGAATAACTATTTATCCAGAGCATGGTGACGATGTTCAAATATTACTTAAGCATATGGATGCGTCAATTATTGCTGCAAAACGTAATAATGAATCTATTCATGTTTACGAAGCTGAAAAAGACGATACATCAGGACGTCTTGCTCTTGTGCAGAAAATTAAAAATGCTTTTGAACAATCTGAATTTAAACTTTATTACCAGCCAAAAATTGAACTTGTAAGTGGCACACTTATCGGTGTTGAGGCACTAGCACGCTGGCCGGATAAAAATAATGGCTATGTACCAACAGAAATGTTTATTTCCGTAATGGAACAAACTGGATTAATTAATGAATTTAGTTATTGGGCGCTTGATTCTGCGATGAGTCAAAGACTAGCCTGGTTAAAAGATGGTTATGATTTAAAAGTATCAGTCAATATTCCTGTGACCATGGTTCTTGAAAATGGTTTTGTTGCACGAATGCGTCACCTGATTAAGCAACATGATAATGTTGGTGGAATTATTCTTGAAATAACAGAAAATATTTTCTTTTCTGATTATGAACGATTAAGTCGCTTAATGAATAATTTACAGGATTTAGGTTTGTTATTTTCGATTGATGATTTTGGCACAGGTCACTCATCTTTAAGTCGTTTACGACAGCTGCCGGTAAGTGAATTAAAAATCGATAAATCCTTCGTTATTGATATGATTGGAAATAATGATGATGAAGTTATTGTAAAATCCACCATTGAATTAGCTCATAGCCTTGGAATACGAGTTTGTGCAGAAGGTGTAGAAACTGCAGAGGTCATGCAGCAGCTTTATCAATGGCGTTGTGACATTATTCAGGGGTATCACATCAGCAAAGCCATTCCCGCCTCAGAAATTACTCATTTTATAAAAAGTTCCCGTTGGAATGTTGATGAACCAGTAAATGATTCGGATAGCATTCGCTCATAAAAATGACTTATTTTTCTTAATGCGTTAAAGAAACCTCAAGAGTATCCGACATAATAAGGTAGTTTTGTATAAACTTGCTTTATAATAGTTTCATATTAATGTGTTGGAGTACTACTTTAGATGGATTCGCCCGTAATTCTCGTTGTTGATGATGAACCCTTAAATCTCGATATTATTGAGGAGTTTCTCACCGGCAAAGGGCAGCCTTATATTGTCGAAACCGCCAGTGACGGCATTGAAGCGATGGAAAAGCTGGAGGCAAACTCCGCTAAATATGATGTCGTTTTACTCGATCGTATGATGCCAAGAATGTCCGGTATGGAAGTGCTGGAAAAGATGTCGGCACACCCTGAACTAAAGTATATTCCTGTTATTCTACAGACAGCGAAAGTAAGTAAAGACGATATTCTTGAAGGTTTAAAAGCGGGTGCTTATTATTACCTGACTAAGCCATTTACCAGCGATATTCTCCATTCAGTCGTTAAAACTGCAGTAAAAGATCGTGGTTACAACAAAGCACTACTTGCAAGTCTTAATGTTACAAAATCATCAGTGAAATTATTAAAAAATGCGCATTTTGAATTTCGCAGTTTAGATGATGTACGTGCAGTTTCATCATTGATTGCTTGTGCATGTGATGAACCAGATAAAATTGCCATGGGATTGAGTGAACTCATGATCAATGCCATTGAACATGGAAACTTGCATATTGGTTATGAGGAAAAGTCTGAATTACGTAAAGCAGATAAGTGGGAATCAGAAATAGCCAGTCGGCTCGAGTTACCTGAACATAAGGAGAAATTCGCATCGGTTGATGTTATCAATGATTCAGATGGTGTGACATATACCATAACTGATAAGGGGACTGGTTTTGAATGGGATGATTTCATGGAGTTTGATACTGCTCGTGTAATGGATAACCACGGTCGAGGCATTGCCATGGCTAATAAGCTTTATTTTTCAAAACTTGAATATCAGGGTAACGGTAATACCGTTGTAGTGATGGTAGAAAAGTAATATGAGGAAAAGCATTGAGATTTTAGGGAATATTGGATTGCACTTCATACGTATAGTGTTATAATCCGATCCGTACAGAATGAATTATTAAAGTGGGCCTTGAGCCCACTTTTTGTTTTCTAAAAAGGAAGAAACAGGCGGAATGTCGAATACTCGTCAGGACAAGTTAACTGAATTGCTTAGACCCGCGGTTGAGGGTTTAGGATATGAGTTAGTCGGAATAGAACACTTGCCGATGGGAAAACATACCGTTTTAAGAATCTATATTGATTCTTCTAATGGTATTACAGTGAGTGATTGTTCGCAGGTAAGTCATCAGGTGAGCGGTGTACTTGAAGTTGAAGAGCCGATTAAAGGTCAGTTTACGTTAGAGGTTTCTTCCCCCGGTATTGATCGACCATTGTTCAATTTTGAACAGTTTAAGCAGTTCGTGGGCAGCAAAGTCAAAATTAAGCTATACCACGCTATTGAAGGTAAACGAAAAATAACTGGCCAGATTGAAAGCATAGAAGGCGAAGATATCAACGTTAAAGACGCTGATTCGGATACAGTTTTTCAATTACACATCGATGATATTGATACAGCCAATATTATTAGTGATATTTAGAAAGTTTTTATATTTAGAATGATTAATCCGCGACACAAGAGAGTGTCGTTTTTGATAGAGGCATCAGGATAATGAACAAAGAGATTTTAATGGTCGTTGACGCGGTATCCAATGAGAAAGGTGTGGATAAAGAAGTCATTTTTGAAGCGATTGAAATTGCATTAGCGACTGCAACAAAAAAACGTTACAACAATGACGTTGATATCCGTGTTGCGATAAATCATGAAGATGGTAGTTATGATACATTCCGTCGTTGGGAAGTCGTTGCTGATGACGCAATGGATATGCCTGAACGTCAAACAACATTAAGTGCCGCACAATACGAAGATGAAGAAATTCAAGAAGGCGAGTTTACGGAAGAACAAGTTGAGTCAATTGAATTTGGTCGTATTGCTGCGCAAACAGCAAAACAGGTTATTGTTCAAAAAGTAAGAGAAGCTGAACGTGCTATGGTTGCTGAAGCTTTTCAGGAACAAATCGGTCAACTTGTTATGGGCGTGGTTAAACGTGTTGAGCGTGGTAATGTTTTTCTTGACCTTGGCAATAATGCAGATGCGATTATACCAAGAGAAGATATGATTCCACGCGAATCAGTACGTCCAGGTGATCGTATTCGTGGTTTATTAAATGAAATTCGTACCGATGTTCGCGGTCCTCAATTATTTGTGAGCCGTACCGTTCCTGAATTTCTGGTTGAACTCTTTAAAATTGAAGTACCTGAAGTAGGTGAAGAACTGATTGATATTATCGGTGCTTCACGTGATCCGGGTTCGCGTGCAAAAATCGCTGTTAAAAGTAACGACCCACGAATCGATCCTGTTGGTGCATGTGTAGGTATGCGTGGCTCACGTGTGCAAGCGGTATCAAATGAATTATCTGGTGAACGTGTTGATATCGTTTTATGGGATGACAATGCAGCACAATTTGTTATCAATGCAATGTCTCCTGCAGAAGTTGAATCTATTGTTGTTGATGAAGATACTGAAAGCATGGATATCGCAGTAGCTGAAGATCAACTTTCACAGGCAATTGGTCGTGGTGGCCAAAATGTTAAACTTGCCAGTGAGCTGACAGGTTGGACATTAAACGTTATGTCAGAAACGCAGGCTGATGAAAAGAGTGAAGAAGAGGCCGCTAAATCACAAAAAGTCTTTATGGATTTATTAGACGTTGATGAAGAAGTTGCGGTTATCCTGGTTCAGGAAGGCTTTACTTCGATTGATGAAGTGGCTTATGTGCCAATGAGCGAATTCCAGCAAATTGAAGAATTTGATGATGACATGATCGAAGAGTTACGCGGTCGTGCTAAAGATGTTCTTTTAACACGCGCAATTAGCTCAGAAGAAGATTTAACGGCTGTTGAACCAGCAAAAGATTTATTAGAAATGGATGGTATGGATTCTGACCTGGCTTATCACATGGCAGCCATTGGAATTATCACCATGGAAGATTTAGCAGAGCAGTCTATTGATGAACTCATGGTCATTGATGATATGGACGAAGAGAAAGCGGGTGCGTTGATTATGACTGCACGTGCACCTTGGTTCGCAGAAGAAGATAACGGTTAATTACAGTAACTAACAGGTTACTGAGGGTAGGAGTATAAGAATGGCAGATGTTAGTGTTACACAATTTGCTGATGTGGTGGGCATTTCCGTTGATCGGTTGCTCGAACAGTTAAAAGAAGCAGGCGTAGATGCGAGTAATGCAGGTGCGACCATAACTGATGAAGAAAAAATGACGTTGCTAAGCTTTTTAAAAGCCAAGCATGAGTCAACAGGTAAATCATCTGAACCAAAAAAGATTACCTTAAACCGTAAGTCGACCAGTGAACTTAAAGTTACTGGCACGCATGGTAAAGGTAAATCTGTCACTGTTGAGGTACGTAAAAAACGTACTTACGTAAAACGCAGTGTTATTCAGGAAGAAGAAGAAGCGCGCATTGCTGAAGAGAAAGCTGCTCGTGAGAAAATTGATGCTGAAAAACAAGCGGTAGTTGATGAAGAACAGCGTCAGCTCGATGAAGTAAAAGCGAAACGTCAAGCAGTTATTGATGAAGAAGAGCGTGTAAAAGCAGCTGAAGCGGATGAAAAAGCGCGTATTGCAGCTGAAGAAAAAGCACGTAAAGAAACAGAAGAACAAGCAAAGAAACAAGCTGATGCGTCATCTACTGCTGATAAACGTGGTAAAGCTAAAAAATCAGACAAGCAAGATACTCGCTATGGACGTAAAGAAATTCATTTAAAAGCGGGCAATACAAGTAACCGTAAGAAGAAAAAACCAAGACGTCGTGGTGGTGTAGTTGAAGCATCCGATGAGCATGGTTTCCAAAAACCAACGGCAGCTATTGTTCACGAAGTTGCAATCCCTGAGACGATTACCGTTGCAGAACTTGCTTTACGTATGAGCGTTAAATCTAATGAAGTGATTAAGGTACTGATGAATTTAGGTTCAATGGTTACCATTAACCAGGTTTTGGATCAGGAAACATCTGCTCTGGTTGTTGAAGAAATGGGTCACACTTATAAACTGATTAAAGACGATGCAATCGAAGAAACATTACAAGAATCGGTTGAACACCTTGATGAAGCATCTCGTGCACCAGTAGTCACCATTATGGGTCACGTCGATCATGGTAAAACATCATTACTGGATTACATTCGTAAAGCAAAAGTAGCATCAGGTGAAGCCGGTGGTATCACGCAGCACATTGGTGCATATCATGTAGAAACTGAAAATGGTCATATTACTTTCCTGGATACACCGGGGCATGAAGCGTTTACTGCAATGCGTGCACGTGGTGCAGGCGTAACCGATATTGTTATTGTTGTTGTTGCCGCAGATGATGGTGTAATGCCACAAACCCGTGAAGCAATTAAACATGCTAAAGCAGGTGACGTGCCCATCATTATCGCAATCAATAAGATTGATAAAGAAGGCGCAGATCCAGACCGTGTTAAAAATGAACTCTCTCAAGAAGGCGTTATTGCTGAAGACTGGGGTGGTGATACTATTTTTGTAAATGTATCTGCACACACTGGTGAAGGCGTTGATAGCTTACTCGAATCAGTATTGTTAACCTCAGAAGTGCTTGAACTTAAAGCAGTAAAAGATGCGCCAGCGAAAGGTGCGGTTATTGAATCACGTTTAGATAAAGGCCGTGGCCCAATTGCAACGGTACTCATTGAACAAGGTACCTTGAAGAAAGGCGATATTTTATTAGCTGGTCTTGAGTTTGGTCGTGTTCGTTCATTAATGAATGAACATGGTGAACTATTAACCGAAGCAGGTCCTTCAATCCCCGTTCAAGTATTAGGTTTATCAGGTACACCGGGCGCAGGTGATGAAGCAACGGTAGTAGAAAATGAACGTAAAGCACGTGAAGTTGCAACACATCGTCAAGCTAAGAGTCGAGATGCTAAGTTAGCACGTCAACAAGCAGCAAAGCTTGAAAATATGTTTAACCAAATGGAAGAGGGTGATGTTAGTACCGTTAATGTGGTATTAAAAACTGATGTTAAAGGTTCAGCCGAAGCCATTGTTGATTCATTGCATAAACTTTCAACAGATGAAGTTAAAGTGGCTATCGTTGCAAGTGGCGTAGGTGGTATTACTGAGTCTGATGCAAATCTTGCGATGGCATCTAATGCAATTCTTATAGGTTTTAATGTTCGTGCCGATGCGGTTGCGAAACGTTTAATTAATGAAGAAAGCATTAACCTCCATTATTACAGCGTTATCTACGATTTAATCGATGAAGTGAAAGCTGCCATGAGTGGTAAGCTAGCACCAGAATTCAAAGAAGAAATTGTTGGTCTTGCTGAAGTACGTGATGTGTTCAAATCACCAAAGATTGGTGCGATTGCCGGTTGTATGGTTACTGAAGGCACGGTTAAACGTAGTAACCCGATTCGTGTATTACGTGATAATGTGGTTATCTACGAAGGTGAGCTTGAATCTTTACGTCGCTTTAAAGACGATGTTCAGGAAGTTAAGTCAGGTACGGAATGTGGTATCGGCGTTAAGAACTACAATGATGTTAAACCTGGTGATCAAATAGAAGTCTACGAAAGAGTAGAGGTTGCCCGCACACTGTAGGTCAGAATTTATTCTTACGCGGTGCACATCATTATTGTGATGTTACTCGTTATTATGAATACACTGAGCACCGCGCACGTCAGACTGAAGCCTGACCTACAATAGATTTATTTTTCTTGTAGGTCGGGCTTCAGCCCGACGCGGTGTTAGTTATTATGAGGATGTAATTCGTTTTAACTGAAGCATTGAATACCGCATGTCGGCCTGAAGGCCGACCTACATTACAACTATACAATCCATTCTATAAACAAAACGATTAATTACTATGCCTAAAGATTTCAGTCGCACACGCCGAGTTGGTGAACAAATTCAACGTGAAATGGCGCAGCTTGTTCAACAGGAAATCAAAGATCCCCGTCTTGGTTTGGTGACTATTTCTGCGGTGAAGTTAAGTAAAGACATGTCGCACGCGAATATCTTTTTTACTACGTTAGATGAAGAACATCCCATCGAAGAAACGTTAAAAATTCTAGAAGGGGCGGCGGGTTTTTTACGTCATGAATTGGCTAAGCGAATGCAACTACGTATCGTTCCACATATTCATTTTAAATATGATGAGTCGATTTCCTATGGTAATGAATTATCTTCGTTAATTAATAAGGCAATGGGTATGGAAAACCCGGACAATAGAATGTCTGATATGGATGATGACGATACAACAACCAGTAGCGATAAATCAGGTTCTGACGAGTAACGTTAATGGGACGTCGTCGTAAAGGCCGCAACATTAGCGGTATAGTATTACTCGATAAGCCACTCGGCATTACATCTAATCGAGCACTTCAAATAGTTAAGCGTTTATTTAAAGCCGCGAAAGCGGGGCACACGGGTAGCCTTGATCCGCTTGCCACAGGTGTATTGCCGCTTTGTTTAGGTGAAGCAACCAAAGTGTCTGGTTTCTTGCTCGATGCTGATAAAAGTTATCTTGCGACATTAAAGTTAGGCATTAAAACATCATCCGCTGATGCGGAAGGTGAAATACTTGAAACGCGTCCAGTAGAAAATTACAGCAAAAAACAAATCAATGCCGCAATTGAACCTTTTTTAGGTGATATAGAACAAATCCCCCCCATGCATTCTGCTTTAAAAGTGGACGGCCAACCGCTCTATAAATTAGCGCATCAAGGCATTACTATTGAACGAAAATCGCGTCCAGTACATATTTTTGACATTCAGGTTTTGCGTTACGAAGATGACGAAATGGATATCGAAGTGCATTGTTCTAAAGGTACTTACATTCGAACTCTCGCTGAAGATATTGGTGAGAAATTCGGTTGTGGCGCGCATTTAAGTGCATTACGACGAACTGAAAGTGGTCCCTTTAACCTGGATGAGTGCATCACTTTAGAAGAACTTGAGCAATTAGCGGAAAAGTCAGAAGAGCAGGGTTTTGATGAACTCGATAGTCTCTTAATGCCTGCTGAAGAGGCTTTGTACGATTGGGAAAGTGTCGATTTAACTGCAGATGCCGCTTTTTATATTTGTCGCGGTCAAGCTGTTCAAGTACCAAATGCACCCTCTGAAGGTCTCGTTCGCCTGTTTTCAGAAGAAAAAGGCTTCCTTGGAATTGGTGAAATTATGGATGATGGCCGAGTTAAGCCAAATAGATTGTTCGTATTCGAGGATAATGCCGAATAATCAGTTTTTTCCTGTATTAATCAAAGTTTTACGCCTCCCTGACTTGTAACCGACCCTATTGAACAGTTAAAATGCGCGCTCTATTTTCCAGCTAAAACTATGCACAGAGGAGCTTGTAATGGCTATAAACGCAGAAATGACTGCTAAAATCGTATCTGACTATAAACGTTCAGACACAGACACTGGATCACCTGAAGTACAGGTGGCCCTACTTTCAGCTAAAATTGATGATCTTTCAGGTCATTTCAAAAAGCACATTCATGACCATCATTCACGTCAAGGTTTATTACGCATGGTTAGTCAGCGTCGTAAATTACTCGATTATCTTAAAAAGAAAGATGTTCAACGTTACCGTGACTTGATTTCAGGTTTAGGTCTTCGTAAGTAAGATTAAGCATAAAAAATTAGATTTCCCTGTCCAACCTTTTAAAAAAAATATAAGGAAGCTTCATGGCTGTTGTAACGAAAGAATTTAAATTTGGTGATCACACGGTACAGCTTGAGACAGGGGAAATCGCCCGCCAAGCAACAGGTGCGGTAAAAATTAGCATGGGCGACACAGTAGTATTAGTTACTGTTGTTGCTTCAAAGAAAGAAGTTGAAGGTCGTGACTTCTTTCCAATGACAGTGGACTACACTGAGAAAACATATGCAGCAGGTAAAATTCCTGGTGGTTTCCTCAAGCGTGAAGGTCGTCCGACTGACAACGAAACATTAACTGCACGTCTTATCGATCGTCCAGTTCGTCCATTATTCCCGGAAGGCTTCACTAACGAAGTACAAATCATATGTACTGTTATCTCGTTAGATCCAGATATCTCTCCAGACATCGTTTCATTACTTGGTACATCAGCGGCATTGTCTATTACAGGCACACCGTTCAATGGTCCAATTGGCGCAGCTCGTGTTGGTTATAAAGATGGTCAATATATCCTTAATCCATCAGCAACTGTTTGCAAAGAAGAATCAGATCTTGATTTGATTGTTGCCGGTACTGCTGATGCAGTATTAATGGTTGAATCTGAAGCAAAGTTACTTTCAGAAGACGTGATGTTAGGTGCAGTAATGTACGGTCACGAGCAATTCCAGGTTGCTGTTCAAGCAATCAAAGAATTCGCTGCTGAAGTAGGTACAGAATCCTGGGGTTGGACTGCTCCTGAAGAAAACGAAAAATTGACAGTGGATGTGGCCGGTATTTCTGAAGCTGATTTCAATGAAGCCTATACCATCAGTGACAAAATGGTACGTTACGCGCGTTTAAGCGAAATTCGTACAGTCGTTAAAGATAAATTAATTTCTGAAGATGAAGAAGGTCATTCAGCAGAAGAAGTGCGCGAAGCAATCGAAAAGCTCGAAAGTAAAGTTGTACGTACTAAGATTTTAGATGGTGAGCCACGTATTGATGGTCGTGATACTAAAACAGTTCGTAAAGTAACAGTTCGCGTTGGCGTTGTCCCTCGTGCACACGGTTCAGCTTTATTCACACGTGGTGAAACTCAAGCGTTAGTAGTAACAACGTTGGGTACAGAACGTGATTCACAAATCATTGACGCGTTAACCGGTTCATATCGCGAACCGTTTATGTTGCAATACAACTTCCCTCCATATTCAGTAGGTGAAACAGGCCGTGTTGGTACGCCTAAGCGCCGTGAGATTGGTCATGGTCGTTTAGCAAAACGTGGCGTAATGGGTATCATGCCGGATATGGAAGAATTCCCATATAGCTTACGTGTTGTATCTGAAATCACAGAATCAAATGGTTCAAGTTCAATGGCTTCTGTTTGTGGTTCAAGTCTATCTATGATGGATGCGGGCGTACCAACAGCTGCACCAGTTGCGGGTATCGCAATGGGCTTAATCAAAGAAGGTAACAAGTTTGCCGTTCTTACTGATATCTTAGGTGATGAAGATCACTTAGGTGACATGGACTTTAAAGTAGCGGGTAACGATAAAGGTATCACTGCTTTACAAATGGATATCAAAATCGAAGGCATCACTAAAGAGATTATGGAAATCGCTTTAGGGCAAGCTAAAGAAGGTCGTTTAACAATTCTTGAATCAATGAATGCTGTTCTTGATAAGCCTCGTGAAACAATGTCTGATTTTGCGCCACGTTTTGTGACTTTTAAAATCAATCCAAGCAAGATTCGTGATGTCATTGGCAAAGGTGGTGCGACGATTCGTGCCATATGTGAAGCCACTGGTGTAACGATTGATATTAATGACGAAGGCATGGTGAAGATTGCTTCAAGCGATGGCGCAGCAGCTGAAGAAGCGAAGCGTCAAGTTGAGCAGTTAACGGCTGATGTTGAAGTTGGCACAGTTTACGAAGGTAAAGTTGCTAAGTTAATGGACTTCGGTGCATTTGTAACAATTTTACCGGGTAAAGACGGCTTAGTTCACGTTTCACAAATCTGTGAAGAACGCGTTGAAAACGTTAGCGACAAGTTAACAGAAGGCGAAACTGTTAAAGTTAAAGTGCTTGAAATCGATAAGCAAGGCCGTATCCGTTTAAGTATGAAAGCGGTAACAGCTGAAGATTAATATTTAGTAATAAATATTAGTTATAAAAAAAGGAACCTTCGGGTTCCTTTTTTTGTTTATTCTTCAGATTTAGCTTGTTCAGCTTTATTCTCTTTTTCTTGCTTTAGCTTTTCTTCCTCAACTTTATCCTCTTCTTTCACTTTATTGACGTCTTCACCGCCACAACCGCCACAACAACTCATAAGAAATCCTCGACATTTAAATTAAACGTAAATTATAAAGAAGCTGTGATTAATAACATTGACCTAGATTAAGAAAATTTAAGACATATTTGGCATGAAAACTGCTTTTATCTTCATAGAAATGAATTATTTAAATATTTAATAGGCATTCATAATGAAGATAGGAAGAACTCCGTTTTTAAGATTTGGATTGATTATTGTGTTTTTGGTGATGATACTCAATTTGAGTGGGTGCGCCGTTAAACCACGTCCGCCTTTTGAAATTAAATCGCCTGAAAATGGGATGATTTTTGGAAATGTTTTTATTCGTGGACATGAAGTTACTGAAATTGAGTTACGTGAGTATGGCAAGTTGTATATACCACCCTTTATATCTCCTCCACGCGTTATGATTTTTAGAAATGGCAACTTTGTTGCTGAAAACTTACGACCGGCAAACTATTATATTTCACGCTTAAAGTCATATAAGCTCGAATATAATGTTGTTAAAAATACTCGAACTTCATATCAGTATGTTTTTAATGTCGAACCAGGTGAGGTGAAGTATGTTGGTGCTTTCGAGATAACCGATATTGAGCCCGGCATTTTCCAGAAGGGAAAATTCAATGTTCGTTCAGTCAGGCATCCATCAGAACGTAAAGTACTGAAGCATATGTATGATATAACCGAAGGTACGGGCTGGCAGGCACGAATACAGCGTAAGATTAAGTCGTTGCGGTGATATTTAGAGTATTTGGTTTTGTATTTATTCCCTCTCCCTCTGGGAGAGGGCTAGGGTGAGGGCATATTTAATTCACCCCTCCCTCGGCAACTGCTCCATGCGTTGCTCTACCTCCTGCGTCCTTGCAGTCGTAGCCCTTCCCCTTGAAAGGGGAGGGAATAAATACGCAATGACAGGAGCTACTTATTCGCCCTGTTTTCAATAAGGTTCTCAACAACAGCCGGATCAGCAAGTGTTGATGTATCACCAAGAGAGTCGAGTTCATTGGCGGCAATTTTACGTAAAATACGACGCATAATTTTACCAGAACGGGTCTTTGGTAATCCTGGAGCCCACTGAATAATGTCCGGTTTGGCAATAGGGCCAATTTCTTGCCGGCAAAGATCAACCAATTCCTTTTTAAGCTCGTCTGTATATTCTACGCCGTTAATGGCAGTGACGTAGGCGTAAATCCCCTGACCTTTAATATCATGCGGATAACCGACCACAGCGGCTTCTGCTATCTTCTCATGCAACACTAATGCAGATTCGACCTCTGCGGTGCCCATGCGATGGCCTGATACATTTAAAACATCATCCATACGACCTGTGATCCAATAGTCACCATCGGCATCACGGCGAGCGCCATCCCCCGAGAAATAGTAGCCGGGATAGTCTTTAAAATAGGTATCGACCATACGCTGGTGGTCGCCATAGATTGAACGAATTTGCCCTGGCCATGAACCTATCATGACGAGTGCACCTGAGGCCTCACCCGTTCCTTCAATCAGTTTATTTGTATCTGCGTCAATCAAGCCCGGTTGCACACCAAAGAAAGGCTGAGTGGCTGAGCCGGGTTTGAGGGCGGTTGCTCCAGGGAGTGGAGTGAGCATGTGACCGCCGGTTTCAGTTTGCCACCAGGTATCAACAATAGGGCAACGTGCTTCACCAACCACGTTGTAATACCACTGCCATGCCTCTGGGTTAATGGGTTCACCAACAGTGCCCAATAAGCGCAATGAAGCGCGGGATGTTTTGGTCACGGGCTCATTGCCAGCGGCCATTAAGGCACGAATGGCAGTGGGTGCAGTATAGAAAATGGTAATTTTATGCTTATCAACTACTTCCCAAAAACGAGATGGAGAAGGGTAGTTAGGCACACCCTCGAAAAATACAGTTGTTGCTGCATTTGCTAATGGGCCATAGAGTAAATAGCTGTGACCCGTGATCCAACCAACATCAGCGGTACACCAGTAGATATCATTATCTTGTAAGTCAAAGGTGTATTTTGTTGTTATAGCAGAAAATAATAAGTATCCAGCCGTGGTATGTAAAATACCTTTAGGTTTACCCGTTGAGCCCGATGTGTAGAGAATAAATAAAGGATCTTCAGCGTCCATTTCTTCACATGGACAATCATTGGAAGCAGCTTCAAACGCTTCGTGATACCAAACATCACGATCTGCATTCCAGTTAATTTCACCACCTGTACGTTTAACCGTTAATACAGTGTGTACGTTTGGACAGTCTTCGAGTGCTTTGTCTGTATTGGCCTTTAATGGGATTTTTTTACCAGCACGTACACCTTCATCTGCGGTGATAACAATTTGGCAGTCTGAATCAAGAATACGTCCCTTGAGTGCTTCAGGAGAAAAGCCGCCAAAAACAACAGAGTGAACTGCACCAATGCGCGCGCATGCAAGCATGGCATAACCGGCTTCAGGGATCATCGGCATGTAAATACAAACACGGTCGCCTTTTTTAACTCCGCGTTGTTTTAGAATATTGGCAAACTTACTGACATCATGATGGAGTTCTTTGAAAGTGATTTTTTTATCATCATTAGGATCATCACCTTCCCAAATAATGGCTACCTGATCAGCTTTTGTATCAAGATGACGGTCGATGCAGTTATAGGCAACATTGAGCGTGCCACCCTGGAACCATTTTATATAAAGATCATTTGCATCAAAGCTGTAGTCCATGACCTTATCCCAGGGTTTAGACCAGCTTAAAAATTGTTTAGCTTGTTCACCCCAGAACGTTTCAGGATCATCGATAGATTGTTTATATAATGTTTTATATTGTTCAGCAGTGATGTTTGTTTTTGCAGCAAATTCCGCAGGAACTTCATATAATTGTTGTTCTGACATAAAACTCTCCAGATGTTTTTTATAACCTTATCTTTACAAGAGTTAAACGTGGTAGCAAGTTATATTGAACAAATTTTTAAGAAACAGGATATAAATATTTCAGAAGGCTGAGTGAAAGTAAGGTATACGCTAGTCGACTCTTTTCTGCTGCATATCAACCAGATTAATGAATTTTTGTACTGCTGCCTCAAAGTCACCCGTAAGGTTTAGAAAGGCGCAACCGCAACGAGTGCCTTCTGACGCATCATTAGGATTTTTTAATATATGGTTTCGTATTTCAAGGTTGATAAAAGCCGTGTCATGCTCACCCAGGGTTAGCTTACAGTTATGAAAGACATTGCCCGGTTCAAGTTCCAGTTCACCATTTATGTCAAATAGTGCAATACCACCAGTACTAATATCCAGCACAGGATATTCGGTGCGATTATTATCACCGTGAATAAGTTCACAGGTCACCTTTTCACTAAGTGGAATTCTGACACGATAAAATTCCCGGCGTTGTACCCAAAGTACGCTATCAGGCAAAGTGCAGGCAAAGCTAGGTTTACCTTGTAAGCGTGCTTTACGAATATCAGTAATGGTAAATTGCGCAGTAATACCATCGTAATCTGTTTTTACGATAGCGCGGTTATGTTTAAGCAGTTTTTGGTTAAGTTCTTCATTACCACCGTAATCCAGTACCAATAAATTTTTATCCGCTAAAACATCAACCACCGTGCTGAGCATTGTATCGTTATTAAAATGAAGGGAAATGAGTGAATTCCTTTTACCTAACTGACGCAATTTCTGCATGATTTCGCCACGTCCATAGAGCATGTAATGCTCCATGTTCTCAATATTATCAATTTTAGGTGTATCCACTATTTAATCTTTTTGGTTGGTGATTTAAATTCAGGTAGTAATATTACGTTATGTTCGAGCTGAGTTCTTGAGTTTATTTTTTTGAAACCCGTTCTGGTTGCCAGTGGTTTATTGCCCAATTCCATATCTCTTCATTATTAGTATTCATGAGTTCTATAGACGGCATTTGCCCTAGAAACTTTAACGATTTATAGAGCAAATCAACAGATTCCTTGATTTCAATGGGCTTTGCATGGCTTTGTTTACTGAGTTTTTGACCTGTTTCATTCAACACAATGGGAAGATGGCAATATTGTGGAGATGTTAAATTCAAGGTTTGTTGCACATAAATTTGACTGGGTGAACAGTTAAGTAAGTCTGCTCCTCGAACAACTTCTGTAATACCTTGTTCAGCATCATCAATTCCAGAAGCTAAGTGATAGGAAAAGTAACCATCACGACGCTGTAATATAAAGTCACCGTTCATTTTTTCCAAATCAAAAGATTGTGGGCCGAGGATAGCATCATCAAACTGGATAAATTCGTTATTACAGCGTATTCGAATACTGTATTCGGATAGATTCTCTAAAGGTCCATTACGGCAAAATCCAGGGTAAACCGTTTCGCCTTTTGTTTGACCCGTTTTTTCAAGAATACTTTTTCTACTACAGCTACATGGATAGGCAAGTTTTTGTTCGAGTAAATACTGAAGGGCTTCTTGATAACGAGTTAGCTGGTTACTTTGGTATAGAACACTTCTGTCCCATTCAAAGCCAAAGCCTTCTAGTGTTCTTAAAATATTATCCGTAGCGCCTTTTTGCTCTCGAGGAGGATCAATATCGTCAATGCGTAACAACCACTCACCATTTTGACTTTTTGCCTGTAAATAACTTCCCATGGCGGCAACCAGAGAACCAAAATGTAATGGTCCAGTGGGCGAAGGGGCAAAGCGCCCGCGATAATTTGTTGATACTGCCATGCTTGATTATAACCATGAAAAAGTGTGATTTTTATGCCTTATCTTCTAAAGTAATTGAATTAGTAGTCGTTAAACAAAAATAGAGAGTGTCTGTTAAGTATGAGAGGGGAAGAAGGCTGCGTTGTGAATAATGATGAAAAATGGATTATTCGTGGAGTTACTGAAGATGGTAAAAAATTACGCCCAAGTGACTGGGTTGAGCGTATTTCTTCAACATTAGCGAGTTTTGGCAGCGATCAACGTTTACATTATTCAAATGCTGTAGCTCCCTGCATCATCGATGGCGAAAAGTGTTTGGTTGTCGCGCGTAACCTTAACGAAATTAATCCAGATGCCTATGAGTTTGTTATGGGCTTCGCTAAAAGCAACCAATTGAGTATCCGGGAAGATCGCAGGGAAGGGGAACGGGCACTTAGTGCTTAAGATGAATGCAAGAAGTGTTGTATCTTGAAAACGGCTTAACAAAGCAGTCCACTATAGTTGTTTTTTTTCCTGCAGAGTTTTAAATTGTTAGAGAAGGATAAAGCAGAGTGAGTTTAGATGCTGTGACCAGGAATGACTATTTCTACAGTTCTGAAATTGAACGCAGAGTCGCTGCATCACAGGCTGGGGTAAAACTTGCTAGCTTGTTGGCTCTTGGCTGGCTTTTATTGGCCCTCTATCTCAACGCCCCCATTTTTATAGGTGCGGCATTATTTGCTTTTGCTGGACTTACCTTCAGTGTCTTAATTCACAGCCGTGGTAAACATACTCTAGCCCGATGTACCTGGATTCTGGTTGGTAATGTGGCCATTTTTATTGGCAGCACATTTTCTATTCATCCTGATGCAGATGCCTCCTTAATGTTTGTTGCATGGATAGGCTTGCCCTTTCTCTTGTTTTCCTGGCAGCATGAAAAGAGACTTTTGATTGGATTCACTATAGTTCCCGTCATTTTGTGGCTTGTTTCATGGCTTATTGCATTTGCACAAATTATTGAGTATGAAGTTGGACCAGATGTTGCTCTTTATCTTTCGTTGTATTCTGCATTGACAGCTTTTACTATCGGTGGATTTATCCTCGGCCACTTTGCAGTCTCTACAGCTAAGTTTGAGCAGGAATTAATTATTGCTATAACAGAGTCAGATTCTGCTAACAGTGCCAAGTCAGAGTTTCTCGCCAATATGAGCCACGAGCTACGTACACCGATGAGTGCCATACTCGGTATGTCGAATTTAGCCCTACATACAACACTCAATCTAAAGCAACGAAATTATATTGAAAAGGTAAATCAATCAGCAGAGAATTTGTTAGGTATCCTTAATGATATTCTCGACTTCTCCAAAATTGAGTCAGATATGCTGACTCTTGAGGAGAGCAATTTTTACCTTGAGGTTGTGATGGATAACCTTATGAACCTGATTGGTCTCAAGGCTAAAGAGAAGAGTGTTGATCTGAATTATGATATTTCACCAGGGGTGCCTACGGCACTCATTGGAGATTCACTGCGCCTTGGCCAAATCCTGATTAATCTGGGCAACAATGCTGTTAAATTTTCCAGTTCGGGAGACAGCATTGCAATTAAAGTCGTTGTTGAAGAAGAAAGTGATAGTGAGGTCGTACTAAAGTTTTCGGTACACGATACCGGCATAGGGATGAGCGCAGAGCAACAGCAAAAGTTATTCCATTCCTTTTCTCAGGCAGATGCATCAACAACCCGCAAGTATGGAGGATCCGGTTTAGGTCTGGTTATCTCCAAAAAACTGACCGAGATGATGGATGGTCAAATTTGGGTGGAAAGTGAACCGGATATCGGCAGTACCTTTTACTTTAAAGTTCGAGTAAAAAAACAGCAGAGCCAAACCTCAGCAAACCAAACCTTAAATACTCCTCATCAAGATGAAATAGATGATGCCTTTGCCAAGGATGTTTCAAAAGTGCAAGGAGCGAAGTTGTTGCTGGTTGAGGATGACCTTATCAATCAGGAGCTGATTGTGGCATTGTTTGAGAGTGAAGGTATATCCATTATTGATATAGCGAATAATGGTAAAGAGGCATTAGATTTGCTGGCCAAAAAGACATTTGATGGCGTACTTATGGATTGTCAAATGCCGGTAATGGACGGTTATACCGCCACCCGCAAAATTCGAGAAGGATTACAATTTAAAGCTCTACCCATAATTGCGGTAACAGCCAATACAATGAAAGGAGATGGGGAAAAGGTATTGGCTGCCGGCATGAATGATCACATTGCCAAACCAATTAATGTGCAAGAAATGTTTAAAGTGATGGCAACCTGGATTTCACCTAATCATGCGGATGATGCCATTCCCACAATAGAAGAGTCTGTGATTAAAGTAGGTTTGTCAGAGAATGAGCTAATTCCAGAACTTTCGGGAATTGATGCCAAGCTAGGATTGAAAAATACTGAGGGTAAGGTAGCCATTTATTACAAATTACTCATCAATTATCATAAACGCTATTGTAATTTCGAGGATATCTTTCGCACATCTCAGTCAGATAAGAATGAACCAGAAGCGGCAATGCGCTTAGCTCACACACTGAAGGGGTTATCCGGTACATGTGGTGCTTTGTCGGTGCAGAAGGCTGCTGAACAATTGGAGAAGGCTTGTCGGAGTGATAATGAAAATACTGAGAAGTTGCTGGCAGCCGTTATTGCTGAACTAGAGCCAGTGTTACAGAGTTTAGAGACATTAAAATACAATAATTCAGACTTAACCTGACAGATACCTTTTGAAAAAAAGATAACTGCCAGGTCAGGTTTAAATTATTACAATTTAAGACATCGATTTTTCGCGAATTTCACTTAAGCTTTTACAGTCAATGCATTGGTTCGCCGTTGGGCGAGCTTCAAGACGACGAATACCAATCTCAATACCGCAGTCCTCGCAATAACCATAATCACCAGAATCAAGATTATCAATTGACTCGTCAATTTTCTTGATTAACTTACGTTCACGATCACGTGTACGTAACTCCATAGTGAAATCGGATTCTTGAGAAGCTCGATCATTCGGATCAGGGAAGTTTGCTGCTTCATCCTGCATATGATGCACGGTACGATCAACTTCTTCCATGAGTTCCTTTTTCCAGGAACCAAGAATATTATGAAAATGCTCAACTTGAGCTTCATTCATATATTCTTCACCCTTCTTAATTTTGTAGGGCTCGAACTGTTTAAATTCCTGAGAAATATTTGAGGGGATTCTTCTCTTAGGCGCAGCTTTCTTTTTTGTAGCTGTTTTTTTAGTTGCTGCTTTTTTAGCCACAACCTTCTTTTTAGCTACTGTTTTCTTCGCTACTGTCTTTTTAGTTACTGTTTTTTTCTTAGTAACTTTCTTTTTTGCAGCTGTTTTTTTCTTTGCAGGCATTGTTAAATTCTCTCCAGCCGTGGAATAAAGTATAAATAAAAAAATACGACGCGACTTAATACCAGAATGCTATCAAATACGCAACAATTACGAAATTTTTTCTAGGTGGTACAATTGCGCTCACTGGTCATTGTGAATCATAATATTAGATTATTTCATTGTAAATCAAGTGGTTAATATCACAAAACGTAAATTTATAGAATTTTGGAGTTAGAAATGCCTGAGTTAAAAGCACTAATTTTTGATGTGGATGGAACACTAGCAGATACTGAGCGGGATGGGCATCGGGTCGCATTTAACCTAGCATTTGCTGATGCTGGTCTGGACTGGGACTGGACGGTAGATATTTATGAAGATTTATTAACGGTTACCGGCGGTAAAGAAAGAATGAAGTTCTTTTTGGATAAATATAAGCCTGACTTTAATCAATCTGAAGACTTAACATCTTATATTGCAGATATGCATAAAGCGAAAACAGCCCACTATACGAGTTTGTTGTCGAAAGGCGCGATTCCTTTACGTCCCGGTGTTGAGAGGTTACTGAACGAAGCACGTGAAAAAGGGTTTCGTTTAGCGATATCAACAACAACAACACCTGCAAATGTTGAGGCATTACTTGTTCATACCTTAGGTAAAGAATCGATGGACTGGTTTGAAGTGATTGCGGCTGGCGATATTGTGCCGGCAAAAAAACCTGCGCCTGATATTTATGATTGGGCCTTAGACAAAATGAATCTAAAGGCAGAAGACTGCATTGCTTTTGAAGATTCTCGCAATGGCGTCTTGTCTTCATTAGGAGCAAATTTAAAAACCATAATTACAATTAATGATTACACTAAAGATCATGACTTCACCGGGGCAGCAATAGTACTGGATCAATATGGAGAACCGGATTCACCGTTCAAGGTTCTTGAAGGTAATGCACATGGATTTAATTATCTGAATATTGATATGGTGAAAGCACTTCACTCAGCCTCGATGAATCCGTAGCCCGGATGAAATGCAATGCAATCCGGGGAATAATGCCAAAAGTCCTCCCCCGGATTTCGCTGCGCTGCATCCAGGCTACACATATATGTAATGATGTGTAGGTTAAGTTTAGTATGGAGTTCTCAATAACATGGGGTGTTCTTCACGAATTAATGATATCCAACCTTTTCATGTAATGGCGTTGCTCGCACGAGCAAAAGAATTAGAAGCAGAAGGTAAAGACATAGTACATATGGAAATTGGTGAGCCTGATTTCCCAACACCGGCACCTATAGTTGAAGCAGGCATTGCAGCAATCAGTGCAGGTGACGTGCATTATACGCCCGCGGTTGGGTTGACTGAATTGCGTGAAGCAATTTCTACCTTTTATCAAACACGTTATAACGTTTCGATATCATCCAACCGAGTTGTGATTACCCCAGGTGCCTCCGGTGCGTTGATGTTAGCCCTTGGTGTCATTATGCAAGAAGGGGATGAAGTATTACTGGCTGATCCTGGTTATCCCTGTAACCGTAACTTTGTACGTTTCTTGTCTGGAAAAACGCGTTCCATATCTGTTGATGCAAGTACTGGATATCAACTTACATTAAAACACTTAAAAGAAAACTGGAAGCCCAATACGTCAGCAGTCATTGTTGCATCACCCTCTAACCCTACGGGAACATTGTTGGCAAAAGATGAACTTGTAGCGATGGCTTTATTTATTAAAGAGCAGGGTGCTTACTTAATTGTTGATGAAATTTATCATGGGCTTGTATATGACGTGGAGTACGACACGGCACTTAATCTTTATGAACACCGCGATATTGATGAAAATATTATTGTCATAAATAGTTTTTCCAAATATTTTAATATGACCGGTTGGCGATTGGGTTGGGTAGTCGCTCCAGAAAAACTAGTTAAAGATATGGATAAGCTTGCACAAAATATTTTTCTTGCCGCTCCGACACCCGCACAATATGCGGCACTCGCTGCGTTTAATGAAGAAACAATATCAATACTTGAGAAACATAAAGAAGAATTTAAACAACGTCGGGATTTTTTATTACCTAAGTTGAAAGAGTTAGGTTTTAAAATTGAAGTGGAGCCGCAAGGTGCCTTTTATATTTATGCGAACTGTGAAAAGTTCAGTAAAGATAGTTATAAGTTTGCTTATGACTTGCTAGAAAATATTGGTGTGGCAATAACGCCAGGTAAAGACTTTGGTAGTAACAAAGCCGATACATTTGTACGTTTCGCCTATACTACTTCTATAGACCGCCTTGCAGAAGGCGTTAAACGATTAAATAATTATTTAAATTGAGCAATTAATTATGGTTAAAGTATTCACAGCAAAAAACAGTATTGAGGCTAATATCGTAAAAGGGATGTTAGAGGCTAACGACATTCCTGCTTATGTTGAGGGTGAATACTTGCAAGGTGCGATTGGTGAATTGTCTGCAATAGATTTTGCCTTTGTCAGTGTCGATAATATCAATGAGTCCAAAGCCTTAAATATAGTTAATGAATACGAAACAGGAACCTATTCTATTTCTGTTTAATAATAAATATTTTTCATATAAGTATTGTATGTAACAAAATTAACAGGTTCTGGTGGTATTGCTCTACAATTAAACTTGGTGGATTACTTTAGTATCATTATACTTAAAAGCATATTGGTACATTTTAGGTGAACTATGGCTGAATATCATGATGTTCTCGAAGAACTTAATAAACATACTTCGTTACACGATAAAGTAATTGCGGCACACAAATCTATCAGTGAAACATTTCCTTTTATTGTTCGTATTGCGATCACTATTTATGATCAGGATACAAAAACACTTAAAACATATTTACACAGTAGTGGTGATGATAGTCCTCTGGAGCATTACCAGGTCTCACTTGATGATGCGCCTTCTTTAAAAGCTATTCTCGATAAAGGATTACCACGTATTGTCAATAACCTGCTTACATTTGAGGAAGGACACCACGAACACAGCACAAGAATTGGACGCCAGGGATATGCTGCCAGTTATACACTACCGATGTTTAATAATGGTGTTTTTTTTGGTTTTATCTTCTTTAACTCCGATAAGACCGATGTTTTTACAGAAAATGTTTTACAGCAAATAGATGTTTATGCCCATTTGATTTCCTTAACAGTTATTAACGAATTAATCTCTATCCAAACTTTAGCGGCTGCTGTTAAGACAACAAGCCGCATTACTCATCTTCGTGATCCGGAAACAGGTACCCATCTTGATCGCATGTCCCGTTATAGCCGTCTTATCGCAACCGTAGTGGCAGATAAATATAATTTAGATGATGCTTACATTGAACATATCTTTATGTTTTCACCTTTACATGATATTGGAAAAATAAGCATGCCTGACAGTATTCTGTTAAAACCCGGAAAGCTGGATGATGATGAAAAAACTATTATGAAAACACACGCTGCCAAAGGCCGCGAGATGATTGATGAACTTCTTGAAAATTTTGGTCTTAAGAATATTGAATATATAGGTATGCTACGAAATATAGCAGAGCTACATCACGAAGCGATTAATGGAACTGGCTACCCTTCAGGAATGAAAGGTAATGCAATTCCCATAGAAGCACGTATTGTTGCAGTTGCTGATGTGTTCGATGCTTTAACCAGTGCTCGTCCTTATAAAGAAGCCTGGAGTAATGAGAAAGCCATTAAAACTTTAAAAAGCCTGGCAGGAGAAACACTTGATCAAGATTGTGTAAATGCATTATTGCAAAACATGGATCAAGTTGAGGCAATTCAACAGCAATTTGTTGAAAATATTTATGGGTAAACCAGGTTTTAACTTAAAATTATAGCGGCTATAAATAATTTTCTATTCTTCTATCTAATGGTTTTACGCGATAATTGTATTTCAATGTGTTCAGCGCCGGCATCAGTGTTTGTTAAAAATATCGACCAATTTTTTTGACACGCTTTAAGAAAAATTTTGTTCGGGTTTTTGGATTATGTTTTACAGGGGCTGGCAATGTTGCTGCAAGTTCAACAGCTTGTTTGACAGATAAACGTGAAGCAGGAATACCCCAGTAGTATTGAGCTGCGGCATTGACACCATAAATACCACGACCAAACTCAACGATATTTAAATATAACGTTAGTATACGTTTTTTACTTAAGTTACGTTCCATGCCTAGTGTTAAAACAAACTCATGCCATTTACGAAAAGGATTACGTGATGGACTTAGAAAAATGTTTTTAATGGTTTGTTGAGAGATAGTACTGCCACCATATATAAAACGCTTTTTTGACAGGTTATATTCCATCACTTCTTGTAACGCATCCGTATCAATTCCGCTATGTGAATAGAATCGAGCATCCTCAGCAACAATAAGCGTGCGTATCATGTGCTTGGGGATTTTATTTATAGATACCGGTTGCCAGTGTAAACGTGGCCAGTCTCGGTGACGGTAATGTTGAGATATATAATTTCTTATGAAATTAGATTGTTGTACAGGACCTTCTGCATATATTTTCCAATCTGGCCAAATTCCAATTAAATAGCCTGTGTCCATTACAAATATAAGTAAAAAGACTTTCCAGCTTATTTTAAATGTCTTGACAACATTGGGTAAGGATAAAAACTTTTTGGATGATTTTTTTACTTTACTAAAAAACATAAAGGTTAACTTTTAAATTCTTTTATATACATTTTAGTGGCGCCAGCAACAGCAATAGGCATAACCAGGAAGTTAATAATCGGGATTAATGTTGCCAACATAACTACACTACCAAAACCTAAAGACAGAAACCTTTTTTCTGCCAGCTTTTCTCTTATATGACGAAAAGCAACGCCATGATTTGCCATGGGGAAGTCAGCATATTCTAAAGTTAATACCCATATTGTATAGAGCATCCATAGCACGGCTACTAATGGAGAAATAAGGGGGAAGGCAAGTGATATTAGCGAGAGAAATGCCAGCGGCATCATTAAATATAATGAATATTTTAGTTTGATGAATTCATTACCAATTGCGAATCGGGCTTCTTCAATAAATTTTTTAGTTGAAGGTAAATCATCTTCACCGGTAAGATGCCGTTCAACAGCTGCAGCCAATGGGCCATTAAAGGGAGCAGCAAGAATATTAGCAATAATAGAAAAGCTAAAAAAAACTAGGCCGTAAAAAGTTAATGCAAACAGTGGCCACATAATCCATTCCAGCCAGCCTAACCAACTGGGTAGATCAGACAGTGCCCAGGCAATAAATATTTCAAATTGATTTATTGCAAACCATAAACCGGCACTAAAGATTATGATGTTAATAAGTAATGGCATTAATACATAGCGACGAATCTTGTTTGTATTTACTAAACCTAAGCCACTTAGAAAGTAAGATGCGCCAGAAAAGGGGTTGCTGATCATTTATTGTCTCTTTTATTTAAATAATTTTTTGCTGCTAGCATTGCCGATCCATATGCTGCTGCAGTGTGTGTTGCTATTGTAACGGGAATGCCAAGCTTATGTTCCCTGATTTTCTGCCAGGCAATATTAGTTGCACCACCACCTGCTGTTTGTATAGATGTTGGATAAGGCGCTCCCAGATCTTCCAGTAATTTATATCCGGTATGCTCTATATCTGCAATGCCTTCTAATAAGCCCTGAAAAAATAATACATCATCATTTACTTTTGGTGAACTGCGGGGTGCTAATTCAGGATCATTAATTGGAAAGCGTTCGCCCGGTTCAATTAAAGGATAATAATTTAAGTTAGTCGATATATCTGGCTTGAGTTGTTTTGTCATTGCCAGCATTTGTGCATCGTTAAAATAATAATTAAGTACTGCACCACCTGAGTTGGATGCTCCACCTACTAACCAATATTCACCATATGGCTGACTGTATACACCATGAGCGGGATCATTGATTGGAAAGTTACTAATTACTTTTAAAACTAACGTTGATCCTAATGAAGTTACCGCCTGGCCAACTTTATTTAAGCCACTGGCCATAAACGCCGCAGTGCTGTCCGTTGTACCGGCAATAATTTCTACATCAATTGGTAGCCCGAGTTCACTGGCAACTTGTGAGTTTATATTTGAAATAACGGTTCCGGGTGAAACTACTTCCGGTAAACAAGACAGGTTGATTTTATGTTCGCTTAATAAATCTTTTAACCACAAAGGCCAGATTTTATTAAGCGGGTCGAAACCTGTTTTTAAAACATTATTAAAATCACTGGTAGCAAAGTTTTTAGATAACTGACCCGTAATCCAATCAGCCTGATGCACGATATGAAAATGGTCTTGAGGTCGATGATGTTCCAGTAACCATAAGACCTTTGCTAAACCACTCGTCGCACTTAATACGACTGAATCTTTCGGTGCATATTGTTGCAGATAATTTGCCTGAGGCTGAGCACGTTTGTCATCGTACATCAACGCAGGTGACAGAGGTTGTCCGTCATCATCACACAACAATACCGTGCCAGAGGTGCCGTCAATCGCGATGGCCTGAATATGTTGATGGTGTACAAGAGAAGTTATGTCTTGTATGACGGACCGGGTTGCCTGCCACCAATCATGTGGTGTTTGTTGCTGGTGTTTAATTTGACTGGGGTAGGTAAATTTTGATTGGGCAACGATGTTCCCGGATACATCAATGGCAATGGCCCGGCACCTGGAGGTGCCAAGATCAATACCAATAAATAGAGAAGAAGGACGAGTCAGTATAGACGAGTAACTTTTATCTGACACGATGCTCTCTTTTAAGTTATTTAGGGAAGGGTGACGTACTCAGGTGCTTTCCAGCTCGGGTCACGATGCTCAGCAACAACCTCAGTGTAAAGACCGCCACGAACATTGAATTTGCCGGTTAAGCGCATAAAACGTGGCTGAGTGGCTTTTACCAAATCATCAAGAATCATATTAGTCACTTTTTCATGAAAATGGCCTTCGTCACGAAATGCCCAAATATAAAGCTTTAATGCTTTCAGTTCGACACACTGTTTATCGGGCACATATTCAAGGTGGAGAGTCGCGAAATCGGGCTGGCCCGTTTTTGGACACAAACAGGTGAACTCGGGCATATCAATGCGAATGGTGTAATCACGTTCTGGCATTGGGTTATCAAATGTTTCTAAATCTTTAGTAGGTTGGGTAGACATTTATGTTCTCTAAATTTACTGAATTAAAATTGGATGTTCGTTATGTTGGATTTTAGCACTGATTTTAATTTGAGGTTGATTAAAAAATATCAACGTAGCCCGGATGCAGCGTAGCGGAATCCGGGGTGGTGCGGCAATGATCCCCCGGATTCCATTTTATTTCATCCGGGCTACAAAAAAACAGTGTGCCCAGCGTGTTCCCATTAGGTTCAATTCAATAATTTATTTGTACTAATGACAAATTGAACGTTTTTTCACCAGATTTGGCATTTATTTTCATTCGGCATAGCTTGAATGTGAAGTCAATGTTGTGCGAAGTATGGGGGATAGATTATCCTTCCGCTCATGCGTTTAAGTAAATTAAAATTAGCGGGATTTAAATCCTTCGTCGACCCAACTACCGTTGAATTCCCAAGCCAGTTAAGTGGTGTTGTGGGGCCAAATGGCTGTGGAAAATCCAATATTATTGATGCCGTTCGCTGGGTAATGGGGGAATCCTCTGCCAAGCATTTACGTGGTGAGTCCATGGCGGACGTTATTTTCAACGGCTCCACAGGGCGTAAACCTGTTGGTCAGGCTTCAATTGACCTGATTTTTGATAATTCAGAAGGCAAGCTAGGTGGTGAGTATGCCAACTTTAGTGAAATTGCCATTAAACGTACCGTTACGCGTGATGGACACTCTGTCTACCATCTAAACGGCACTCGCTGTCGCCGACGTGATATTACCGATATTTTCCTTGGTACAGGTTTAGGCCCACGTAGTTACGCAATCATCGAGCAAGGGACCATCTCTCGTCTGATTGAAGCTAAACCAGAAGAACTTCGGACTTTTCTTGAAGAAGCTGCCGGTATTTCAAAATATAAAGAGCGTCGTCGTGAGACAGAAACCCGAATTAAACATACCCGTGAAAACCTGGAGCGTTTAAGTGATTTACGTGATGAATTAGATAAGCAACTTGCTCGTTTAAAACGCCAGGCAAATACCGCTGAAAAATATAAAGTCTTACGTGAAGAAGAACGTTTGTTAAAAGCACAATTAACCGCATTGCGCTGGTTGCTTAAACAAGATGAAGCAGAAAAAACCGAAGCACAAATTCGTGAGCAAGAAACAGCGCTTGAGTCGGCGATTGCACGCCAACGTAGTATAGAAGCTGAAATTGAATCACAACGTGAGTCACATACAGAAGCGACAGATAAATTTAACGAAGTGCAAAGTCGTTTTTACAGTGTTGGTACTGATATTGCGAAAATAGAACAGTCTATTCAACATGCAAAAGAACGTCGTCAACAACAACAACAAGATTTAACCCAGCTTGAACAAGACTGGCAAGAAGCGCATGCGCATCATGAAACAGATCAAAAACGTTTAACAATCGTAAAAGAAAGTCTCGCAGAAGTTGAACCTAAACTTGATCATTTACAAGAAACTGCAGAAATGTCATCGGCTGCCTTATTAGAAGCAGAAAGTGCGATGCAAGCATGGCAAAGTGAATGGGATAGTTTTAGTGAAGCCGCAACTGAACCTGCACGCAATGCAGAAGTTGAACGTACACATATTCAACATGTTGAAGAACATTTACAGCGTCAACAACAACGTTTAGAACGACTACGAGAAGAGTTAGGCAAGCAATCTCATGAACAATTAATTAGTGAAAGCGGTGAGCTTGAGCAACAGCTGCAAAAAGATGAAGCTGAGATCAAACAATCAGAAGCAATTCTGGAAGAAAAGAAAAGCCAAATTGGTCAGTTGCGTGATTCTGTTCATTCATTAAATACACAGCTTGATGAATCTCGCGGTAAGTTACAGGATTTACGTGGACGTAGTGCTTCACTTGAAGCGTTGCAACAGGCTGCTTTAGGTAAAGAAGAAGGTGCGGTTACGCAATGGTTGAACAATCAGCATCTTCAGGATGCGCCTCGTTTAGCCGAAGAGCTTGAAGTTGAAGCTGGTTGGGCTAAAGCAGCAGAGTGTGTTTTAGGTGAGCATCTTGAAGCAGTATGTGTTGATGGTGTTGATCCTTTAACTGACGTTCTGGAAAGTTTTGAAGAAGGCACCTTAACATTATTCGATACCCGTGCTGAATTAAGCAGTAGTTCTATTCAGGCGGATAGTTTAGAAAGTAAAATTAAAGCGCCGTGGAAATTAACCAGTCTTTTAAAAGGGGTGTTGGTTGCTGATAGTTTACAACAAGCATTATCAATGCGTGGAAACTTGCAAGATGGCGAATCTGTCGTCACAAGTGAAGGTATCTGGTTAGGTAAAAACTGGTTACGTGTTGCACGTGATAAAGATGAAAAAGCGGGTATCTTACAACGTGAGCAAACGTTGAAGACACTAACGGCTGAAACAAATGAATTACAAGCCATCGTGCAACAGGTTCAGCTACAACTGGAAACTGAACGTGAACAACTTAGTACTGCAGAAATGGATCGTGATGGCAGTCAGATGACCATCAACCAGTTATCACGTCAACGCGCAAACCGTCAGTCTGATTTAAGTGCACGTCAGGCTCGTTTAGAACAAATGCAAACACGTCAGGAAGAACAACGTGTTGAAGCTGAAGAAGTTCGTTTAGAAGTTGAAAAAGATAATCAGGATCTTGCTATATCACGCGAAAAATTAGAAGTTGCAGTAGAAGCGATGGCGAAGCTTGAAGAGCAGCGTGTTGAACTTCAACAACGTCGTGATACTTGTCAGGACAGTTTACGTTCTAAACGTGAACAAGCACGTGTTGAACGTGATGCAGCTCATGAAATCAAAGTACGTATTGAAACGCTTCGTGCAGAATTGAATTCAACAGAGCAAGCTTTAGAACGTATGCAGGAACGTCAACAACAACTTTCAAGCAGACGTGATGAGTTACTAAAAGCTGCAGAAGAAAGTGATGCACCTATTGACGACATGAATAAAGAGTTAGCAGTATTGCTTGAGACTCGAATCAAAGTTGAAGAAGAATTAACCCAGGCAAGAACGGCGGTTGAAGCCATTGATCATCATATGCGTGAGTTAGAAGAAGCGCGCTCAGGTGCTGAAAATGGTGTTCAGGAAGTTCGTAGTGGACTGGAGTCTATTCGTATTGGCTGGCAAGAAGTAAAAGTTCGACGTCAAACTTTAGAAGAAGCAATTAATGAAACCAGCTTTGAGCTAAAGACATTGATTGATGAAATGCCTGAAGGTGCAAATGATTTTGCATGGGAACAGCAGGTTGATGATTTAGAATCAAAAATTCAACGTCTGGGTCCAATTAATCTTGCTGCAATTGAAGAATATGAGCAAGAAGCAGAACGTAAACAATATCTTGATGATCAAGATAAAGATTTAACCGATGCATTAACAACATTAGAAAATGCAATTGCAAAAATCGATGCTGAAACGCGTACTCGTTTTAAAGAAACGTTCGATAAAGTAAACAGCGGTGTTAAAGAACTGTTCCCTCGATTATTTGGTGGTGGACATGCTTACCTTGAATTAACCGATGATAATTTACTGGATGCCGGCGTTACAATTATGGCGCGCCCACCAGGCAAACGTAACAGTACTATCCATTTATTATCAGGTGGTGAAAAAGCACTAACGGCTGTTTCATTGGTATTTGCTATATTCCAGTTAAATCCTGCGCCATTCTGTATGCTTGATGAAGTTGATGCACCATTGGATGACGCTAATGTTGGACGTTTCTGTGACATGGTGAAATACATGTCAGACAAGACCCAGTTCATTTTCATTACGCATAATAAAATCACCATGGAAATTTCTCAGCATTTAACGGGTGTTACCATGCATGAGCCGGGTGTATCTCGTCTTGTTGCAGTTGATGTTGAGGCAGCAGCGGAATTAGCATCAGCGTAATTTTTTACTGTATTTCCCCCTCCCTCAGGGAGGGAGGGGCCAACCCTCCCCTTAAAGGGGGAGGGAATAATCATTAAAATTTAACACTTGAATTTCTTAACTTAAAACTGTTATTGGTTAGGCAAATAGTATGGATTCATTACGTTTAACCTTAGTCATTATTGGATTAGTTGTTGTTGTCGGGATTTATATTAAATTCCGTTCATCCGATGAAGATTTAATTCTATTGTTAAAAAAATTATTTAATCCTGTAAATAAAAAAATCACGTCATCGGAACATACTGTTTTGGATGAAGATGATCTTATTCCTGTTTTAACCCCAATTGAAGACGAGCCGGACTTTAGTGATTTCGAAGCATTAAGCAAAGTCATTTCCGGACGTGATCGTGTTGAAGAATATACAAAACAACAAGAAATAACATTTACCGCGGTTGAAGATACAACTGAAACAGGTCCTGAATCTCTTCTTATTATTTTATATATTATGTCGCCTAAAGGTCATGTCTTTACCGGAGAAGGTATTCACGCAGTTATGACTTCAGCAGGATTAAAACATGGTGAACATCAGATATATCATTATTTACAGGACAATATGGCAGTTTTTAGTATTGCAAATGCTGTTGAGCCTGGTTTTTTTGACTTAACAAATTTAAAAAATGTGACAACCCCCGGGCTTGCTGTATTTTTACAATTACCTGGTCCAGTTGAATGTCGAAGAGCATTAGATAATTTGCTGGAAATAAGTAAACGGCTTGCAGAAGCATTAAGTGGTGAGTTGTGTGATGAAAACCGCAGTGTGCTGACACAACAAACTATTTCTCATTTAAAAGATAAAGTAGAAACTTATCGTCTTAAACAACAGACGTCTCAACGTCAAAAGCGACATTAAGAGACCATTACACGAATGCTACGAAGCCAGATTACTACGTTTACCCTCCACGATGTAAATAAATGTGGGGCACGACGAAAACCTTTCAAAAGTGCCCTGAGTATTGTTGTAAACAATACGAGGAAATACTCTTGGGGTACACATGTACTTAATGTACATTCCGCTTTTTCATCGGTTTTGCCTTGTTCTCTGTCTTCTCGCTATCCGTGTAAAGGTCTCTTTCAGCATTAAAATTATGAGTGACATAAATATTCAAAAGCGCGTAGATACTCTGCGTGAAGAAATCAACTCTCATAATTATTCTTATTACGTATTAGATAACCCTGAAGTTCCTGATAGTGAATATGATCGCTTACTTAATGAATTAAGTGATATTGAACAACAACATCCTGAATTAATTACACCTGACTCACCAACTCAACGTGTTGGTGCTACGCCGCTGGATTCTTTTTCAGAAGTGCAACATGAAGTGCCGATGTTGTCTCTGGGTAATGCGTTCTCTGATCAGGATATGAATGATTTTGATCGACGTATTCGAGAAGGTGTTGAAAAAGAAAATATTGAATATGCTGCAGAACCAAAACTTGATGGTTTAGCTATCAGTCTTCTATATGAAGAAGGAAAGTTAGTTCGTGCCGCTACACGTGGCGATGGACGAACGGGTGAAGATGTTACTTTAAATATAAGAACGATTGATGCTATTCCTTTAAAACTTCGTGGGAAAAATTATCCAGAATTAATTGAAGTTCGTGGTGAAGTTGTGATGCCAAAGTCAGGCTTTGATAAACTAAATCGCCAACAACTTGAAAAAGGTGAAAAACCTTTTGTAAACCCAAGAAATGCCGCCGCCGGTTCATTACGCCAACTTGATCCTCAAGTAACTGCAACACGACCTCTTTCATTTTATAGTTATGGTGTTGGATTGACTAAAGGCAAGGAACTGCCTGGTAAGCATAGTGAAATAATGGAGAAGCTAAAGTCCTGGGGGTTAAGAATTAATCCAGAAAGCAAAGTAGTAAAAGGTGTTAAGGGTTGTCTTAACTATTACGAAAAATTAGCAAGCAAACGAAACAACTTGCCAGATGAAATTGATGGCATTGTTTACAAGGTTGATGATATTACGTTTCAAAATGTGCTTGGTTTTGTATCTCGTGCTCCACGCTGGGCTATTGCAAGAAAATTTCCTGCACAAGAAGAAATGACAACGTTACTTGATATAGATATTCAAGTAGGTAGAACGGGAGCATTAACACCCGTTGCACGGTTGGAACCGGTTTTTGTCGGTGGAGTCACAGTCAGCAATGCAACGCTACATAATCAGGATGAAATTGACCGGCTTGATGTCCGAGCGGGGGATACAGTCATTGTACGCAGAGCGGGTGATGTTATTCCTCAGATAGTAAGTGTAGTGAAATCAAAACGTACCGGTAAACCCCGACGTTTTTATTTACCTGATACTTGTCCTGTTTGCGGTTCAGAAACAGCTCGATTTGAAGATGAAGCAGTTACGTTTTGTACCGGTGGATTATATTGTGAAGCACAACGTAAAGAAGCGATTAAACATTTTGCTTCTCGTCGAGCAATGAATGTAGATGGTCTTGGTGATAAGCTGGTAGAACAATTAGTTGATGAAGGTCTTATAAATACAATTGCAGATTTATATAAACTTGATTTAGAACAACTGATAAACCTTGAACGTTTAGGGGAAAAATCAGCTAAGAATCTATTAACATCTTTAGAAAAGAGTAAAAAAACCACGCTTTCGAGATTTGTATTTTCTCTGGGAATACACAGTATTGGGGAAACGACAGCACAAACACTGGCAAACCATTTTTTGTCATTAGAAAATATTATGAATGCAGATGAAGAAAAACTTTTAGCGGTTCCTGATGTTGGACCTATTGTTGCTGAAAACTTAATGACGTTTTTTAATCAGGCTCATAATATTGAAGTAGTTGAACAGCTGATTTCTGTTGGCATTAACTGGCCAAAAATAGAAAAGAAAACCTCAAGTGAGCTACCTTTAGCGGGTAAAATATTTGTTGTTACAGGCACGCTCGAGACTATGGGACGAAATGAGGCAAAGGCAGCATTACAAAATTTAGGTGCAAAGGTATCTGGCAGCGTCTCGAAAAAAACTGATTATGTGGTTGTTGGCGAGAACCCTGGATCAAAAGCAACTAAAGCAGAAGGTTTAGGTATTAGTATCCTGGATGAAAAGGCGTTTATAAAAATATTATCACAGTGAATTACTAAAAATTGCAAAATAAAGTATTAAAGATGCGTTAATTGTTATAATTTTAATTCAAGACTATTATTGAAGTTATTCAATAATTAAGATTTATCGAGAGAGAAATGGGCACATACAAAAACAAGATTGTTGATAATATTATATGCGGTAAAATTACAGGCGAATTAAATGCTTCGCTTGCAAATGAATGGGTCGAAAAACTTGAAGAGCAGGAAGCATCAACAAAAGAAACGTTACACCGGTTTTATGATGTAAGAGATATTAATGCAGTGCACCTAAGTTTTGATGACCTTTGGAGTATTGCACAACGACGTTTAGATGCTTATCAGGCAGGTGATGCAAATTTGTCAGCTTTTTGGGTGAGTACACCACTTAACTATGGTGTTGCAAGAATGTATCAAGCCTTAACGGACGGAACACCTTTTAAGATTGAAGTTTTATATAAGTTAGAAGAGGTTGCAGATTTTCTTGGTGTTGATATCAAACTACTGGAAAATGTTAGTTATTAGCTTTGTCATAAATTCCATTTCATAATTAGTATTTTAATTTGTATTCAGTTATTTAAGGATTTTCGGGTTGGCAACAGATTTATTGCAAATAAAAAACCTGGTTAAGCATTATCCATCCGTTAAAGCTGTAAATGGTATCGATATCACTTTACGAACGGGTATTTGTTTTGGTTTATTAGGTCCTAACGGTGCGGGTAAAACAACAACCGTAGAAATACTTGAGGGTATTATTCAAGCAACCTCAGGCGAAATTCTTTACAAAGGAAAACCTTTAGGGGATCAGTTTAGAAAAGAGGCCGGGATCATGTTTCAGTCCACGGCATTGCAAGATTACATTACTGTTCGTGAAACGTTAGAAATGTTTGCTAATTTTTATCCTCAGCATGCTGATTTAGAAAATTTAATTATTCGTTGTAATTTAACTGAATATCTCGATCAGGATAATCGGGAGTTATCTGGTGGCCAACGTCAACGATTATTGTTAGCGATTGCCCTGGTTAATAATCCAGATATTATTTTTCTTGATGAGCCTACAACGGGTTTAGATCCCCAGGCACGAAGAAATTTTTGGGACTTAATTAATGATATTAAATCAGAAGGTAAAACAGTTGTTCTAACGACACATTATATGGATGAGGCATATAACCTTTGTGATGAAATCGCAATTATGGATCATGGGAAAATAATAGCGCAGGGCACGCCAAAGTCACTACTGGAAGAAAACTTCAATGATGTGGTATTACAATTACCCAAAGCAGAATTAAAAGACTTTGATTTATCATCATATACAACACACGAACGAGATGGACATATAGAAATTACGACCTGTGATGTAAATGAAGTCATATCAGCCTTAATTAAAAATAGAATTTCACTTTCTCTGTTACAGATAAGACCAAGAACCCTGGATGATCTTTTTCTGCAACTTACTGGAAAAGAACTCCGGGCTTAATTGGAAGTATTATGTCGTTTAAACGTTTTTTAGCTTTATTCTTCAGCAGAAATAAAGAATTTATACGAGATCGTTCTTCATTGAGCTGGAATATTCTCATGCCTGTATTAATTGTGGCGGGATTTTCTTTTGCATTCTCAGGTGATATTGGTAAGCAGTTTAAAGTGGGCGTCATCAATGAATCTTCTGCAACCCTACAAGCAAAAACTTTTATAAGTTTAAAGCACATTGAATTTTATTCTGTTGATGCTTCAGATAGCGCAATTTCGCATTCGATTAAAAAGGTTCAGCGTCATCAAGTGGATATGTTGCTGGATGCTAAAAAGCAACAATACTGGATTAATACTAAATCACCCAGTGGTTATCTCGTTGAAAAAATTCTACTGGGTTTACAAAATAAAATCGGTTCAGAAAAACAACTATTTGAAAAGCAAACGGTTAGCGGTAAACAGATTCGATATATTGACTGGGTTATTCCAGGAATTTTATCAATGAACATGATGTTTAGCGCATTATTCGGTGTTGGTTTTGTCATTGTTCGCTATCGAAAAAATGGCATGCTTAAAAGATTAAAAGCTACACCTATTACTGCTTTTGAGTATTTGTCAGCACAAATTGCATCGCGCATGATCTTAATCATGGTGGTAACTGCATTTGTTTTTTATGGAACACATTTTTTTGTTGACTTTGTCATGAACGGATCACATTTAAATTTATTTTTAGTGTTTGCGCTCGGCGCTTTAAGCATGATCAGTTTAGGTTTGATTATTGCAGCTAGAATTAAAAGTGAAGAAACGGCAGGTGGATTACTTAATTTATTTAGCTGGCCGATGATGTTTTTTTCCGGAGTCTGGTTTTCACTTGAAGGGGCCGCACCAGTAATGCAAAACATTGCAGAAATATTTCCTCTTACTCATGTTACTGCTGCTGCCCGCGCTATTATGATTGATGGAGCAGGGTTGCTTGATATTAGTTACCACTTAATAATACTTGCTGTTCAAAGTGTCGTATTTTTATTTTTTGGTGCATGGTTTTTTAAATGGGATTAATGTTTGATATTGCTTTTAGTTGAAATCCATCTTCGTTAAGTTTTTGTATGAAGCTATCAAGACTTGCTAAAAAAACATCTGCTTGTTTATGTGTGTCATGTAAAAGAATGATGTCGCCACTTTTTATTCTATGAAATCTCCGTATCCATATTTCATTCGTAAAGTCTCTTTTAGTATCATAATAACGATGTTGCCACATAATGGGCTTTTCGCTTTTTTGTTTCATTATTAGTCTGAGTTCAGGTGTACGTATACCAACAGGTGGTCTAAATCCAACTGATGCGCCCCCCGAATATTTAGCGATAATGTTTTCTCCTTGATTTATCCATTTACTCAGTGCTGTTTTCCCTTTAAAAAATATTGTTGTGCTGTGATCAATGGAATGATTTCCAATTGAATGGCCGTCCTCAAGAATTCGATTGAAAACATTCATATTTTCTCTGATATTGTTTCCTACAATAAAAAAAGTAGCCTTTGCGTTGTGTTTGTTCAATAAGTCCAGGACTTTTGGGGTGCAATATGAGTTTGGTCCATCATCAAAGGTTAAATAGATCGTTTTATCATTCGACGTAATATTTCGAAAGCAGGGGCCAACAATATAATCACTTATGATATTAAACAAACTCATGGTTTTTGATATGAACAATTATAGTTTTATAAATAAAAAAGCCCCAAAAGAGGGGCTTTTTAAAATTACTAGATTAAAGTTATTTAATTTCAATCTTCGCTTTGTTACGTAATTTTACGACATATTCTTGTAAACGTTTGTTTTGAACAACAGGTTTGATTTGTTCTTTTATATCTGCAAATTTCGGTAGTTCACGTGTACGTGAATCTTCAAGTTTAATGATATGGAAGCCAAATCGTGTTTTAACAGGTTTTTGACTATGTGTACCTTTTTTCATTTTTGCTGTCGCTTGAGAAAAAGCAGGAACCATTTGTGCTGCAGAGAACCAGCCTAAATCACCGCCATTTTTTCCTGATGGTCCAGTAGATTCTTTTTTAGCAACTTCTTCGAAGTTTGCACCATCATTAAGTTCTTTAATTAATTTTTTTGCTTTAGCTTCTTCTTTTACCAGGATATGGCGGGCTTTGTATTCTTTTGGATCTGCGCTTCCAACTTGTTTGTCATAAATTTCTTTTAATTCTTTATCACTAATTGGTTTAGATGCTGGTGATTGAGCTATAAGTGCCTGAATCAATAAATTGTTTTTAAGCAACTCAAGCTGGGCTTTAAGTTTTTTATTTTTATCTAATTTAAGTTTTTTTGCTTCTTGCAGAAGAACTTCACGATTAATTAATTCGTCTAAAATAACCTGGCGACTAACAGGTGCTGCTGGTTTACCTTTAGAGTTTTTTGCCTGACGTTGTTTTAAATGTGCCTGGTATTGTTTTTGTGTGATATTTTTACCATTTACCGCCGCGACCGAGTTTTTACCTAAGGCAAAGGCTGAGTTAGATAATAATGCTGCGAGTAAAATACTTGCTGCACTTAAAGTGATTCTGTTCATGATATTTTCCTTAATGATTTATTGAATTAGGGTAAGACTTTTTTAAAGGGTTTAACTATCACAGACTCATATGCGCCTGATTGAATATATGGATCGTTATCTGCCCATTCCTGAGCGTCTTCTAATGATTTAAATTCTGCAATAACTAATGAACCGGTAAAGCCTGCTGGACCAGGTTCATTGTTATCAATAGCCGGGTGAGGGCCAGCGATAATAAGACGACCTTGTTCTTTTAATTTTTCCAGACGTTCAATATGTGCAGGACGAACAGAGAGTCTTTTTTCAAGACTGTTTTCTACATCCTGTGAAATTATGGCGTATAACATTTTATTCAGCTTCTTCTTTTAATTTAGATTTTTCTTCATCTGTTGCATTGCTTTCTTCGGGCATGTGTTTTGCGAGAAATATTGCCTGGAGTATTACAAATAATATCGTTAGTCCCAACATGCCATAGGTTTTAAAATCTACCCATGTTGAGAGGTCATAATTAAATGCAACGTATAAATTAGCAAAGCCCATCGCGGTAAAGAAAGCAACCCACGCATAATTTAGCTTATGCCAAATTGTTTCTGGTAATTCAACTGCATGTGCCATCATTCGTTTAACAAATGGTTTTTCGCCAATAAATTGGCTACCAAGAAATGCAATAGCAAACATCCAGTTAACAGCGGTTGGCTTCCATTTAATGAAGAACGGATCTTTGAGTATTAATGTCGCACCACCTAATACAGTAATAAGCACTAGTGTGATGATATGCATTTTTTCAACACGTTTGTTTTTAAGCCAGAAGAGAAAGACTTGTAC
>JAUVEN010000128.1 GCA_030594815.1 Gammaproteobacteria bacterium
TTGGTGTTTACCGATAACATTGAAAATGTCCCAGAAGAATATCGTGAAATCGGTATGACTGTCACCATGGAAAATGAAAAGGGCGAGCCGAAAAGTTTTATTGTCACTCGCTTTGATGACAAGACCTTAACCGTTGATGGAAATAACCCACTATGTGGTCGAGATGTTGTTTTCGTATTGGAAGTATTAACTGTACGTGATGCAACGGATGAAGAAGTTGACCTTGGTGGCGCGGTCGATGCGGATCCAGATCTCGAAGATATACTTAGCTAATGGAATTCTCAACTAACACACTATTCTATCCAGACAATAAGGCACTGGAAAAAGCGGTTGAGCACTTTAAAAGCCTGGCTTCTGATGATGTCGCTGAGGGTGCAAGTGTAGATAACCGCGGCACCGCTATGGATAATTTTATTTATACCCGCGGTAATTTTGAACAGCACCGTTACAGCGCGAATATTTTCGAAACGGCTCGTGAGACTTTCGAAGCGCTATTAACGGATGAGCTACGCGATCAATCACCTTTAGATTGGGCTCAAGCACACAATAGCCTGGGTAATATTCTTGCTGCAATGGGGCAGTCATTAAAAGATGCAGAACTTTATAAGTTATCGATTGAATCTTTTAACCATGCATTAGAGATTTATAGCCAGGAAGAATCACCGCTCGAATGGGCAGCATCGAAAACAAATTTGGCTACAGCGCTTCAAGCTTTAGGCCGACAAGAAGCTGACGCAAAAATAATGAACAGCGCCATTGATGCTTATACTGAAGCATTATTCGAATTTTCTCGAAAAGAAACACCGGAAGAATGGTCAATAGTCATGTTACAACTTGGCGCCACTTTTCATACTTACGGCAGCCTTCTCAAAGGTAATCGCACTTTTCAAAAAGCGGTTGTTTCCTATAAAAATGCATTGGCAGAACTCGATGCCGATCTTTACGCATTAGAACTCACTGCAGCGCACAATAATCGTGGTGCAGTGCTACATCATTTGGGTGAGTCAGAAGAAAATGCAGATCGTATAGAAGAAGCGATCAGAGCATATGAAACAGCATTAACCGTTAGCATGGAGCAGCAGCTTCCTTTCCACTTAGCCGTATTGATTCGAGTAAACAAAGCGACAGCAAATAGCGTGTACGCTGCATTAACAAAAGATGCTGCGCTTATGGAAGAAACAGCTGATGAGTTTGAATTGATCATTGCGTGTTTCCCTCATGCCATCCAACCACTTTGCTTAAAGCACTGCGAAGCGCAGTTGAGTAAGGCGCGAGCTTAAATTAATCGTTATGAGTGATGAATGTATTTTTTGCACGTTCAGAGATGAACGCTTTATCGGTGAATGTGAACACACACTTACTTTTATAGATTCTTATCCTGCAACTCCAGGCCACACTCTAGTCGTTCCGAAACGTCACTTTGCTTCTTTTTTTGAAGCCACAGAAGACGAGCTTCTGGCGATTGGTAAAGCTATTCAGAAAGCTAAAGTTATTTTAGACGATGAGTTCTCGCCGGATGGCTACAACATTGGAATTAATGTTGGCGAAGCGGCCGGACAAAGTGTTCATCATTTACACGTGCATATCATGCCACGCTACAAAGGTGATGTTGAAGATCCAAGAGGCGGCGTGCGATGGATCTTGAAAAACAAAGCGAATTATCACGATCTTAAAAAATAGTTAAGCTTAATTTTAAACACCACGATTTTAAACACCGCAATATCAAACCCGATCAGACAACTTATAGTCGATATTAATAAACGCCCCAATATCAGCTAGAAACTTAACCAGTCTGCCACCGAAACCAACATCCGGGCAGGTATCATCTTTATCGGTTGACAGCGTCAGTACTACGCCAATTCTTGGTGATAAATTATGACTCTTACATATTTGTAGAATCTGCTCTTTAACGGGCTCTAGCTGCTTAAGAATAATTTCCGTGAGCTTATAAACATCAACTTCCTCAGTAATCATATCCGTCGATATTTCCCATGAACTGATCACGGGTTTATCCATACCAGCTTTCATACCAGCAGCATTAGTCGAAGTAGGTTCTATCCCAAGAACACGCGTAACGTCATCAGGGTTAAAGTGATAACCGCTCAGAGCGAAGAAAGCTCTTCCTTTATTAGATGCCAAGATAATACCCTCATTAATTAATCGTAAATATGAACGAGGATTATAACGTATAGGTCGAATAGATACCGTTATACCTGGAAAAATTAGTTCTGGAAAAAATAGTTGTAATCGCAGCGTGTAGTTTATCGATATGGATCGTGCGGGAACATTAAGTGATTTTAAGAATGTGCGATGTTATGCAAGAGGTATGTAGATATTAAAAGAACTTCCTTGCCCTGCAGTGGATGTAAAATCGATTGAACCTTCCATGGCTTCAATCATTTCTTTACTTATCGCTAAACCGAGGCCAGTGCCTCCTTTTTCTTTAGTCGAAGACGCATCATTTTGTGAGAATTTGTGAAAAATTTTATCAAAATATTCTTCCGGTATACCTTCGCCACTATCAACTACCGAAATTTTGGCCTGATGCTCATCTGCTGTTGTATGAATAAAGACAGTGCCATTTTCGTTAGAAAATTTTGCCGCATTCGAGAGTAAATTTGACATGACCTGGGCGAGACGTAACGGATCGATATTAACAATAACATTTTCAACACTCTCGCCAATTTTGATATTCACATTGTACTCTTTTGCATAATGTAAATTGTCAGAGAGTGATTTGTGAATTGCATCATTTAAATCAAATTGCTTGAAGTTAAAATCTAATTTTCCAGCTTCAATTTTTTGTATATCAAGAATATCGTTAATTAAATGCATCAAGCGTTCAGTATTTCGGTGTGCTGTTTCAAGTAGTTCACCTGCCTTTTCAGGTAAGTTATCAAGTGCACCACTGGTGACTAATCCTAAGGCTCCACGGATAGATGTTAGTGGTGTTCTTAGCTCATGGCTTACGGTACTGACAAATTCGTCTTTCATTTTTTCTACACGTTTACGTTCTGTGATATCACGAATGATACAGGCATACATGATTGAGTCATCGATGATCATACGGTTTAAAGCAATTTCAATTGGAAAGGTAGTACCATCTCTGTTGTGGCCCCTTTTTTCATAAAAGATACCAGATTGCTTTGATACATCTTTGAGATCAGAGACAATCATATTAATTTTTTGGTTTACTATGTTTTTTGATAAGTAACCAAATAAAGTTGTAATCGCAGGATTAATACTTTTTATTACAAAATCATTATCTAAAGTAATTACGCCATCACCCATAGAGTTTAAAATAGCGCGCTGTTTATTTTCATTATTCCTTAATTCACTGGTTTGTTCTTCAACCATACTTTGTAAGTTGTTATTTAATTGTAGCAGTTCATTTTGAGACTCGGTTAAGCGTACCGATTTATCGGTGAGAGAATTTATTTTTTTTTCTATTTCATTTGCTAATGTATTATAGGCTTCGGCTAAATCTGAAATTTCATTTTTTCCAGTAACAGGGATTCGTGAATTGTACTCACCTAAGGCAAGACGATGAGCATTTTTATTCAGGTTAAAAATAGGTAATAATATTTTCCTTTGCACCAAAAATATGGCGACAATGAAAAACGCAAAGTAAATAATAATTAATAATGTGGATGTTCGTTCAAGTTGCTTTTCAGCAGCCGTTAATCGAGCCAGTGAGCGAACACTCATTCGAGATGCTTCTGAGAGCATACCCTGAACTCGAATACGTATTTGAGAAATTGTTTGAGTGACTTTGCGTCGTTGTGTTTTTGACGTGAAATTATTAATGTTCGCTATCAGGCCAGTGATAAATTCTTCAGCCTGTGCCTCGTTAGCCATAATTTTTTGTAGTGATATTTTATCATCTGGAAAATCGAGATTATCAATTGCTTTAGCAAATGTGGATTCAAGAGATGTGCGACTATTCCCCCACTGTGACTGAATGCGGGGGTTTTGCGTTGTAAGGTATTCATTCATTATGCTGCTATATTGAAAAGTGTTTTTTATGATGGCTTGTATAATATTGTTGACATTACGTTGTACATTTAAGTTTTGTGAAGTATGCCAAAACGAATAACCAAAGCCTGCTGAAACGATAAGGATAAGTAAGGTGAAGATACGAAGTTGAGCTGCAATAGACATTGTTTAATGGATAATATTTACGGCTTCATGCTTAAGATTATGCAGGCTATCTATATATATGTAATCAAGATAATTAGGTGCAGATTTTTTCGTATAACCAATATCAATCGCCCATTGCGCTTCATCTTCAAGACCAACAAGTATGGATTGTTCTAATGTGATTTCAAATATAAAAGCATCCCATATATTTTTAACAATAACCGGATCGGCATCGATTTTTTCTGCTGTAATTTTTTGTGCTTCAGTAGGGTGTTCATGTATATATTTTTCAGCTTTTAATACCGCTGTTAAAAAACGACTAACATGTTCTTTATTCTTTATTGCGTAAGATTTATTGACGGTAAAAAAGAAGTCTTTTCTAAACGGAATAGGGCTAAGTAATAATGTTAATTTTGATTCGTCCAGGACTTTTTTAGTATTATAAATATGCGGCTCCCAGCTTGTGATAGCATCGAGTTCTCCCGAGATAAGTGCTTCTTTTAATTTCGCAGCATTAACATCATGTAGGTTTATATCTTTAAGCGTCATGTGGTGGTTTGATAAAAAACCTTCGAGAAAATAGTGACCGGTGGAGCGCAAGGTTGCACCGACTTTTTTGCCCCGGAGATCTTCAGCAGTTTTAATGCCATGATCTTTTCTGGCAAGAACTTTTACATCATCAATCGAGTGCGCCATGGTGGCTATGATGACGTAGTCTTCTTGATTGAAACTATTAAAAACGATAGGTGTTTGCGCAACGGTTGCCATGTTGATCGTTGGATCTTTTAGCATGCTCTCGAGTGCATTTCGTCCGGAGTCAAATTCGCGTATGGTCAGGTTTAAACCTGCATCTTTAAAATATCCTAACTTTTCTGCCACCCAGACGGTTGCAGGAAGCAAGCTCATTTCTGCTGCGATTGTCATATCGACGGTTTTTACAGGTGCTTCTTTTTCTGAGCAAGAAGCACAGACAAAAATTGCCAAAAATAGTAAGGGTAAATATTTTTTCATGTTTTATATCGCTGTTAAGCTAGCTTTTTTGATCAAGTTAATTTTTAGTTTGTTTTTTATATGTCGGCAAAAACAAGAAAATCTTAAGAAATTTTGGATAAATACGGCATAGCAACTCTTATGCGGGTGAGGGTACCGGCCGGAGTAACCTGCTTTTTAGAAGGGAATAGCTTGCTTTAATTAAGCTGTAGATTAAAGAGTGTTCGGTAGATATTCGTGCGACTCTGAAACCCCGTGGGGTGCTAACGTTAAAGCATAAAAAAAGCCGAAGCAACTTGCGCTGCCTCGGCTTTTTGAATAATTAGCTAGAAGCTAATTAAAGGCTTTGGTAATAATCAATCAAAATTTTAGCCACTTCAGGACGTGAGAATTCTTTAGGTGGCGCTTCGCCATTACCTAACATTTCACGTACTTTAGTACCTGAAAGAAGAACAAAGTCATCTTTTTCATGGTCATCTACTTCACGCATCATCACAACTTTGTTTAATTTCTTAGACCAGGCTGTGTGATCTGCCATGAACATTTCGATTTCCATTGCGCCTTTAGGCACTTCATCTTCAAAGATAGTCTGTGCATCAAAAGCACCGTAGTAATCACCCACACCGGCGTGGTCACGACCAATAATGAAGTGTGTAGCTCCCATGTTTTGACGGAAGTAAGCGTGTAATACCGCTTCACGAGGTCCGGCATAAAGCATGTCGAAACCATAACCGGTTACCATGGCACTGTTAGCCGGGAAGTAAACTTCTACCATTTTGCGGATTGCAGCATCACGTATAGGTGCTGGAATGTCACCTTTTTTCAGTTTACCCAGCAACATGTGGATTACTAAACCGTCGCAACCTAAACGATCCATTGCCATGTGGCACAGTTCTTCGTGTGCTAAATGCATTGGGTTACGTGTTTGGAATGCAACCACTTTTTTCCAGCC
>JAUVEN010000044.1 GCA_030594815.1 Gammaproteobacteria bacterium
ACGACTGCTCATTAATTTTAAAATAATTTGGTGGAAATGCAATGAGCTTTATTGAAATAAAAAATTTATCCAAGAAATATATCAATCGACGACATGTTCGGCGTGCACCAGATGATCCTGATACTGAAGGTGAAATTACGATATTGGATAATCTTAATCTGGAGTTTGAAGAAGGCGAGATGGTCTGTATTCTGGGACCATCAGGTTGTGGCAAATCTTCGTTACTTAGAATTATTGCAGGCTTTGATACTGCGACTTCAGGTGAGATTATTATTGATAACGAGAAAGTAGATGGTGCAAGTTCGGATCATATTTTTGTATTCCAGCAAAATGGTTTATTACCCTGGATGACTGTTTGGGATAATGTGGAACTTGGGTTACGCAATTTAGAAGACGAAGAAGAAAAAAACGAACGCATTCAGGAATATATTGATTTAGTTGAACTCACCGGTTTTGAGTACAACTTGCCTTGTCAGCTATCAGGTGGCATGCAGAGAAGGGCAGAGCTGGCTCGTGCACTGGCGGTTAAGCCGGATATTCTTTATCTTGACGAACCTTTCACCGGGCTTGATTATTTAACACACCTTAAAATACGTGAAGAAGTTGTTAATATTCATGAGTATATTGGTAAGACCATGATCATGGTGACGCATTTTATTGAAGATGCACTGGTTATGGCGGATCGTATTATCGTGTTTTCTGAAAGACCGACTATGATTAAAATGGCTAAAAAACTGGATTTCCCACGCCCTCGTAATATTAATAAAGATCCCGGTTTAAGTGAATTACGTGATGAGATTTTCCTGATGTTGGGTGTGAGTTATGTTGCATAAGTTTACATCAATATTTATGCATGCTTCCAGAACGACCAAGTTACTGGTTGGTTCCATAGTCTGGTTGCTCCTGATTTCTGTTTTGCATTTTAATCTTAACTTTGAAAGTACTGAACGCAAAGTTATTAAAATGGGTTATATGCCGGTTATTACTAACCTGGCAGTACCGCTACTCGATTACGCAAGCAAAGAAGGCAATGGGGTTCGTTATAAAGCTATAAAGTATGCCTCTTTTGCCGAGATGGCTGAATCATTAAGAAATGGAGAAATTGATGTTGCCTTTATGATTGCGCCACTTTCAATTGTGTTACGACAGCAAGGTGAAGATGTAAAAATTGTTTACATTGGCAACCGTCATGAAAGTACCATGGTTGCCCGTAAAGAACTTAAAGTTAAAACATTGCATGATCTGGTTGGTAAGACAATTGCTATCCCGATGCGTTATTCCGGACATAATATCAGTATTCTTGACCTTCTCGAAAAAGAGAATCTTACCGGTCAAATTAATGTTGTTGAAATGAATCCACCTGATATGGCAGCTGCATTATCGGCAGGTTCACTGGATGCGTATTATGTTGGCGAACCTTTTGCTGCGCAAACATTAATGAGTGGGCATTCAGAAAGAGTATTTTATGTTGAGGAAGTATGGGATAAATTTATTTGTAACCTGGCTGTTGTTAGAAATGACTTAATACAAAATGATCCAAAAGTTGTACAGCATATTGTTAATGGTGCTGCTCGTTCTGGTATGTGGGCAAGTAAAAACCCAAAAGAAGCCGTTAAAATAGCAGCAAAATACTGGAATCAACCGGTTAAATTATTAGAGTATGCGTTTACTACACCCAAAAATCGAATTTTATATGACAAGTACATCCCTAAAGAAAATGAAATGAAGGAAATGGCTGAGTTGATGAAAAAATATAGATTATTGGAGCAGACGAACATTGATGGTTTAGTTGAGGATAAATTTGCGAAAGCCGTTAAAGTTGAAAGCATTACAGACATTAAATCTATTTTAAAATAAAAATTTAGCCACGAAGGACACCAAGGACACCAAGAAGAACAAAAAATTAATAAACCACGGGGAAAAACATTTAAAGAATTATTCCCTCCCCTTCAAGGGGACGAGCCCATGGACGGGCGAAGTTAGAACAATGCAGGAGTAATTGTCGAGGGCTAGGGTGGGGTGATGATAACCCCCTCCCTGAGTGAGGGGGAATAAAGTAAGCTGGTTTTAATCTTCTTCTTCCCCCCGTGCTCCCCGTGGTTTGATCTCTTTTATTAAATAGACTGAAAAATAAGATGAATCCCTATCAACGTCATTAAATAAATAAAACTTTGTTTTAATAATTGATCATTAATACGTCTTGATATTCTGACACCAACCTGTCCACCAATTAATGTTCCAATAGATCCTAAAATAAAAATTTCACTGTGGAAATTTTCAGATAAATTAAAATGTATTGCCGATGAAACTATTGCCAGAATAAACATCATACCAATGGCTGTTCCGATGGCATGCGGCATATCCAGTTTTAGCTTATGGCGTAACGCGGGAATAAGCCATTCACTGATTCCAACTGAAAGAAAACCCATTAAAAAACCAAAAAAACCAGGGATAATTGCTACTTTACGGACTGCCTTTGCATTCAGGTCAAAGTTTTTTCGTGATTCAGCTTCTTCATTACTGACGACAAATAAAATAGCGAGAATCATCGCCATGATACCCAATATCATTTGTATTGTATGTTCAGCCAGGCTGACTGTCATATAACTGCCGAGGATAACGCCGGGTAATGCAACCACAGCCAGTATTACTGAAAGACGTATATAGATGAGTTTTGCTTTAATATAGGCAAACGTACCACTACCAAGGCCGGTTATTTGTATGAATAATGATGTTGCAATGGCTTCTTGTGGTGATAAGCCATATACCAGTATTAATAAAGGCGTCCATAGAATCCCGCCACCGATGCCGATTGCCATTGCAATAGAACTAATAATGACTCCCGAAAATATTAAACCGAGTTCAAGCATTATTGACTTCCGTATCAAATAATTTAAAAGAGTTTACAAAACTACTCATTGATTCCAGATTTTGTTCTATATCATTAATTATTTTATTAAGCTCTGAGTTATCGGAATTCATTTTTTTTAATGTCTGAATTTTATCAATAGCTTCAGTTGCTGTTAATGAAGTAAACGTTGCGACTTCCTGTAAGTTACTGGCAAGTTCATTAATGGCGGTACCCACTTCACTAATTTCATCATTATTATCTATTGCGACTGTTTGACTTAGATCTCCCTCATTAATATGTTTTGCAACTTCGACCATTTTACACAAGGGGAGTGTAATTTCTTTCATGAACATAATTAATACAATAGCAATAACAACAGATAATAATGCAAACATAACCATTATTTTCGTGCGAATACTATCAAGAGGGTTAAAGCTATCTTGCGGGTATTCTTGCGCAGAATGCAGGGTGCATATTTCTTCGCCACGGCTGGCATTTAATTCAAAATAAAATTCAATACCGATTAATATTGCTGCAAATGCAATAAGCATAAAGTAATTAAGCATTCGTGATTCGAGTTTAGACATTCTCGTATCTCCATGAGAATTGTGTGCGTATGAAGTTGATAGTTCCTGTGTATTTCTTTTATATATTAAAGGAAATTAACCACAGGGAACACTGGGGGCACAGGGAAAAGGATTTGAAAAATATATTTCTAGAAAAACATAATTCCCCGTGTCCCCCGAAGTTTAATATTATTTGATATATATAATGATCTTAACTTTATTACCGGGGTAAATACGATTAGGATTTTTTATTTTACTTAGTTTAGCCAGTTCTGGATAACGGTATGGGTTATTCACATAACGTTTGGCTATTGCCCATAAGGTGTCACCTTTGACTATTTTATGAATAATGACTTTACGTTTGGCGACAGTTTTTACCGGTTTTTTCTGGTTAGCTTTTTCTGTGATACTTTCTAGCGTATTAATATTGCTATCTGCCAAAGGTTCAGCTTCCACTGGGCTAATAGCTTCATTTGTATTAAATATAGTTGAATCATTGCTTTCTATAGCAGTTTCCGGTGAATTAAGAGTGATGGTGATATCATTTTCATCCTGTTCAATAAGTGCAGAATAGGCTGTTTCATTGGTATCTGTAATTTTCTCCATTGCAGGCGGACTATATTCGGGTTCAGTTTTATATTGATATTCTTTAATTGTTTGTAATGTATCTTTTTCTGCTGCTGCTTCTTCAATAACAGTAGTAACTTCTTCGCTGCTGGATACTATATCTGTATGTTGTTTTTCAGTTGTCGCTATTTGTGTTGTCATCTCTTCGTTGTTAAAGAATAATTTCCATATACCAATAATACCTAACAGTAATATTATGAGTATTATAATAATTAATGTATTGCTACCTTGTTTTTCGGGTTGTTTGTAAGATGTGGGTTCTGTTTTTCTGGATGTTTGCGATGCTATTACTTTTTTGAAAATTTGACTGTCGTCTGCTTGATGTGATGAGTTATCTTTGTTGGCCTGAATATGTATTTCTTCTATATTTAATTCATCACTTATACTGTTCGTATCGGTTTTATCGTTTAATATTTCATTAATAAGATCATCAATATTTTCTTCTGGTTTTTCGTCTGTTGTTATTTCTTCATTACTGCTTAAACTGGATGTTGTATCAGTGAGAACAGATTCTTTATTAAGAATTTCATTAATGAGATCGTCTATATTTTCTTTTGACTTTTCATCTGTTGTTATTTCTTCATCGCTGCTTAAACTGGATGTTGTATTGGTAAAGTCTGAGTTTTTGTTAAGAGCTTCGTTAATGAGGTCGTCTATGTTTTCTTCATGGTTTGAGTTTGTTATTTGATTTCGTTCTTCATTCGCAACATTACTTAAGCTGGAAGTTGTACTTACAAAACTGATTTCTTTATTAATGAGTTCGTCAATATTTTCTTCTGGCTTTTTATTATCCTTCGTTAATTTTTCATTTGAATCATCTTCGTTAAGAATTTCATTCAATAATTCATCGATGTCCTGTTTGTCACTAATGAGTTGTTTATTTTCAGAAGGAACTTTGTCAATTGCAGGGCTAATAATATTTTCATTTGAATCACTGCTAATAATTGAAGATACCAGGTCATCAATATCAGGCTCGGATTCAAAAATTGAATGCTTGCTTTTGGAAGTTCCAATGTTTTGTTCCGTTTTAGTTATTTGGTTGTCATACGACGGGGAGATGCTTGACTCTTCTTTTAACCAATCTTCTCCCAGAATAGATGCAACCAGTTTATCCAGTTCTTCCGCAGCACTACTACTACTACTACTACTACTACTGCCCGTAGTTTTAGTTTTATTGTCATCAATATTTGTTTGATTGGATGAAAAATTTGTTTCCTGTTTGTAGTCATCACCAAGAATATCGGCGAGTAAGCTATCGATATCATCATCTTGTGCAGTCGTGCGTCGAGAAGTCGTTGTTGTCTCAACGGGGTTAATGTTGCTTGATTCTGTCTGGCTTGAGTTAGTGGCTGAACCTGGTGTAAAACCAGCATCTCTATTATTGTTACTAATAAGATTTTGAATTTCTTTGCTTATCTTGAGATGATCGTTGCCTGATGTTTTGAGGATATTCCATAGCTTTTCAATTTTTTCTGCGATCTCGGGATTATTTTTAACTGCAGGCCATGCCTTTAAAAGCTCTGTCCAAAGTTCTTCCACGCGGTTGGTGGCAAAGCTGATTTTATTATTGTTATTCAATGATGCGGTCTCATTTGCTACATGTGCGGTTACGTTTGAACGATTAATTTTATTATATTAATAACAACAGAAAATTTGAATTAGTGTCCATTATTTATTCTTATATATAGCGGTAATCAGTGAACCAACTTTAGAAAAAAAAGTTGCGGCTTCATATTAAATATAGTCAATAAAGAGACGTTAGTAACAAATGCCAACATGTTTATGGAAATTAACGTTTGTTTTTTTGTTAAAATTTAATTTTATTGATGTTTCATAAGTGATATTTAAAAAAACAGCTTTAAAAACAACAAGTTACAAGAGGTGGCGGGGGTGGTTGTTACGCTATTGTGTGACAGGAACCACGGTTTGAGTGTTTACTATCGACTATTTGTTTGGATATTAAAGTCTAAAGTTACAGGGCAGGCGAAACATAAGCCATTTTTTCAGTTTGTTGATTTTCTTTGGCTAAGTGCCAATGCAAAATATCATAATAACTCCGAATATTTTCAACATACTTAACTGGCTCACTTCCCCGTGCATAACCGTAGCGTGTCTTTTTATACCAGCGTTTACGCTGTAATAACGGTAAGCTTTCTTTCACGTCTACCCATTTATCAGGGTTTCCACCGTTATTTTTGGTAATAAGACGAGCATCTTTCAGGTGACCAAACCCGACATTATAAGATGCAAGGGTAAACCAGAGTCGATCTTTGTCATCAAGCTCGCTAGAGAACTTTTCATATAATTCACTAATATATTGTGCTCCACCTTGAATGCTTTGTTCTGGTACGGTGCGATCTTCAACACCTAATTCTCTTGCGGTAGCATTGGTTAACATCATGATTCCTCGTACTCCCGTTGGTGAAACGGCACGAGGATTCCAATGTGATTCCTGATAAGCGATAGCTGCGAGTAATTGCCAATCCAAATCATTGACTTCAGCGGCATGCTCAAAACTTTCCTGATAACGCGGTAAACGGTATCGAACATGAGCAAGATAAGTCGGAGTGCCTGCGTATTGATACTTAGTGGCATGCTCGTAGTGGCGCTTAATAAGCTGAGCCAGCTCGCCAGACTTTTTGTAAGCAGCCAGGAATTTATTCGCTTCCAAATACAGAGAATTATCCCCTGTTTTAGAAAAGGCCCAGGCTAATTGTTGCGGCTTGGAAATATTAAAGGCAACGCCAAGAGTGGGATGAAAACGACGAGTTAACAAAACTTCATTTGAATCAGCAATAGTGAAATCAATAACATTTTCGGCCACAAGCATTAGTAATTCTGTTGTGCCCGCATCTTTATTTTCATCCCAGCTTAGACGAGGGTGTTTTTCCTTTAATTCATTCAGTTTTTCAACATGACTGCTATTGGCAATAACTTCCATCATGCCTTCAACGGCATCACCCATATTTTTGGGACGAGGGATACTGCGGTTGTAAACTAATTGCTGTGTAATAGATTGATAACTTGTTGAAAACTTTAATATTTTTTCACGTTCAGCAGTAACCGTTAAGCCTGCTGCAGCAAAATCAACATCACCGCCCTGAACTTTAGCGAGCATATTATTTAAATTATCCTCGGTACTTATTTTTAAAGAAACCCCGAGATGGTTAGCAAATGCTTTAACAAGATCATATTCAAAGCCTTCAGCACCATTAGGACCGGTAAAATAAGTAGTAGCAGCATTACGCGTTAAAACGTGTAATACACCTGCATCTTGAATATGTTGCAGAGCAGGTTTTTGTGGCGCGCAGGCATTAAGCACAATTAAAATGAGGGATAAACCGGCTATGTAGGGTAAAGATTTACGCATGATTAATTCCTGCTGTATTTCTATAACAATTAGCGGTAAAAGTTTTAAAAACTGAAGTAATAAATAAAGTGTGTCTTAAAATTTTACAATTCAGTGGATCCGAGTGCTCAAAGACCAGAACATTATAACATTCTTATATGTGACGCGCATCACACAAATGTCACGGTAGATTAATAAATATGCAACATTAACCATGTGTATCATAAGGTTAATTGTTCGGATTGCTAAAGATGGTTATCTGGTTTAACCTTGCGCGTCCTCAAAATTACGAAATTTAACTAGTTTTGAGAGTAGTACAAGTTTTTGGAGAAGTGGTCGCTCTCGCACGTCCATGTGCTACGCGACACTTGTGCATCCATGCACGGCGTCCGAGCGGTAGTGGACTAGTGTAAAATTGCAGATATGATTTAAAGAATTGGAGAAGTGTCCGAGTGGCTTAAGGAGCTCGCTTGGAAAGCGTGTGTAGGTTAATCCCTACCGAGGGTTCGAATCCCTCCTTCTCCGCCAAAATTAAGAAAAGGGCCTGCTGGCCCTTTTTTAATTTTCGATGAAAAAGTATTCGAACCCGAGATATTAAATAAAGGTGGTTCGAAAAAATTGTAGGGAACAATTTTTCGTGAGCGCAGCGAATCCGAAGGATAGGGCACAGGGAAGTGCCCTGCAATCCCTCCTTCGGCAACGGCTCCTGCGTTGCTCTACCTCCCAGTCGTCTCCGCCAAAATAAATAAAAGTCCTGCTGGCCATTGCCGATCAGTTAGGGTTTTAGTTTTATTCCCCCTCCCCCAGGGAGGGGGTTAGGGGGAGGGGATATTTATAAATCACCCCTCCCTAGCCCTCCCCTTGAAGGGGAGGGAACTGATTTTTTAATTTTCGATGAAAGTATTCGAACCCGAGAAATATATAAAAGCTGGGTTCGATGACCGAGCATTTTTTGCGAGGGAAAGCAGAGGCATCCTATGCCGATGACCCGAAGGGTGAGGTCGATAGCCCGAATAATCCCTCCCATGTTATCAGTTAGCCTCAAACCCCTTAGGCACTTTCCCTTTCATCATGTAGGCAAAAGCAATGACTTCGGCTACTGCGAGGTAAAGTATTTCCGGGATTTCTTCACCAAGTTCCAGAGTCGATAACAGGGTAACGAGTTCTTTATTTTCAGTTAAAGGCACATTATGTTTTTTTGCCAGGGCAATAATCTGCTCAGCCAATTCTTGCGAGCCTTTTGCTGTGACTTTTGGTGCATTTTCTCCATCGTATTTTAAGGCAACGGCAAGTGATGACTCTGCTTGTTCATTCATGTGCGTTCATCCAGCCGTTTTGTATTCACGGGCATACTATCTTCGGATAATTTTGCGTGTGCACATTCTATATTGCCAACATTCAGACCATTATAATTTAGTCGGCTTCGTAAGAAATCAAAGTTTTTCTGGAATAAGGAAAGAGTTTCCTTTTTTTCACTGAAAAATTGCGCAGAGATAAATTCATTTTGCATTTTAATGTGTGCTTTTATTTTTCCTAAACCCGCCAAATCAAATTTTAAGGTTACGTTCCAACTTTTTTTTGCTTCAGCGTTTTCTTGTGCCGTTTCTTCTTCACTAATACGTATTTCAAATAAATCAATGTCCTGTCCATCTTTGATTGGTAACTCCATTAACCATAGCGGACGACCCGTTTGAGACTCATTTAAATTTTGTAATTGCGTTTGTTGCATGTGCGTTAAACTGGATTCAATTTGGCGTAAAAAAGTTTGCATTGCTTCTTCACGTTGAGTGATATTTTGTAAGCTGGCTTGTTCAACAGGCGCACGAGTAACTTGTTGATTTACAATTTTGTTGCCAGCGGGAAGGTTTGCTGGATTCCCCATGTTTTGGTTCAATGGTGCTGATGTTTTTGTTGGAACTTGCGTTCTAATCAAGTTTGCCAGTCTATGTAATTGTGCGCCGAGATCAAGTTCGAGATTTGTTCTTAGGTTTGTATCGATTTGCGACCTTATATTTGCTGGTTTGTTTCTGCTGCTAATTTGCAAAGCAGAAACAATTTGGTTTCTGATTTTATTTTCAATAAATGTGCCGCTGTTTTGTAATTGCTCTTTAATTTGCACGCCTGTCTTTAAATTAAAAGGAGAGGGGAGTTGTTTAAAAATATCGCGTACCGCTGCATTCACATCCGCGGCAAGTGGAGAGGGGCGTAATGAAGGTCTGGATGCAACATAACTCATATTTTTTAACAAAGGTGTTATAGATGCGTTTTGTGCAATAACATTTTTTAAAGTTTGAGAAATTAAATTCGCATCAGCAGGTTTTTGTAAGCTTACAATTCGAAACTGGGGCATCGGCTTTAATTGTTCAATTTGTAACTTGAGGATATCGCCAATTTGCAAATCGGAAATATTTGGTTTTGCGGTATTGGCTTTTATGCCCTGTATATCAAGAAAAAGTTGTTTATCCGTTATTTTAGTAATAATGGCTTGTATCAACTGCGTGACTTTCCAGTCTGGAGGCGTAGTATTCGGTAAACTTGTCTGACTCGAGCTTGATACGCTACGAGCGATAGCAGTATGTAGATCAGTAGATGTCGGTTTAATTTCCATATTTATTGTGAGATATTGAGCTCAGTCTGTGTATTTTAGTTGCTACAGTATTGTGATCATGAGGTTTTATGCATACCCTTTATATAATAGCGGACAAAAGACAATTTCCTGCACTTAATTGAGGAAAATAGGACATAAAAGGTATGAACACGATAAAGGCATGGTATATCCGTAGTCGAGCAGAAGGTGAAACAAAAGGTCCTTTTCCGGGCGGGCAGATTTCACAAGAGATATTACTTGGGCGCTATAAGTTGGATGATGAGGTTAGCCATGATAAGGAAGAGTGGTTATTAATACGTGATGTAGCAGAACTTATTCCTGAGATATTTACTGAAAACAGAAATGAAGCGGGATTTGAAGATCGTCTTGCGGCTGCTCGACGTTGGGCGGATGAGAGACGCGGTGTAGATGATATAGATGAACATGGTGAACGCCGTGCAAATGCGCCATATGAAAGTGAAGAAATTAAACGTCTGCATAAATTAGCTAATAAAGCGAAAAAGAAAAATAATCCTCTAGTAACCTTTATCCAGCTAAGTTTGGTGTTCATTGTTATCGCCGCGGTGATTGTACTTGCCTTTCAATATTCTCCTAAAGAAGAGAATACCGTTGATTGTTCCGCGCCCGCAAAGCAAGGTGTCAACTGGAGTGGATGTAATTTAAGCGGTAGTAAGTTAGCTGATGCTAAGCTGGTTGCGGCAAATTTAATGAATGTAAACTTACAAACAGCTGATTTGTATTCGGCAGATTTATCTCATGCTAATTTAAAATATGCACAGTTACATTTAACAAACCTGAAATATGTAAACTTCACAAAAGCAGATTTAACCGGCGCAAATTTGATGGGTGCCGATTTATCAGGAGCATCGTTTAACCAGGCCAATTTGAGTTATGCTAATTTTAGAGATGCTAATATTGAAACTGCAAACTTTTCAAATGCACGTCTAGATCATGCTATCTGGATCGATGGGCGTACTTGTGGAGTTAATTCAATTGGCTCATGTAATTAATCACAAATAACGAGAAGCCAGATAACGGCGTTAAAAGTTTTCTCAAAATGCTCACTTACTTATTGTAAGCTCCGCTTTTTCGTCAACTTTTGCCTTGTTCTCTAGCTTCTCGTTATCTGTGAAAGTATTTTCATAAGGATTTAAGTTAAGTAGGTTGGTTCAAGGAACAACGTGACGGAACCAACAATAAATGATGGATCCGTCACGCGCGACCTGAGCGCTAGCGAAGAAGCACTGAATGAAACGCGCAGCGGTTCTACAGTGCTTCTTGATCCATCCTACTTATTTGAGGACGATTTTTTATCGTGCATTTCGATGTGGTTAGGGATTTGAAATTTTTATTTAGAGGTTAGAAATGGCAAAGGCAGTAAAAATTGGTTTTGTAACAGTATCAGATAGAGCAAGCCGTGGTGAATATGAAGATTTGGGTGGCCCGGCGATGCAGGACTGGTTGTCCAAAGCGTTGAGCTGTGAATGGGAAGCGGTGGCACGCATTGTTCCTGATGAACAAGAACAAGTTGAAAATATTTTAAAAGAATTGGCCGATGAGCAAGGTTGTTGTTTGATAGTAACGACCGGGGGCACTGGTCCAGCATTGAGAGATATCACGCCTGAAGCAACACTTGCGGTTTGTAATAAAGTTTTGGACGGCTTCGGCGAACAAATGCGTGCAGTGTCGCTAAAATTTGTACCAACGGCAATTTTATCACGGCAAATTGCTGCTATACGTGGTCAGTCATTAATTATAAATTTACCCGGAAAACCTTCTGCAATTGGAGATTGTTTGGAAGCCGTTTTTCCTGCGGTACCTTATTGTATTGATTTGCTTGAAGGCCCTTATCTTGAAACAGATGAGTCCTTTGTGAAAGCCTTTCGTCCTAAACATGCGAAGAAGCCGACAACATAGTGAGTGAGAATATTACTAAAATATCCGAAGTGAAAAGTTTACGCGACATGATTCATTTTGGTGCTGCTGAGTTCGAAAAGGCATCACTTTATTATGGGCATGGTACTGACAATGCATTGGATGAAGCCGCTAACCTCGCTTTTTTTGCATTAGAGACAGCTCCTGATTACAGCGATGAAAAATTAGATCTGAGTTTATCTAAAGATGAGATCTCTTCGGTCAACGCGTTATTCAAACAAAGAATTGAGTCTCGACAACCTGCTGCTTATCTTACACATGAAGCCTGGTTCGCAGGCTTACCGTTTTATGTGAATGACAATGTGCTTGTACCTCGTTCCCCCATTGCTGAGTTAATCGGGGATCTCTTTCAGCCCTGGGTTGATCCTGAAAAAGTAAACCGCATATTAGATTTATGCACGGGCAGTGGCTGTATTGCGATAGCGTGTGCTTATGCCTTTCCTGAAGCGGAAGTAGATGCTGCGGACATATCAAAAGATGCTCTTGATGTGACTGAAAGAAATAAAGCGAAACATCAACTTGAAAAGCGCTTAAATATAATAGAGTCGGATCTCTTTAGTAATTTACAAGGGCGATGTTATGACCTCATTGTCAGTAATCCACCTTACGTAGATGCTGAAGACATGGCAAACTTGCCCGATGAGTATCGTCACGAACCTGAACTGGGTTTAGCCGCTGGTGACAATGGATTAGATCTGGTTATCCCAATGTTACGTGACGCAAAACATCACCTCAACCCCGGTGGAGTTATTATTGTTGAAGTCGGGAACAGTGAAGAGGCATTGGCAGAACTTTTCCCTGAAGTTCCTTTTATGTGGTTAAATTTTGAATACGGTGGTGATGGTGTGTTTATGCTGGATGCTAATGAAGTTGAAAAACATCATGATATTTTTGCTGCTGCAGCAGAGAAAATTCAATAATAAATTGAGAATAAGTAATAGAGTAAAATATATTGTAAAGGTTTGCTAACAGAAGATGAATAACGGTCTTACTTGATCTGAGTCATTTTAATTGCCGTTAACTTTAGTAGAATCACCATTTTAAAATCGCAGGAATAATTTTTCGTGACAGAGCTAGTATTCAATAATGATCTAATCAAGAAATATGATAAGTCTGGTCCTCGCTATACTTCGTATCCAACGGCTATTCAGTTTACCGAAGAATTTGGTGAAGAGGACTATTATAAACAGGTAAAACTCAGTAATGAGCGTAATACTCCGCTATCTTTGTATTTCCACATTCCGTTCTGCGATACGATTTGTTATTACTGCGGCTGTAATAAAATTGTTACTAAAAATCGTAATCATGCTCAACCTTATCTTGAAGCAGTATATAAAGAGTTAGCAATGCAAGGTGAACTATTTAAAGCTACCCGCATTGTGAATCAATTACATTGGGGCGGTGGCACACCGACTTTTATTAGTCACGATCAAATGACGGAGTTAATGCAGCAAACTCGTAAACATTTCACCTTGCTTGATGATGATAGTGGTGAATATTCTATTGAACTTGATCCACGTGAAGTAACAACGGCATCGGTTAATCTATTAAGAAAACTGGGGTTTAACCGCATAAGCTTAGGCGTGCAGGATTTTAATCCAAAAGTACAACAAGCGGTTAACCGAATTCAAAGTTTTAAAGAAACGCGAGATGTTATTCTTGCCGCAAGAAAAAATGAATTCCATTCAATAAGTCTGGATCTTATTTATGGCTTACCTTTGCAAACAGTAGCAAGCTTTAATGAAACAGTTGATAAGGTTCTTGAACTAGAGCCAGATAGATTATCTGTTTTTAATTACGCACATCTTCCTGAAATGTTTAAAACGCAACGTCAAATTAACAGTGCTGATTTACCCTCGGCAGAAGATAAGCTTACAATATTACAACAGGTTACTAATAAATTGATTGACGCCGGTTATGAATATATTGGTATGGATCATTTTGCTAAACCAACTGATGAACTTGCCATCGCGCAAAAAGAAAGAAAGCTGTATAGAAATTTTCAGGGTTACTCCACTAATTCTGATTGTGATCTGGTTGCTCTGGGTATTACTTCAATAGGCAAGGTTGCAGATAGCTATAGCCAGAATATTAAAACCATTAAAGAATACACTGAGGTTATTAATTCAGGAAAACTACCAATATACCGCGGTGTTGCTCTGACGCAAGATGATGTTCTAAGACGAGAAGTTATTAACCAGTTAATTTGCCATTTTGAATTAAACTTTAAGCGTATTGAAAACGAGTTTGATATTAATTTCGTGGAATATTTTGCAGATGAACTTAAACAAATAAAAGATATGCAAGCGGATTCATTACTTGAATTATCAAGCGAGAGAATATTAGTTTTACCTGAAGGAAAGTTATTGATCAGAAATATTTGTATGGTGTTTGATATTTATTTAAAGAAAAATAAAGAACAGCGTTTTTCAAAAACTATTTAACGTCTCTTGAACTTAAAGTAATTTTTTTATCGAGACCGGTTTTGAAATATGATATCCCTGCGCATAGTCGATGCCAATTGATTTAATACAATCCAGGATCTCTTCATTCTCAACATATTCAGCCGTTGTTCTTATTCCCATTATTTTGCTTATATTATGAATTGATTCAACAAATATTTTATTGATCGGATCAATGTGAATATCCCGGATAAAAACGCCATCAATTTTAATGTTGTCAACGGCCATACTTTTTAAGTATGAAAATGAGCTTAATCCACTGCCAAAATCATCAAGAGAAAATTTACAACCTATTCGTTTTATTTGAGCAATAAATTCTATTGCTTTGCTCATGTTAGCAATAGCCGCTGTTTCTGTAATTTCAAAACATATCAGTTCTTTTTTCAGATGTTTGTTTTTTCTTAACAGTTTGGTGATTAAGTTTAATATTGAGTCTTCAGATAATGACTGCCCGGACAGGTTTATAGCAACCCTTATGTCAGAACCATGTTTTTCATTATATTCATTTATGAAGTCAAAGGTATTGCTAATCACCCATTCATCAATCATCGGCATTAAGTTATACCTTTCTGCTGTAGGTATAAATGAATCCGGACTTATTATATTACCGTTATCATTTAATCGTATGAGAAGTTCGATCGAAGTAGGTGTTGGATGTGTTGGATTAATATTCCGTAATTCCTGAAAATACAGTTCGAATTGGTTATCATCAATAGCAGTATTTATTTTTTGTATCCATGAGGTTTCAAGTTGGTGCTTAACAAATTCAGCATCATTCGGTTTAAATACCTGTACACGGTTACGACCTTTATTTTTTGCTTCATAACAAGCTGCATCTACTGAACTCATTACTTCGGATACTGATGCTGTCAGTTTTGTAATAGGTACAATGCCAATGCTGGCTCCAGCTTCAAATGAATTTTTCCCCCAGTTAAAACGAGAGTCTTTGATTTTTTTAATGATCTGGTTACAGATATTCTTTGCCTGGTGAATTGAACAACTATCAAGAATAATCGCAAATTCGTCTCCGCCTAAGCGTGCCAGTACATCAGTCTGTCTTAATAGCGATTGAATGGTTTTGGATACTTGTTTAAGAAATTCATCACCCGCTGCATGGCCGGAGGTGTCATTTATAATTTTAAACTTATCAAGGTCAAGAAAACATATTGAGTGAGTTAAATCTTCTGCTATAGCATTTCGAATAGTTTGTTTTAATCGTACTTCATACTCTCTTCTGTTAATCAGCCCTGTTAGTGCATCATGAGACGCCTGATAGCTAAGTCGTTTTTCCATTGTTCGCACTTCGGTAACATCGCGCAAAATAATAACAGCACCAAGAATATTTTTATTGTTGTCAATAATAGGGGCAATAGTATGTTCCACTTCGAACTTTGTGCCATCTTTTTTAGTTAAGGTAAAATCAAACAAGGAACGTTGATTGCCCGTTTTTTCTAAATTTTGATTAATCTCGGAGCGTTGTTTCGGACTTTCACCATCGTAAATACTTAAGATGTTTTTATTAATAACATCATGTTTTTTTACGTCTGTTAACATTTCTGCTACAGGATTAATTGTTTGAATCATATAATCCTTATTGACGGTAATGACGCCATCTCCGATGGAATGTAATGTTATTTGTGCAAGTTCTTTTTCAAAATAAAGTTGTTCTTCTGTTCTTGTTATTCTTGTTATAACGTATATGGCAGTAAATATGGTCAATAGCGAAATAACGACAGACATTGCAACAATAATAACGATGTTTTTCTCAACTTTGCTTTGTAGTTGAGCGACAATTTTTTCATTATTATCATTTTGATAATCGATAATTTTTGTTAATTGAGTGAGTACTGCATTCTGTGCGGGGATAGATTTCTTGATTAAACGCTTTGCAGCATCATCGAATCTGCGTTTATGAAGTAATTTTATAATAATATTTTGCTGGGGGAGTGCAAGTCGGCTTAATTTTCCTTGATGCTTGATTAGTTCAAGTTCTTTTTCTGATAAAGGCATGGATAGAAATGATTGTCTTGCCTCAATGAAAAGCGCAGCCTGAAGTTTGTAGTTAACAAAAAACGTATCATAATCAAACGCATCTTTGGCACTTACCATGCTGTATAGCGCCAGGCTTCTATCCCTGGCAGACTGTTGCATTTCAACTACCAGGCGTGATTTTTTATTATTGCTTGTTACAATCTCATTTATTTGTGCCTGGGTTGTTTTAATTTGCACAGAAATAAAGGTCAGGGCGAAAAAGGTCACAAGTAATATTGAGCTAAAACTGACAATAAGAAGCCATGAGCTTTTACTCAGGTTTAATTTTTTAAACGATATGAGTTTTGCTGGTATTTTGTTCATATTAATTTTTCAGCAATATGAAGCATTGTTTGGTCAAACTACTTAACATTTTGTGTGTGTTTTTCTCTTTAATAGATAGTGTATTAAATCGGCAAAATCAGCTACTTCTTTAATATTTATCTATCTTTAGTAAGAATAATTTTAAATCCGTTAAATTCTGTTAGAATTAATCGAAACTAATAAAAGTAAAGATATTATGTCCGGAAATACACTAGGTAAACTCTTCACCGTCACCAGTTTTGGTGAAAGTCATGGCGCAGCAATTGGCTGTATTGTTGATGGATGTCCTCCGGGATTGAAATTGTCAGAAGCTGATTTACAAGGCGACCTTGATCGCCGACGTCCAGGTAAAACTCGTCACACTACACAGCGTCGTGAGCTGGATGAAGTTCAAATTTTATCGGGTGTTTTTGATGGTGTAACGACGGGTTCTCCGATTGCTTTGATTATTCATAATACCGATCAGCGTTCAAAAGATTATTCAGACATAATGGACAGATTTCGTCCAGGTCATGCAGATTACACTTATCATCATAAATATGGCTTGCGTGATTACCGTGGTGGTGGTCGTTCTTCTGCGCGTGAAACCGCCATGCGTGTTGCGGCAGGTGCGATCGCTAAAAAATATTTAAAAGAAACCTGTGGTATTGAAATTCACGGTTACATGGCTCAACTTGGGCCAATTAAATATGAGCAGTTTGACTGGAATGAAGTCGAAAACAATCCTTTCTTCTTTCCTGATGCGGGTAAAGTTACTGAACTTGAGGAATACATGGATGCCTTGCGTAAAGAAGGGAATTCCATTGGTGCACGCATTAACGTTGTTGCAACGGGTGTCCCACCAGGTTTAGGCGAGCCTATTTTTGATCGCCTGGATGCGGATATTTCTCACGCTATGATGTGCATTAATGCGGTGAAGGGCGTTGAAATTGGCGCGGGTTTTGATTGCGTTGAACAAAAGGGTACCGAGCACCGAGATGAACTGACCAAAGAAGGATTTTTATCCAATAATGCGGGTGGCATTTTAGGTGGCATTTCATCGGGGCAAGATATAACGGTAAGCATGGCGTTAAAAGCAACTTCTAGCATTCGTATACCGGGTAAAACCATTAACCTTGAAGGCGAAGCGGTTGAGGTTGTCACTCAAGGTCGTCATGATCCTTGCGTGGGCATTCGTGCAACACCCATTGCCGAAGCAATGTTAGCGTTAGTATTGGTTGATCATTTATTGCGCAATCGTGGGCAGAATGCCGATGTGAAAGTGGATACCCCAATAATTCCTGCCAGCCCTGAATAACTCGATGCCTTATTGGCGCCTGTCCGGCTTTTATTTTTTCTATTTCGCCAGCCTTGGTGTACTGATCCCCTATTGGAGTCTTTACCTTAAATCACTTGGTTTTACTGCCACGGCTATTGGTTCGATGATGGCGATTATCATGGCGACAAAAATTATCTCACCAAATATATGGGGCTGGGTGGCCGATCATACGGGTAAGCGTATGGCAATTGTTCGACTTGGTGGATTACTTTCCGTTATTGCTTTCGCGGGTGTTTTTATTTCACAACAATATTGGTGGCTGGTGGCTGTCATGATGTTGTTTAGTTTTTTCTGGAATGCCACTTTACCCCAATTTGAAGCAACCACTTTTTCTCACCTGGGTGAACACACTCATCGTTATAGTTCTGTGCGTTTATGGGGCTCAGTTGGATTTATTGTCGCGGTTTGGATTATTGGCCAGCAATTAGAGGGTGAAAAAATATCCTATCTGCCTTTTGTTTTAATGGGATTATTTATCACTATCTGGGCCAGTAGTCTCATTGTGCCGGAAGAAGCAGCAGGGCATTTAAAATTAACACATGAACCTTTGCGAAAAGTATTAAGACGTCCGGAAGTCACCGGTTTATTGATTATCTGTTTTCTTATGCAAATGGGGCATGGGCCGTATTATACTTTTTACTCAATTTATATGCAGGATTATGGTTACTCATTATCTTTCATTGGCTCATTATGGGCGCTGGGTGTTTTTGCAGAAGTGCTTGTTTTTATGCGTATGCATAAGCTTGTTCCAAAATTCGGATTAAAGCGATTACTAATTACCAGTTTATTATTAGCTTCACTCCGCTGGGTTATTGTGGCGCTATTTCCTGTGAGCATGCCCCTGATGATCATGGCACAAATTTTACATGCTGCTTCATTCGGGGTATATCATGCTGTTGCAATACAACTGATTCATAATTATTTTGTTGGGCAGCATCAGGGTAAAGGGCAGGCGTTATACAGTAGCGTCAGTTTTGGAGCGGGTGGCGCTATCGGTAGTTTGTACGCCGGTTATACCTGGGAGTCTTTTGGTACCACCAGCACTTTTATGATTGCCGCTATCGTTAGTTTAGTTGCTGCTTATATTGCTTATAAGAAAATTCCGGCCTGATTTCTTTAGTTTTATCTATACTGTGCCGATAATGGATCTATACATTTCAAAAAGGGAATTGGTGTGGAAAAAACACATACTCATGATGTGATTATTATTGGTGGTGGCGTCTCTGGTACAGCATTATTGTATTTACTTGCTCAATACACAGATCTTAATGATGTTATGTTACTGGAAAAATACAATGTCATTGCCAACGTAAACTCACACGGACGAAATAATAGTCAAACATTACATTGTGGAGATATTGAAACCAACTATACCCTCGATAAAGCTCTTCAGGTACAAGCCTCTGCCAATATGGTTGTACGTTATGCTGAAAAATTAAAAAATAAAGAAGGCATTCTCTACAAATATTCCAAAATGGTTATTGGTGTTGGTGATAAAGAAGTCAGTCAACTTCGAGAACGCTTTAGCCAGTTCAGCCCGCATTATTCAGGTATGCAATTATTAGAACGCGAAGACATAGAAAAAGTCGAGCCTGCCGTTATTGCTGGACGTAAGGAAAATATTGTTGCTTTAGCGGTATTGGATGAATACACCGCGGTAAATTTTCAGGCTTTATCCCAGTCTTTTGTGGATCAAGCATTAAAGGTTAAAGATAAAACTATTGATGTAAAACTTAATACTAAAGTGACTAAAATTAAAAAGTCTGATGATGGTTATAGAGTAAAAACACCAAGTGGTACTCACCATGCAAAGTTTGTTGTGGTTTCTTCTGGTGGACACAGTTTATTGTTTGCTCATCGTATGGGCTTTGGACTGGAGTTTTCCTGTTTGCCCATGGCAGGGAGTTTTTATTACACGCCTGATATGTTGAAAGGAAAAGTTTATACCGTGCAGAATGACAAACTTCCTTTTGCTGCTATACATGGAGATCCTGATGTCCTGGTACCGGGTAAAACACGCTTTGGGCCAACTGCGTTAGCGTTGCCAGTACTGGAACGATATAACTGGAAAACATTACCGGAATTTTTATATATTTTTAAACTGGATTTGAATGTAATAAAAACACTTTGGGGTTTACTCCGTGTTTCAGAAATTCGAAATTACTTGTTTAAAAATATGTGTTTTGAATTGCCCATGATTCGTCGCCATTTATTTCTTAGTGATGCGCGTAAAATTGTTCCGAATATGAAACTTAAAGATTTAACTTTTGCGAAAAAAACCGGCGGTATTCGTCCTGTAATGATTGATAAGAAAAGTCACAGCTTGCATTTAGGTGAGGCGAAGTTGAGTCCGGGGAATGGTTTAATTTTTAATATGACACCTTCGCCAGGAGCAACAAGCTGCCTGGGTAATGCAGAAAAAGATTTGGATATTATTGTTGATTATCTTGGTGCTAATGTAGATAAGGATCGTTTAAATAATGATTTGAAATAATCTTAAATCAAGCGCTCAATAGCATCAATAAATTCTTTTGCCTTGATAGGTTTACGCAATATTTCATCTGCGCCAAGTTGTGTTGATATTTCCAGAAACTCTTCCATACGCCCATGTACATTTCCCGTCATCGCGATAATAGGAATTTCTTTGTTATGGGAACGTAATTCTCGAATAAAACTAATTCCCTCCATCTCCGGCATGATGATGTCGGTAAGCACCAAATCTGGCGTATTTTCACGAAATTCTTTGAGGCCAGCTTTCCCATTTGAAGCCTCGGTAATTTTGAAATTATTGATTTTCAAAACTTCCCTGACAAACCCACGCATCAACTCGTCATCGTCAACAACCAGAATGTGTTTCGGTGAATCTGAAGCCATGCTTTTTTATACCTCAAAAGAAATTAGTAATGATTGTAGTCTAAATAACACCAAATTGTTAAGGGTTATCATGTGTTTAACTTTTAAGTATTTTAGACATGGCTTTTGCAGCGTTTGATAAGGTATGACCTGAATGCCAGACAATACCTAATTTACGTTCAAGTCTTATACCTTCAATATTGAGTGTCTTCAGTTCTTCGTTGATCATACTGCGAGGAAGGACACTCCAACCGAGCCCAACGCTGACCATCATTTTAATGGTCTCTAAATAATTTGTGGATAAACCCACTTTCAACTCTAACTTATGTTTGCGCATGGTGTGCTCAAAAATTTGCCGGGTATAGGTACCGCGAGTAGGCAAAATAGCGGAATAGTGAGCCAATTGTTTTGGCGTCACCTTTTTCACCTGGGTTAATGGGTGAGACGGATTGACCACGATGTCCAGTGGATCAGGCCACACTTCGTAGGTATGTAATATTTTTGCCGGTTGCAGCGGCAAGGTGACAATGCCCAATTCAAGATCGCCACGTTCAATGGCGTGACAAGCTTCTTCTGAATCCATGAAATGTAAATCCAGCTCTACTTCGGGATAGGCGCTGGTAAAAGCACGTAATACCGGTGGTAAACGATGTAAACCAATATGGTGACTGGTGCCTATACTGAGTTTACCGGCAATATTCCCCGAGAGATTTTTAATTGCGCGTTTGCTGTCTTCGACCTGTTGCAGGATATTGCGGGCGCGAGATAAAAGAGCGGTTCCGGCCTCAGTTAACGTTACTTTCCGACCAATACGATCAAACAGCTGGATATCAAGCTCAGTTTCTAACGCTGAAATTCGTTTACTAATGGCCGGTTGAGTCAGATAGAGGTACTTGGAGGCTTCAGAAAACGAGCCTGAATCTGCCACGGCAACAAATGCATGAAGATTTGGTATGTCCACTTTAAACCCTTTTAGCTATAACTTTTAGGAATAGTTTATATGAAAATAATGAATTTGTGTAATAGTTTAAATAGGTCTATATTTGCCGCATCTGAAAAGAGGCCAATTAGTGGGTGGTCGCCTAATTTAAAAAATTAAGCTTTAAAAATTTAAGGAAAGAGCAATGGCTGGCAAGACTTTATACGAGAAAATTTGGGATCAACATGTGGTACGTGACAATGGTGACGGTACCGCTCTTTTATATATTGATCGCCAATTAGTACATGAGGTGACATCACCGCAAGCATTTGAAGGCTTACGTTTGGCTGGCCGCAAATTGTGGCGTGTAGATGCTAATTTGGCGACGCCTGATCACAATGTACCCACCACTGATCGTAGTAAGGGGATTGCGGGTATTGAAGATCCTATCTCGCGTTTACAAGTTGAAACCTTGGATCAAAATTGTGCTGAGTTTGGTGTGACTGAATTTAAAATGGATGATATCCGTCAGGGTATCGTGCATGTGATTGGGCCAGAGCAGGGCGCAACATTACCGGGTATGACAGTTGTTTGTGGTGACTCACATACTTCAACACACGGTGCCTTTGGTGCTTTGGCGCATGGCATTGGTACTTCTGAAGTTGAACATGTCATGGCAACGCAAACGTTGGTGCAATCCAAATCAAAAACCATGTTGATAAGTGTAAACGGTGAAGTGAATGCAGGCATTACCGCTAAAGATATCGTCTTGGCGATCATTGGTGAAACCGGAACAGCCGGTGGAACAGGTTACGCGATTGAATTTGGTGGTGATGCGATTAAAGCATTATCAATGGAAGGGCGTATGACTGTTTGCAACATGGCAATCGAAGCCGGAGCGCGTGCGGGTATGGTTGCGGTAGATCAAAAAACCATTGATTACGTTGAAGGTCGTCCTTATGCACCTAAAGGTGAGCAATGGGATTTAGCGGTTAAAGCATGGGCTGATTTACACAGTGATGCAGATGCAAAATTCGATGAGGTGATTAATATTGATGCGGCAAGCATTAAACCTCAAGTAACATGGGGAACATCTCCAGAAATGGTGGTTGGTGTTGATCAAAAAGTACCTGACCCAGCCAATGAAAAAGACGATGTGAAACGTGAAGGTATGGTTACTGCGTTAAACTATATGGGCTTAACCGCGAACACGCCGATGAACGAAATTTCTGTTGATAAAGTGTTCATTGGTTCATGCACTAACTCACGTATAGAAGACATGCGTGCAGCAGCAGAAGTGGCGAAAGGCCGACAAGTGGCAAGCAATATTAAACTTGCTTTAGTTGTTCCTGGTTCTGGCTTAATTAAAAAACAAGCAGAAGAAGAAGGCTTGGATAAAATCTTTACCGATGCAGGTTTTGAATGGCGTGAACCGGGTTGTTCTATGTGCTTAGCGATGAATGCAGATCGTTTAGAACCACAGGAACGTTGTGCTTCGACTTCTAATAGAAATTTTGAAGGTCGACAAGGGCAAGGTGGTCGTACGCATTTAGTGAGTCCAGCAATGGCTGCTGCTGCTGCGATTAAAGGTCATTTTGTTGATGTAAACGAATTGATTAAATAATGAAAAATCAAAAGATTTCAACGCAAAGTCGCAAAGGACGCAGAGTAAACGCAAAGAAATAATTAACTTTGCGTGCCTTTGCGCTCTTTGCGCCTCTGCGTTGGATCTTGGAGATATAAAATGGAAAAATTTACAAGTTTAAAAGCAATCGTGGCACCAATGGATCGACCGAATGTTGATACCGATGCCATTATTCCAAAACAATTTTTGAAATCAATTAAACGCAGTGGTTTTGGTCCAAATTTATTTGATGAATGGCGTTATCTTGATCACGGTGAACCGGGCAAGGATAATAGTGGTCGTCCATTAAACGAAGAGTTTATTTTAAATCAAAAACGTTATAATGGTGCGCAAATTTTAATTGCGCGTGAAAATTTTGGTTGTGGTTCGAGTCGCGAACATGCGCCTTGGGCATTATTAGATTATGGTTTCCAGGTGATCATCGCGCCAAGCTTTGCGGATATTTTTTATAGCAACAGTTTTAAAAATGGCATCTTGTTAATTAAATTAGATGCTGATGTGATTGAACAATTATTTAATGATGTTGCAGCTAACGAAGGTTATGAATTAGCGGTTGATTTAGAAAATCAAACAATCACTAAAGCAGACGGTAGCGTGATTAAGTTTGATGTTGATGAATTCCGTAAGCATCGTTTGTTAAATGGTTTAGATGATATTGGATTAACCATGCAACATGTTGATGACATAAAAGCATACGAACAACGTCGTAGTGCAGAAGCACCGTGGTTATTTTAAGAGCTAAAACCTAACGCAAAGGCGCAAAGGACGCAGAGCTACGCAAAGTGAAATATTTAAAACTTTGCGTTACTTTGCGCTCTCTGCGTCTTTGCGTTGAAATTTTTTATATATTTCAGGATAAGTTATGACTAAGAAAATTGCAGTTCTACCGGGCGATGGCATTGGACAAGAGATCATTGCTGAAGCAGTTAAAGTAATTGAAGCATTAAAAGCAGATGGTTTAGATATTGAAATGGAACATGGTTTAGTCGGTGGTACGGCTTACGATGAAACCGGTTCACCATTACCTGAAGCAACATTAAAACTTGCTAAAGAATCAGATGCAATTCTTCTTGGTGCGGTTGGCGGTTATAAGTGGGAATCACTCGATATAGCAGTGCGACCTGAGAAAGGTTTATTAGGCTTACGTGCAGAGTTAGACCTATTTGCTAACTTACGTCCTGCGATTCTTTATCCACAACTTGCAGATGCATCTACGCTTAAACCTGAAGTGGTTTCAGGTTTAGATATTATGATCGTGCGTGAGTTAACCGGTGGTATTTATTTTGGTGAACCACGTGGTGTGCGCATTTTAGAAAACGGTGAACGCCAGGGTTATAACACTTTGGTTTATAAAGAATCAGAAGTAAAACGTATTGCAGAAGTTGCTTTTGATATCGCACGTAAACGTGACAGCCGTGTTTGTTCAGTTGATAAAGCAAATGTTTTAGAAGTAACAGAAATGTGGCGTGATGTTGTGAATGAATTGCATGAAGATAATAAAGATATTGAGTTATCACACATGTACGTTGATAACGCAGCAATGCAATTAGTGCGCGCACCAAAACAGTTTGACGTTATGGTTACTACAAATATGTTTGGAGATATTCTTTCTGATTGTGCTGCAATGTTAACCGGTTCAATTGGTATGTTGCCATCAGCATCATTAAATGCAAAAGGCCAGGGCATGTATGAACCGATTCATGGTTCTGCGCCTGATATAGCAGGGCAAAACGTAGCAAACCCATTAGCAACGATTTTATCTGTTGCAATGATGTTGCGTTATTCACTTGATGAA
>JAUVEN010000159.1 GCA_030594815.1 Gammaproteobacteria bacterium
GAAACCCGTTCAGTTTGACATTACCAAACAAACGCGTAATTCACTTTCCGAATTAATAAAGAGTCAAAATCTTTCATACACTGACTATTTGTTTAAAAGTAGATTTCATAAATCTGATCATATAACGACTCGACAATATGCTCGGCTGTTAAAAACCTGGCTCGTGGAAATAGGTTTAGATCCTTATGAGTAGCTACGCATTCAATACGACGCACCAAAGTGTCAATGATCTATCAGAAAACTAAGAACATTAGAGCTATCCAGTTGTTATTAGGACACAGTAATTTAGATAGTACGGTTCGATATCTCGGTGTCGAGCTGGATGATGCTCTTGATGTGGCAGAAAATACTGTTGTTGATATTCATGATTGAAAGCGCCTATTTAAAAATGGGCACTTTCAATTTTCACTGTAGTTTATCTTTTCTATAATATACGGCGTATATCGCAGCATATATCCACACATGTGAACTCGTGTTGATACGGTGGAATATATATTTAACTAAGCACCAATTTACACCCAAAAACCTCAGCAACTTTACTGATTGTTTTTAGGTGTGGGTTTCCATCATCTGCCAGCGATTTATACAAGCTGGCACGTGTAACACCTGCTTTCTCAGCAACATCTGTCATGCCCTTAGCTCTTGCAGCAGTATTTAAAGCATGAACAAGATCAGTAATGTCACCTGTTGCAGCAACTTCTTTAAGAAAAGACTGAATATCTTCGTCAGTTTCAAGGTGCTCAGCCACATCAAAAACACTAATAGTCGTTTTCATTGTTTACTCCCGCTCATTCGGTCAGTTCATCCAGTATTTGTTTAGCATGTTTTATATCCTTGCTCTGACTTGATTTATCACCACCAACAAGCAATAAAATAACTTGCTTGCTACGTATGGTGTAATAAATACGCAAGCCACTACCAAAGAAAAAACGCAACTCAAATAGGTTACTATCTATACGCTTAAAATCACCAAAATTATTGTTTTTCAAGCGATCCAACCGTGCTAAACTTTGCGTTTTACCACAACGTCCTTCAATCCCTTGAACCATTTATTAAAATAGTTCGTTGCATTTATTTCCTTTTCCACAGCAGTATTGTATCCTAGAGGATACATAAAACAACTATTCTTGAATAAATAAAATATCATTTATATCCATAAAGTCACAACTTTTGAATGTCGCCTTTGTACAAATTTAGCAACTTCTAGTGATTTCCCGCCAAGGTCGCTTAAGTGGTGAACTGGTGAATTGAGACAGAAACTTTGAATGTCTTTTTAGAAAGGACGCAGACATCCACAGTCGCTGGTTAGATTTTAGTGACTTAGAGCTTTAAGCACAGCTTCTGGTTCTTTGGCTACTACGTTTAATAAAACCAATGCTGGCCCTTGCGGCGTTCGATCGCCACGCTCCCAGTGGCGAAGCGTACTAACACTTATACCAAATGCTGAAGCAAATTCATTTTGGGACATACCTGTCTTGGCTCGAATGATTTTTACATCTACAGGTGTAAATTTATGCACCACCGCTTTCCCTTTTTTGCCTTTTGAAAACTCTAGAGCTTCATCAAGGCCTTGTTTGATGCTATCAAATGCTTTACTCATTACTGGCCTCCATAGTTTTTAATAAGTAACGATGTTAATTTGGCTAGATCGTTACGCTCGGCTTTAGTTAGATTGGCTTTTTCACCTTTACCAAATAAGGTTAAAAGAAATAATGGCATCGACTCACTGTGGTGGTAATAAATTACACGTACACCGCCACTTTTACCTTTGCCTTGCGCAGACCATCGTAATTTACGTATACCACCAGTGTCTTGCATAATGTCGCCAGCAGATGGGTGAGATGCTAAATAATTTATAATACTTAGTCTTTCAGAACTACTGAGTAGTTTGTCTGATTTTTTCAGAAATTCAGGCAACTCTACTATGGTTTGCATACCGCAACTATAATCCAGTGGATTATAGCTGTCAATATGAGAAAATAGATGGCTCTTGAGAATTTGTGCCGTATACAGCTATGACGAACGTCAGCTATAGTGATTTTCTGGTGCTATATTAGAAATAGCTAAATTTCCGTTATATGGTGAAAGTGGAAGGTATGTTAAATTAAACGGATAGTCTAGTTCCGTGCGTCACTGCTACCAGTGGTTATCTATATTGCAATCACTTTTTCTACTCTAAGAAGAATATTTTTTGCAGCAGTTAATACAATAGAAAAACCTAAAGCAATACCTATTATATTCGCGATCATATCAGCAAACTCAAAATATCGATTTGGATCATAACCCTGTAAATATTCAAGCGTCATTCCCATAAACACAAAGACAACTGCGATCATATTGCGCTGAAATTTATCATGGTAGATTTGCCCGAACCAGACCATCAAAACAAAATAAGCAAAAGCATGAAACACTTTGTCTTCATAGGGCAGGCCTATTTCCATATCAACCGGATTACTGGTTAGTGATAAAAAAACCACCGAAGCCACTAGTCCATAACCAATGGTCAACCACAAAAAACGCAATTTCAAATCTGGCACAACTTTAGCAAACATGGGCATGGGCATCGACCTTAACTATAAATACAAAGACAACAAAACAACACCTAACAACATCCGGTAAATAACAAATGGTGTCATGCCTATTCTTTCTAATAACATTAAAAAGTAATGAATACATAAATAAGCACTAACCGCTGATATCAACGCGCCAATAATTAAATCATTCATATCATTAATGCTGGCGACCTTGAGGTAATCCAGTGTTTCCATACCACCTGCCAGGACAATAACCGGTATAGATAATAAAAATGAAAAGCGCGCTGCTGCCGGTGCGGTTAAACCAAGCATTAAACCCGCAGTAATCGTTATACCTGAACGTGATGTTCCGGGTATTAATGCAACCGCCTGCGC
>JAUVEN010000047.1 GCA_030594815.1 Gammaproteobacteria bacterium
GTTGAATCGGATTGTAGTGCTAAGATGCTGATTTATTAGGTTTTATATAGGTATTTGACATTTAATGTACGTAGTACGGTATGCACTCATCCGGTGTGGCCACTATATTTATCAAGGAGTTAGACGTTACCATCTAGCTTCTTTTTTTATGTCTTTTTTGAAACTTAAGGGCAAGGTAAGTCTAAGCATCTTTGATGCTGCTGAAGATGTATTGCAATGTAGCCCATAATCTAATGCTCAATTGAAATATTATGAATAGGAATACCTTTTGAGGCGCATACCCATCCAGAGCGCAAGAGCACATCTATTTGAATACCATTTACAAGTTTTGTGACGTTGGATAAATGGTGATCTGAGTAATGAATACCATTAAGGTAGGCATTAGCACCTTCGAGTAAAATATCATCAATACTGTATGAGGGTGCCTGTGATTGCAGGGGGGATAATCCCATAGTGCCTCCATAATCTAGATCAAATTTAAGTTTCGTGATTACTATACTAATACCTACATAAAGTGTGCTCAGTGATAGAGTTCACACTTATAACAGTTATGTGACATTCTGTAACAATTGGGTGACGATTACTTCATGATGGGGTTCCTAGTTCGAATCTAGGTGTATGCACCATATTCTAAAAGGCTCGGATAACTTCAGAGCCTTTTTTATTTCTCCTATAAAAATGTTTCTTATCTAGCTGTCTCGCCTGGAATATTAAAAATCTCAGCCTGTTTAGTCTTGGCTTAAATAAATTCATAAAATATTTCAAAAATATTGTAAGGATTTGTCATTTCTCGCGACAAAGGAGTATGAAACACAACATTATTGAGAAAGTTAAGATGAGGAATAGGTATATGAGCACTTTGAATATTGGAGATCACATTCCCTTTAAACGTATTGATATGTTTTCACAGAAGGATCGAAGCATCCAATTTAATCGAGCCTAGCTGGTTTTCTAAAACTATCCCGCGACTATGCGCTCTCAAATAATAAAAAACTTTCCTTATATACTGTATTGATTTATCTTAAATATAGTTTTGTTAGCAAAGTGAATACGGGTTTGAAAAATAATATAGAAAATAAACCAGCTCAGGCAAGAATGATGGCTGCTGTTGATCTTGGTTCAAACAGTTTCCATATGATTGTTGCTAGTCTTGAAGAAAACGGCACGCTTAAAATCATTGATAAAATCAAAGAAATGGTTCGGCTGAGTGCGGGGCTTGATTCTGAAAATAATATTAATGAAGAAACTCAACAACGTGCATTGGAATGTTTAAGCCGTTTTTCTCAGCGTTTACAAAACATTGGTGGAAAAGATCTCCGTATTACCGGTACCAACACTCTGCGTATTGCAAAAAACAGTCATGCCTTTATAAAAAAAGCCAAAAATGTTTTAGGACACAGAATAGATATTATCTCAGGTGTTGAAGAAGCTCGTCTTGTATATCACGGTGCTGTTTATAGTTTAGCTGTACTTGGCAACAAAAGACTTGTTGTTGATATCGGTGGTGGTAGTACAGAGATTATAATTGGTAAAAATAATAAACCGATAAAACTTGAAAGTCTTGAAATGGGTTGTGTCAGCATAACTAAAAAGTTTTTTTCTGATGGGGTAATCAATAAATCAAGAATTAAGAAAGCGGATATTTTTGCGCGGCAAATGGTTGAACCTGAACGCCAAAGTTATCTGAAAACAGGTTGGGAACAATGTGTTGGAACCTCGGGGAGTATTCGTTCAATTTCAAAAGTGTTAATGGCAGCAGGAATTACTGATGGAACCGTTACTGAAAAAGGACTTAAAAAGTTATTAGATATACTTTTAAACTTTGAGTTAATAAATAATATTAAACTTGATGGGTTGAATAGTGATCGTCAGCAGGTTTTTATTGGCGGTGTAATTGTACTAAATGTTGTTTTCAAAGCCTTGAAATTAAAAGAAATGATCGCTTCGGATGGTGCCTTACGTGAAGGTTTAATTCTCGATATGGTTGGTCGTATTAAGCATAAAGATATTCGAAAACTATCCGTTCAGCAGTTGGCTTCACGATATGATGTTCGTCAGGGTCACTCAGAAAATATAATCTTGTCTTGTAAATATTTACTTAGTGAGCTTAAAAAATCATGGGCACTTGATGATGAAAATAATCAGCTTTTAGTATTTTGGGCAGCAAAATTACATGAAATGGGCTTAGCCATTTCTCATGCGGGTTATAATAAACATGGTGCCTATCTTGTGCTTAATTCTGATATGCCCGGCTTTTCAATGCATGAGCAGTTGCTTCTTTCTCTACTTATACGCTATCACCGACAAAAAATTGTATTAGAAGATTTTGAGTCGTTCTCAGAAAAATACAGTAATAAAATATTCTATTTAATTGTTGTATTGCGTATAGCTGTTATCCTGAATCGCAGTATTCCCGAATATCAGGAACCAGATTATTCAGTTACGGCAAATAAAAATTCATTAACACTAAGCTTTCCTGAACATTGGTTTGAAAATAACCCGTTAACCATTGCAGATTTTGAGAATGAAACAGATTACCTGGAAACCATTGGAATTAAATTAATAATTCAGCATTTATAATGACTATAATTCAGCGGCAAGGTTTTGTAATAATTTGATTTGTATTGAGTTCTCTTTTTGACTGGATGTAGGGCTTAATCTTTTATAGCTACCATCAGACTGTAATAACCAACTGTCTGTATTATCAGATAAGTAAGCCATTAAACCATCTTTTATTATTTGCTTTTTCAAAGTCTCATCTAATATTGGGAAGCATGCTTCAACACGGCGGTATAGATTTCTTTCCATCAAGTCAGCACTTGAGCAAAATACTTTAGGATCTTCGTTATTTTGGAAATAATAAACACGTGAGTGTTCAAGAAAACGTCCTACCACTGAACGCACTGTAATGTTTTCAGATACACCTTTTATTCCGGGTCGTAACCGACACACACCACGAATAATTAAATCAATCTTTACCCCTGAGTGAGATGCTCTATAAAGTTCTTCAATAATACTTCTGTCAACTAAGGAATTTACTTTTGCAATAACGCGAGCAGGTTTACCTGCTTCTGCATTTTTAGCTTCAGTTTGTATCATTTCAATCAGGTATTTATGTAAAGTAAAGGGGGATTGCAATAATTTTTTCAGCTTTGTTGCTTTACCTAAACCGGTTAGCTGCAAAAATAATTTATGTACATCTTCTCCAATCGCTTTATCACCGCTCATAAAGCTATAATCTGTATAGACTCTGGCATTCCCAGGATGATAGTTTCCCGTTCCTAAATGTACATAGCGATTTAAACTTTTACCTTCACGTCGAACAACAAGTAACATTTTTGCGTGTGTTTTATATCCAACCACGCCATAAACCACATGTGCGCCTGCATCCTGTAAACGTGAGGCCAGCTCTATATTGGCAGCTTCATCAAAGCGTGCACGTAATTCAACAACAACAGTCACTTCTTTACCCAACTTTGCGGCGTCAACCAGGGCATCAACCAAAGGTGAAGCGGCGCCTGTTCGATATAAAGTCATTTTAATGGCAAGAACTTTATGATCTTGTGCTGCTTGTTTTAAAAAATTTACAATAGGGGCAAAAGATTCATAGGGATGAAATAATAAAATATCTCCTTGTTGAATCGCTTTAAACATATCTTCTTCATGACGAATGCGTTTTGGTAATCCAGGTGTGAAGGGCAGATATTTCAGGTCAGGACGATTTGAATTATCAACTACTTCCAGTAAACGATTTAAGTTTACCGGTCCGTTAACAGTATATAAATCATCTTGTTTTAATTTGAATTTTTTCAACAAGAAACGTGACATTTCACTGGTGCAGTTATCAGCGACTTCTAATCGAACCGCATCTGTTATTCGACGAGATGATAATTCACCTTTAATTGTTCCCATTAAGTCGTCACTTTCTTCTTCGTCTATAAATAAATCGCTGTCGCGAGTTACTCGGAATTGATAACAACCGGTGACATTCATGCCGGGGAAGAGATCACTAATATGTGTATGTATGATTGAGGTTAGAAATTCATAAGCATTTCCCTAAGCATATTTTTCAGGAATACGAATCAGACGAGGTAAGCTGCTAGGTGCATGTACTATTGCTATTCGGCTATCACGTCCGAATGCATCTTTGCCTTCAAGTGAAATAATAAAATTTAGACTCTTGTTAAACACCCGAGGAAAGGGGTGCGCAAGATCGAGTCCCAATGGACTTAATACAGGAAGAATCTGGCTGGTAAAATGACGACGAATCCATCCGGCAAGCTCTTCATCCCATTCTGTACGTTTTAAAAAGTGAACATTTTCACTTGCTAACTCTGGAATTAACACTTCATTTAAAACACGGTATTGTTCTTCAACTAATGAATGTGTTTCGTCTTTTATTAATTCCAGGATTTGTTCTGGTGTGCTGTTATCCATGGTGCCACTACTGGACTCAAGCGCAGCGCGATGCATCAACCCCGCAACTCTTATTTGAAAAAATTCATCAAGATTTGTACTACTAATACATAAAAAACGTAATCGTTCTAATAATGGGACGTTTTCATTAGACGCCTGTGCAAGTACACGGTGTTGAAATTGCAACAGGCTAAGCTCTCTGTTGATGTAGTACTCTGGTTGTGTCAAATCAAGATCATTCATTCTGTAATTATATTATGGTTATGTGACAATTTGGGGACAGTTTCGTTAAAAATAGTAACGTGATTAATTTTATTAACCTCCTATTGTAAATAGAATATTTGTTATCACTATTGACTTAAGTCATTTTAATTAAAAATGACTATGCTACGCTGAAGGGCTAACACCTTACAATTTAGAGTTGAATTATGACTGACAAAACTGAAGACGCACTTAATGTTTCCCTCGCCCATCCAGGTACCAATTTTCTGGCATCAATTGATGAAATTAATGGTATGGCCAAGAATGCTATTTTTCCTAGTGCCAACTATCCGTATGAAACAAAAATGAAAAAGGCGGAATATGAAGAGGAAAAGAAATTATTACAAATTGAACTGGCTAAATTTCAACGCTGGATTAAAGAGAGTGGGCAAAAATACCTGATTATTTTCGAAGGTCGGGATGCTGCGGGAAAAGGGGGCACCATCAAGCGTTTTACCGAACACATGAATCCTCGTGGTGCACCTGTAATTGCACTTGAAAAACCGGATAAACGGGAAAAGGGTCAATGGTATTTCCAACGCTATATTCAACACCTACCCACTAAAGGTGAAATTGTTTTACTTGATCGCTCCTGGTACAACCGTGCAGGTGTTGAACGGGTAATGGGTTTTTGCACGCCACAGGAATACCTGGAGTTCATGCGTCAATGCCCTGAACTTGAGCGTATGATCGCACGAAGTGGAACAAAACTGATTAAATTCTGGTTTTCAATCAGTCGTAATGAGCAATTTCGTCGTTTACATGCACGTCAGAATGATCCACTAAAGCAATGGAAAATCAGTGATATCGATCTGGCATCGCTTGATAAATGGGAAAATTACACGGAAGCAAAAGAAGCCATGTTTTTTTACACAGATACCAAAGATTCACCGTGGACCGTGGTTAAATCGGACTGTAAAAAACGTGCACGTTTAAACGCAATTCGTCATGTACTGGCAGATGCTGATTACCCGAATAAAGATGAAAAAGTGGCCTGTGCACCAGATAGCCTGATTGTTGGTACAGCTGATACCATTTATGAATCAGGTGAAAAACATTTACAGCATCCCCCGTTTAAAATTGATAAGAATGATTAAAACCTGGTGAGGTGGTTACAATTTGTATTTGGTTAAGGAAAAAATGCTAAGCAATTGCCAAAGTTGTAACCGCCTTATTATTTTCCCATGTTCTACACGCTTAATTATGTTTACAATCCACAATAGGTTTTGTTTATTTAAGGAAAGCGTTTGTCAGCTGATTTTAAGCAGGATATATCCCCGATAAGAGCAATGTTATCCCGAAAGGGAGATGTCGCCTTGCATAGGCGAATATTTATTTTAGCGGGACAAAAAAATTGGCAAAAAGCCTTTTTGCAAGACCTTCTGTCGGGGCATGAGAAAAATTCACTCTGGTTAGGAGAATCTGCACCTGAAATATTTTCTTCCATCTCTATAAAAAAAGCGCAAACCTGGTTAGGAACTGAAAAACAGGTTGTTGTTTTTGATGCGAATAAAGATTTTGATCCGGATAGTTTTGCCGCGATAAGCGGTATTGTTGTTGGCGGTGGATTATTTTTTTTATTGCTTCCTGAAAAAGATAGATGGAATGAAATTCATGACTCATATTTTGGACAGCGGCTAATACAAAGTATTAATAGCACTGCGGAATTAATAGTTATAAATCAGAACAATGAACGTTATGATTTTCTTCCTGACAGAAAAGAAGATATTTCTTCACCAAAATATATTCCCCCTTTTTTAACGGCTGATCAGCAATATGCCGTTGAGGCTATTGAAGAGCAAGTTCTAAGTGATACCAATACTCCGCTAGTTTTAATTTCTGATCGTGGTCGAGGTAAATCCGCCGCACTTGGTCTTGTTGCAGCAAGATTGATAAAAGCGGGTATAAAAAACATTGCTATCACAGCACCACGTATGCGTGCTACTGATATTGTTTTCAAACATATTAAAGAGCAATTGCCTGATGCAGATGTTTCACGCGGGAAAGCACAGGTTAGAGAAGGTTCCATTCAGTTTTATTCTCCTGATCAATTGATAGAGAAAAATATTCATACAGATTTATTGCTGGTTGATGAAGCAGCAGGAATTCCTGTACCACTATTAACATCATATTTACAAAAATATCCACAATGTGTTTATGCAACTACTGTGCATGGTTATGAAGGAACCGGTCGCGGTTTTGCATTACGCTTTAATAAAATATTGAATGCATATAATCCTGCATGGATTAAGCTACATATGCAGACACCTATACGCTGGCCAGAAAATGATCCATTAGAAAAATGGATGTTTAGCTTATTATGTCTGGATGCTGAAATTGCTGAAAAGGATTCAATATGTGAAATTGAGATGAGTAGTATTGAGCACCGGTTTGTTAATAAAGATGAACTTGTGAATAATCAGACTCTGTTAAATGAAGTTTTTTCTTTGTTAGTATTCGCGCACTATCGAACCCGACCTAAAGATTTAAAAAATTTATTGGATGATGAAGACTTGTCTTTATATATAAGTCTTTACAATAACCACGTGATTGCTGTTGCATTGGTTATTCGAGAAGGACGTTTCGCTGCATCTCTTTCTACCGCTGTGTACCGTGGAGAACGTAGACCGCAGGGAAACTTGCTGGCCCAGGCGCTGACATATCATTGTGGTATTGAGCAGGCAGCAACACTGGATTACGCCAGGATTATGCGTATTGCCGTTCATCCTGAACTACAGCTTCGAGGCCTTGGTACCGCTCTTATTAATTATGTTATTCGTGCTGAGAAACAACATGGGCGAGATGCTATTGGTACCAGTTTTGGTATGAATAAAGAATTGTTAAAGTTTTGGAATAAAACAAAGTTTAATGTTATACGAATTGGTTTTACCCGTGAACAAACGAGTGGTGAACATGCCGCTATTATGTTGTTACCCTTGAGTGATAAAGGTGAGAAAGTTTATCAAGAAGCGGTATCTCGTTTTAAGGGGCAATTATCTTTTTGGTTTAATGATATTTTAAAACCTATTCCCGCCGATGTTAAAAGTGCTTTTAAGATCGATAATAATATATCACTAGAATTAACTGAAAATGATAAAACCGATCTTCACTCTTTTATTCAGTATTCCAGGAATTATGAGTTATGTATATCTTCTTTGACTAAACTAGTTTTAAAGAATAAAAATAAAATCATGAAAAATGATTTCCCTGAAAATTTCCGTCAAATTTTGAATGAAAAAGTAACAAATAGTACTGACTGGAAAGAGCTTGGGAAAAGCATGAACTTAAACGGGAAAAATGATGCAAGAAAACTTTTTCATCGTGCCATTCTTTATTTAGTGAATAATTAGTAAAGTCGATTAATCTATATTTAAACAAATGAACAGGGCAACACGCTTACTTCTGATGGGGTGGACATTACTTCTCATTGCTTTGGTATTGCCTGTAATTATTATTGATTTACCAAATACAGATTATGCCAGATTACTCTTCCTGGGCCCGGAATCGACGGGTAAGGAAATGTCGATATTCCAACGCATGCCTCAATCGATGGCTGGAAGATTGTCCTGATTACATTCACAAAGGCTATCGGAAAGGCGAGTATGTATTTGGGCTGGAGTATATTTTTTTACTGAATATCCCCGCATTATTGGTATTTATTGCCCCTGTATTATTGTGGTTCAAATCAAGACTAATAAATATTTTATTAGCCATTTATTATGGAATGTCTTCTTTTATTTTAATTTTATGATGATGTTTTTTATGAGCCAGGACATCCTTATTGGTTTAGGTTTTTATTTATCGATATTCGCTGCATTGTTATTAATGAGTTCTCGTATCACGGTATGCATAAAGTCAGAATGAAATTGCGGAGTGCCAGATATTTAAGGAATCTTTGCTAAAGATGCAGGTGTTTTTGCCGATAAACAACTTGGTGAGGATGGGAAAGTATGTGTGGAATATGGAACGTAACTCAGCAACTGATGACGGATGTGTTTTTAGTCTGTTTCACAGCGATAGCTGAAAATCAGACAAGATATTCCTAATTTAAGCCCTTTTCACATATCAAAAATAAGGCATATTTGAGTAGGTTGAGTATTTTAGTAAAGAATTGTTACCCCTATAGCAATATATCGATTTGAACCATATAGTTAAATTCAGCGTATTGGCAATAAAAATAAAAGATGAGAATTATTGATAATGACTAGCAGTCGCACGAGCTCTTTGGTAACGCCTGAATTAGGGCGTGCGCTGGATTCTTGTAAAAATTTACCGAGTTTACCCGCTGTCGCATTAAGAATTATTGACGCAAGTAAAGATCCCGATATTACACTGCATGAAGTTGCTTCGATTATTTCCAGTGACCCCGCTATTTCGGTTAAATTATTAAAAATAGCAAACTCTCCTCTTTATTCTCAGCGTCGGTCTTTAAATAATCTACGTGAAGCATTAACGCTACTAGGGTTTAATGCATCACTAACTATTGCGCTCAGTTTTTCATTGCTGCAATCATTGAGCAGTAAAAATAAAGCCAACCATGAAAATTATTGGAAACGTTCAATTTTTGCTGCTTCGATAGCCCGTATGTTAGCTTCTCGATTACATGTCACACGGCTTGAAGATTTGTTTTTGGCAAGCCTGTTACAAGATATTGGTATTTTAGTTATTCAATGCATTAAGGAATCACCTTACGCAGGTGAGAAAAGTAAAGATTTAAAACATCTTGATCGTATTCAACTTGAGAAAGAGATGTTAAATGTCGATCATTCACTTATAGGTGCCTGGTTATTAGAATCATGGAACTTACCCGATTACCTTATTAAGTCAGTGCTATATAGCCATTCTTTAAATATACCTGATGATAATCAAAGTAAAGAAAATAATTATTTTCATTACTGTGTAAATCTTTCAGGTACTCTTGCAGATGTTTGGTTAGATGATAATCCCGGTGAGTTACTACTCTCTGTATTAGACGTCGTGAAGCAAGTTCTTGATGTCGATAATGATGAATTTAATCAGCTTATTGTTGAAATAGATGAGTCTCTTCCAGAGATTTCAAATATGTTTGAAATGAAATTGGTAGAAGAGCATGAGCGGGAACAGGTTATTCATGAAGCACGTGAACTATTGTTAGAAAGAAGTATTAGTTCTATTAAACAATCCGAAGATGCTCGACGTCATATTGAAAGTATTACCAATCGAATTGAAAATATCGAAAAATCGAGTCGTCTTGATCATTTAACCAAAGTCTACAATCGACAATACATAGATGAATTATTAGAAGGGGAGTTTAAAGAGGCATCTAACAATGGTTGGTCTTTATCTTTGGCTTTTATTGATATTGATAATTTTAAATCGATTAATGATACCTATGGTCATCTTGTAGGTGATGAAATTCTTAAATCAATTTCTAATTTCTTTTCAGGTAATATTCGTGAAACAGATGTTCTTGCTCGCTATGGCGGTGATGAGTTTTTGTTGATGTTGCCAGGTTCGACTTCAGATATCGCAAAATCAGCATTAGAAAGATTGTTAGGTTTATTTAAAGATACTGTAACTCTGGAAGTAAAAGATACTAAGTTATCTGCCCGTGTCTCAATTGGCCTGGCAACACATATGGGAAAAAATAAATTTGATAACTTAAAAGATTTCATGTCTGCGGCAGATGAAGCTCTTTATAAGGCAAAATCAAAAGGTAAAAATTGCTTAGCTATATATGAATAATCAGAATGATAAAGCTAATTCTATTTAAAGAAGAAAAAAATGAATAATAAAGAAAAGTTTTCTTCATCTCTTGAAGAGGTAAAAGGAGATGAAGCATGGCGCATGTTCAGAATATTAAGTGAGTTTACTGAAGGCTTTGATAAGTTATCAGATTTAGATTTCGCAGTAACAATATTTGGTTCTGCTCGTTTTAATAAAGAGAATAAATTTTATAAAAAAACGATAGAGCTTGCAGAAGCTTTAGCTAAAGAAGGATTCCCTATAATTTCTGGTGGTGGTCCTGGAATAATGGAAGCAGCAAATAAAGGCGCAGATGAAGTAGATCAAGTCTCGGTCGGCTTAAATATTGATTTACCTCATGAGCAACAAAAGAACCCGTATCAAAATTTGTCACTTAATTTCCGCTACTTTTTTGCACGTAAAGTGATGTTTGTTAAACATTCCATGGGATATGTTTGTATGCCTGGTGGCTTTGGCACTATGGATGAGTTTTTTGAAGCCTTAACATTGATGCAAACAAATCGTATTTATCATATGCCACTTATTTTATTTGGATCTGAATTTTGGCAAGGCTTGATTGACTGGATGAAACAAACCTTAATACTGCACGATACCGTTTCGGATGTTGATTTCGATTTAATTAAATTAACCGACGATATAGATGAGGTGGTGTCAATTATGAAATCACATCGAGTTTGGAAACAGGAACAAATTGAATCATCCAGAAAGAGTTAGCGGCTACCAAGTAACTTTGCAACAGCTTTGTCACTGCCTAAAAGACCAACAATTAAACCGACAAGACTTAATGAACCAAAAACCAGCATGACAAACCAAAATCCCATTTCAATTAGTTGTGGCAGGAAAACAGGTAAAGCAAATGCGAGCAGAAAAAATACGCTGCTAATAAATAAAACAATTTTTCTATTTAACGAACGATAAACAAATTCATTATTATTATTTTCAAAGATATTTAATATTGGAGAAAAAATATTTTTAAGCATGTTTTTCATTTCGGTTTTATTTACCTTCAATTAATGAGTGTCTGAGAGTTTATCTTCGGTAGGTAAACCTGCTACTTTCCATTCGGGATAGCCATTTTCTAAACGGCGCGCCTGAAAACCCTTGTCTCTTAATTTTTCCACAGCATCAAAGGCTAAAATACAATGAGGGCCTCGACAGTAAGCGGCAATTTCCTGCTCATGATCAAGTTGTTCTAAATGTTGTTCAAGTTCTTCGATGGGGATATTGATGGCCCCCTGCACATGGCCCGCTTCAAATTCTTCTTTTGGACGCACATCCAGCACAGTAATTAAATCCTGTTTTACCATCTCCAGTAATTCTGTGGCAGGGATAGGATCGAGGTTATCCTTTGCCGTGAGGTAAGTGTTTACTAGCTGATCAACATCGGATAAATGGCGTTCTGCCACTTCCCGCACTGAATCAAGTAAAGTAATCACATCATCGCCACTCAAGCTATAAAAGACCTTCAGTCCTTCTTTACGACTGAGCACAAGTCCTGACTGCCTTAATTGTTGTAAGTGTTGAGATGTATTGGCAACACTGAGCTTTGCAACATTGGCCAAAGATTCGACACTACGAGAACCTTGAGCTAAAAACTCAAGCAATTCCAATCGGTTAGCGTTACTTAAGGCTTTGCCGACACGAGCAAACTGGATAAATAAATCACTTTTAAATGTATTTGGTTTCATTTTACGTATGGCTACACTATTCAAGTAGTTAATTGAATGCTAGACTTCTGTTCAATAATTATAGCGTGAATGGATTTCAGTGCAAACTAGAATATGATCTATATGGATGTACCCCATAAGAATGAGGTTAGTTATGTCTTTTGAAGAATTTTTACTGGCGAATGAGAAAGTTATTCGTATGAGCTTTTTTTTCGGCATGTTAGTGCTGATTGGATTGTGGGAGCTGGCTGCACCGAAACGCGCTTTGACTATATCAAAAAGTGTACGCTGGATTAATAATCTGGGACTGGTCTTTTTTAATAGTTTTCTCCTCAGAGTTTTGTTTCCTGCTGCCGCCGTCGGGATTACAGTTTTTGCCAACGAGCAGGGATGGGGTTTGTTCAATTATGTTGAAGTGCCATTCTGGTTTGAGGTAGTGGCTGCAGTCATTATTATGGACTTTGTGATTTATATTCAACACGTGATGGTCCATGCGATACCAATGCTATGGCGTTTGCATCGTGTTCATCACGCTGATCTGGATTACGATGTGACTACCGGTGCGCGTTTTCACCCGATTGAAATTGTATTGTCGATGTTAATAAAGTTCGCAACTATCTTATTACTTGGGCCAGCGGTCATTGCCGTTATAATTTTTGAAGTCATGTTAAATGCCACCGCCATGTTTAACCACGGCAATATTTCACTACCTAAAACAGTTGATAAGTATTTACGTTTACTCTTAGTAACTCCGGATATGCACCGGGTACATCATTCGATTGAAGATGATGAAGCGAATAGTAATTTTGGTTTTAGCTTACCGTGGTGGGATCGCCTGTTGGGCACCTACCGTGATCAACCTCGTGCTGGTCATCAGGCTATGACGATTGGAATTAATAAATATCGTGATCCAAAACAGGTGTCATGGTTACCCGGTATGTTGATGTTACCTTTTATTGGCAAGATGTCAGGTTATGTGATTAATCGTCGGCAGTGGACTGATACAGAAGAGAAGTAGTTGGATGTTGGTACCGTCACGACCTACATGAAAAACATTGTAGGTTGGCTCAAGCGCAGCGGAGCCAACATTTTATTTTGTATGTTACACGAGATAAAGAAATGAAAAAATTATTACGAATTAGCATTTTATTATTGTTAGTTGCAGGCATCGTGATAGCAATTATTTATCGTGATCAATTTGATGCGAGTGCATTGGAAAGCTGGGTAAAAGGTGCCGGCAGTGCTGGACCAATAGTATTTATGTTGATCTATATAATTGGCACAGTGTTTTTTTTACCCGGTTCAGTACTTACCCTGGCAGGTGGCGCATTGTTCGGTCCTGTATTTGGAACATTCTACAATCTGACAGCTGCAACAATTGGAGCCATGATTTCTTTTATTGCCGCTCGTTATTTAGCTCACGACTGGGTTGAGAAAAAAACCGGCGGTCGTATGAAACAACTAAAGCAAGGTGTTGAAGGTGAAGGCTGGAAATTTGTTGCCTTTGTTCGTCTAGTACCCTTGTTCCCCTTTAATATTTTGAATTACGCACTGGGTTTAACGAAGATAAAGTTTAGTCACTATTCAATAGCAACTTATATATTTATGTTGCCCGGGGCGATTGCTTATACCTACCTGGGATATGTTGGCCGTGAAGCGGTTGCAGGAGGTGATGGTTTAATCCAGAAAATAATGCTGGCTCTCGCTTTATTAGCCATTGTAGGATTTTTGCCAAGTTTGATTGGTCGACTACGCCGTGGTCCGATGATGGATGTAGAAAATGTAAAACAAAAAATGGATGCAGATGAGAATATTTTATTGCTTGATGTCCGTTCAGCAGAAGATTACGTGGGTGAGCAGGGACATGTAAAAGATTCAGTCTTGATTCCAGTAGAAGAGCTGGAAAAAAGACTGACCGAAATAGAAAACTTTCAGGAAAAAATGGTATTGATAATTTGTCGTACAGACCGACGTTCTGTAAAAGCAGCACAAATACTGGCAAAACATGGTTTTTCAGATGTACATGTTGTTAAGCAAGGTATGACAGACTGGAATGCAAAAGGTTATCCAATCGTAAATAAATAATTGAATTATTGTAAAAGTTTAAATTTCCCTCCCCTTTAAGGGGAGGGAATAAATCATATTGATGTGATGACATGTATCAAACCTTATTCAATAGACTAAGTAAGCGAAGCATTATTATTGCAGTTGTTATCGTGCTGATGTTATTTTTTGTCTGGCGCTTTATTCGCCCGATGAATATCTTTATCGTTGATGATCGCTTTGCCTGGCCAGTTGATACTTCTTTAACACCGGCCGTATTAGGAAATTTAAGCGCAAAAGAATGTGCTGCATGTCATCAGGAATTTTATGATGAATGGCAAACAACTATTCACAGCAAGGCATGGACTGAGCCTTATTTTCAAACAGACTGGAAATTTGATCGTAGTCAGCACTCCTGTCGCTTGTGTCATACGCCATTAGATCGGCAACAGCCACAGAAAGTATTAGGTTATCGTGATACGGATAAGTGGGATCCTATTCTGGAAGATAATCCTGACTTTGATTCAAAGTTACAACATGAAGGTGTAACGTGTGCTGCCTGTCATTATCGAGACGGCAAAATTGTAGGGGTGAACGGTAATACCAATGCTCCTCATCCAACAAAGAAACTGGAAGATCCTAACCAGGTGTGTGTGCGATGTCATATTGTTGAAGGCGATAAGTGGGATACCTTTTTCCGTTTTCCACCGTGTGGCACAGTAGCAGAAATTGAAAGTTCACGTTCCCAATCAACAACGAATAACAAAAAAGCTAATAGAACGGGAATGAGCGGTGAGCATCTGGTATCCGATAGCTCATCATTAGGCTGTGTTGAATGTCATATGCCATTGAAGAGACGATCATTAGTGAAAGGTGGTGTGATACGAGATACACGTCAACATTTATGGCGAGGCGGACATGATCCTGCGATGGTGAAAAGTGCACTAACCATAAAGTTTTCCGAAGATGATTTGATGGATAAAAAACCATCATTTAAAGGTAAGCGACTATTCACACTGATGATAATGAATTCAGGTGCAGCACATTATGTTCCAACCGGAACACCGGATCGTCATTTAACGATACAGTTACGCGTATTGGATAAAAATAATAATGTGCTTAATGAAATCATCAGTACAATAAAGCGTACCGTAATGTGGCGCCCTTTTATTGTTGACCTGAAGGATACAAGATTACAACGAGGGAAACCTCGTAATTATCAAATCGATATTTCTGAAGCAGAAAAAGCGGTAAGCGTAGAAGCGGTGGTACGTTATCACTTATTGGATGAAAGAAGGCGACAACGTATTAGTTATGAAAATAAAACCCCTATCGCTTATGATGTTTTTCGACAAAAAATAGAATTACATGTGAAATGAGTATTCCAGCCGTTTATGATGCCTGGTATCAGTCTGCCCGAGGAAGCTGGATTGGCCAACAGGAATTTTCTGTTCTTTTGAAACTTTTTACTCCTCAAGCGGGTCAGAGTTTATTGGATGTTGGTTGTGGTACAGGTTACTTCAGTCAACGCTTTCAACAGTTAGGTTTACAAGTGACAGGGCTTGATCCTGATTCAGCAATGATTGAGTTTGCGAAAATAAAAGAAAGTAAGGTGAAGTATCTTGAAGGCGATGCGCAGGCTTTACCGTTTGCAGATAATTCATTTGATTACTGTTCGGCGATTACGAGCCTGTGTTTTATTGCTGAACCTGAAAAAGCAATCTCTGAAATGCTTAGGGTCAGTCGATATGGCGTGATACTAGGAGTGCTGAACCGTCACAGTTTATTGCATGTATTAAAAAAGAATAGCATCGGTTATCAGGGCGCACGTTGGGATACGGTTTCTGAAATAAAAAAATGGTGTAATAAAATTAATCCTGAATTGAAAACTACAATTAAATCGGCAGTCTTGATACCTTCTGCTGGTATACTGGCAAAGACAATCGAGACATTATTGCCAGATTATTTTTCATTTTCCAGTTTTTTAGCGGTTAGAATTGAAAAGAAAACAAACGGATAAAATATGCACGCAACTTTACCTCTATTAGCAACAACCGACTTTCCTGCGATTAAACGTGGGCAACTCGAAACTTTGCAAGTGAATCTTGGTTACTTATGTAACCAGTCTTGTTTGCATTGTCATGTTAATGCCGGGCCAACACGCAAAGAAAACATGCAAGAAGAAACGATCGAAGATGTTATTCGTTTTTTACGAGATAGTAATATTAAGAAACTAGATTTAACCGGTGGTGCGCCAGAGTTGAACCCTTATTTTCGACATCTTGTGACTGAAGCTTATTCAATGGGTATTCATATTATTGACCGTTGTAATCTCACCGTTTTGCATGAACAAGGACAGGAAGATACAGCAGATTTTTTAGCGCAGCATAAGATAGAAGTTGTTGCCTCATTACCCTGTTACCTGGAAGAAAATGTTGATGGTCAACGGGGCGATGGCGTTTTTCAAACAAGTATAGCTGCAATTAAATTATTGAATCTTTCAGGTTATGGTATTGATGGAAGTGGTTTAGAGCTTAATTTAATGTACAACCCTATTGGTGCAGATTTACCCCCTGCACAATGTCAGTTAGAGCAAGATTATAAGCGTGAATTAAATAATCGTTATGGAATATTTTTTAATAATCTTTATACCCTAACGAACATGCCTATTAAACGTTTTGGCAGTACCCTGGTATCAAAAGGAAATTTTGAAGAGTATATGGGCTTATTAAAAGGTGCATATCAAAGTACAAATTTACAAACAGTTATGTGTCGAAGTTTAATAAGTATAGACTGGCAGGGATATGTTTATGATTGTGATTTTAATCAGATGTTAGATTTGCCTTTGATAGCTAAAGGTAAAAAAATGCATTTGAATGATATCACTAATGAAAACATAGATAAGCGTGACATTATGATTGCAGATCATTGTTATGGGTGTACAGCAGGGCAAGGCTCAAGTTGCGGTGGCGCACTTCACGAATAGCGTGAAGATAGATAACGGCGTTAAAAAGCTATTCAAAAGTGCCCTGAGTATTGTTACAAACAATACGAGGAAATGCCCTTGGGGTGCTCACTTACTACGTGTAAGCTCCGCTTTTTCATAACTTTTTGCCTTGTTCTCTAGCTTCACGCTATCCGTGAGGCGGTTTATGTTATGTCATTGCGAGCAAATAAAGTACGTAGGTGGGCTCAAGCGCAGCGGAGCCAACAAAATGTTGGTTCCGTCACGCACGACCTGAGCGTTACCGAAGAAGTGCTGATGCGACCTAAGCAACGCGAAGTAGTACCTGATGAACTGCACAAGTTTGCAGTTCTGAGGTAAGGCCAGAACAAACAAAGTGCAGTTGGGTCATCCTTAATGAACTCCTTTGGAGTTCTTGGGAAAACACGTAGTGGTTCTACAGTGCTCCTTGAACCAACCTACATTAGTATAGAGTGAGAATAATGCTTGTTTCAATCATCATCCCTGTATTAAATGAAGAAGGTTCTATTAAGGGTCTGCTGCAACAATTGCAAGTTTATAGGCAGCAAGGACACGAAGTTATTGTTGTTGATGGTGGTAGTACAGATAAAACTGTTTCTATTTCTGAATTATTATCTAACAAAGTTATAACATCTAAATCAGGACGCGCCACACAAATGAATAATGGTGTGGGCGAGGCTAAACATAATGTTTTTTGGTTTTTGCATGCAGACACATTAATTCAAGAAAATGCGATTGATAATATTCAGCGAGCATTGGCAACTCAGGAATGGGGACGGTTTAATATTAAGTTGTCAGGGTCAAATATATTATTTCGTTTAATTGAGCGAATGATAAACCTTCGTTCATGTCTTAGCGGTATTGCAACGGGAGATCAGGGTATTTTTGTCAAACGGAAAACATTTGAATCGGTAAATGGCTATACGAATATTCCGTTAATGGAAGATATTGCTTTGAGTAAAAAACTTAAAAAAATATCAAAACCTGTTTGTTTAAAATCGAATTTAATTACCTCGAGTCGTCGATGGGAAAGAAATGGAATCCTGTCAACGGTATTGCTGATGTGGCGGTTACGTTTTTTATATTGGATAGGTATGAGCGCTAATAAATTAGTGGATCAATATAAATAATGGCTAAGAAATTAAATAAATTATTGATTTTCACCAAGTCTCCCGTTCTGGGGGAGGTGAAAACACGTTTACAACCGGATTATTCTATTAAGCAGTCACTAATAATCCATAAAAGGCTCACGTTAAATACTTTGGAGCTATCTAAGAAATTAACAGATTATGATATTGAATTATGTTGTACCCCTGACCGGAATACGTTGTTTTTTTTAGATTGTGAAAATAATTTCCCCATCACGTTGAATAATCAACAGGGTGCTGATCTTGGGGAGAGAATGGCTTTTTCTTTTTCTGTCGCATTACAAACTTATGAAAAAGTCGTTGTAATTGGAACCGACTGCCCCGATATAGATAAGAATTATATTACTCAGGCATTTGATGCCTTAAATGAGCATGATGCTGTCATTGGCCCTGCTGTAGATGGGGGTTATGTTCTTTTAGGTTTGCGAAAATTTTCACTGGAATTATTTACTGATATTTCGTGGAGTAGTGACAAGGTGTTTTCTCAGACACAAAAAGTATTAAATGATTTATCATGGGAATATAAGGAATTGGGTATAATGCACGACCTGGATAGACCTGAAGATTTACTCAGGCATAAAAATTTATTGAATGAAATTAGTTAAAGGAAAGAAAAATGACCTGGTTAGATAGAATCCCGTTTACAACATTAATTCTTATCTCGTTAATGTTAGGTTTGGCGCCATTTGTGCCAGAGCCACATGTTTGGGAAAAATTGAAAATGCTATTTGATGGCAGTTTAGCCAAGCCAATTGATATATTTGATTTATTGATGCATGGAACTCCTTGGGTATTGTTAGGTCTTAAAACCATACGACATTTTACTCTTACAGGAAATCAACAGGATAATGGCTAACAAGCACCTTGTTTTCGTATATAACGCTGATAGTGGTATGTTCAATACCTTAACGGATATTGCACATAAGATATTTTCACCGCAAACATACGAATGTAATTTATGCGCCATTTCTCATTCTTATCTTAGTGAGCGTAGTGAATGGAAAGAGTTTATTGAGGAGCTAGGCGTTGAATGTGAGTTTCTTCACCGTGATGAGTTTTTAAATAAATACTCTTTAGAAGAAAAAAACTTCCCTGTTATATTTGAACTGATTGATGGCGAGTTAAAGCCAGGATTATCCGCTGATAAAATCAATGCTTGTAAATCTATGGATGATTTAAAAAATGCAATTAATTCCGTCCTTTAATGTAGGTTCGAATCGTAGTGCCCCACATAGAAATTATATTCGAGGGTGTTATTCGAACGCGGTGTTAATAATAAGCACAATTATTTTTTTTACCGCTGCGTGCGAATGTACCGCTCAATGACATCCTTGTCATCACGATATAAGTACATCCATGTACAAAATTTCGCACCTACGAAGAGCATATAAAACCTTAATTGATTGATGTTAGATCAACACTTTTTCATTTTAAATAAAAAAGGGATACGAATATCGTATCCCTTTTCTTGTTTTAACGACCAGTAATAATTAAGTTTTAATCATCCTGTCCACGAGTGATAGCCCAGGTACCATCACCGTCTTCTGCCGTAGAATGTTGTATGTTGACATACAACGTTTTTGGGTCGGTAGGGCTAAAGTAAATCCCTGTTCCTTCTGCATCCGGATCTGTTAATGAAGCGAATAATTTAACACTCTTAGATGCACCAAGTTCATCTGTCTTTCTTGAAGCAAACCATATGTCTGAAGGTTTGTTATCTTCAATCATAATTAAATCACCATTGGGTGCTTCAGCTAGATTATCAACGCTATCAAAACCTGTTTGATGACCGTCTTCACCTGGTTTACCAATTTCAATGGCTACATTTACTCCTGGTTTAACAAAATTGCGAACAGTCATTTTATTAAGGTTGATAGCAATAACACGGCCTTCATACAATTCGCTCTGAAATTCCAGGCTACCTTCTTCTGTTGCGGTATCTTGTGGACCTTCCGTAATAGCAACATATAAAGTATCACCAATAACCTCGAGATCTTCAGGACGTTGGTAGCTTTGACCACCCGCGAAAGAACCCGATTCTCTAGCTGTAAGCGGATCAATCGGCCCAACCCATTCAGCGTTACCAAGTCCATCAGCAGCATCAACTTTTAGTATGAATAATGAACCTTCTGATAAATCACCATAGTTATTGGGTACAAATTTATAAATGCCGCCGCCACAAGGAACTACACCGTTGCAACCTGAAGTACGGCCACGATGTTCGTCAACAATATAGATATTACCTTCTTTATCGATATCAATTCCTTCGTGAGCTAAACGACCCACATCTGGACGGTCGATAATTTCTTTTGCTGAGGTCATATCTTCATTTAAGATAATTTCAAAAAGACGACCACCTGCAGTTTCTTCAGCAAATAATAATGTACCCCATGGTGTCCAGCGGATTCCGTCTAAAGCAGTGTAGCTTTGATCTTGAGCCAGTATTTTTGTTACACCTGTTTTAAGGTCAACAACAGAAACAGTACCTCCAATTCCATCAATAATACTATTACCATTACCTAAACGTACTTCATGGGTGCGATACATATAACGACCGGCATTTTTACCTGTTTCATTAACAGTATTCATATCGTGCCAGTCATCAAGTCCTTCAGGATAAATATTTAAGTTTGATTCATCAGAAACAACAGATTGGGTAAAACCTCGAGGTAATTTCCATGGCTTTTCTGCATTCCAATCGGCAGCATTGGCTGATGATTCTAATTTCTTGAATTTGAATGTTTTATGTCCATCTGCAATAGCTGCAGCAGATAAAACTAAAGATGTTGCAACAGTAAATACAGCAACTTTGTTATTAAATATTGATTGTTTAAAAAACATCGTTTTAGTCCCTTTTGTGATTTAACGGTTGGTTAGTAACTGAAGAGACTATGGAGGCAAAGTATTAAGAAGGGCTTACAGATATATGACAGATATATTAATTTTATTCAGATTATTTGGGGAAATCTTTTAAACAGCAGCGGCCTGACGGATTTCTAACTTCGCAGGCACAGTTTTTTTCTTTTGTTTGTTGCGTAATGTAGGTTTTAATCTCAGTATTTTGTGCCGCAAGTACTTTGCTCACGCCAAAGCAATAACAAACTAGTGCGTTTTCATCTTTTTCTTTTTTACCGACGACCGTTCTTAATTGAGATTTATTAATAACTGAACCTTCTATTCCAAAATAGACTACATCACAATCCGCATCATCACAGAAATAATATTTATCTTCTTGTAATGGATTTCCCCACGGGGATTTAATATGTAGCAAAATGGTTTTTTTCTCTACTTCAATATATTGCTGCTCATTTTCCGGGCAAGTGAATTTTCGAGGGTATGATTTTTTATCCTCGCCTGTTTCCTTACCATTTTGGCCGCCACAGCATTCACTCATGATGAAACCTGTTTACTTTTTTAAGGTTGCAGGATATCCAGTATTAGCTGTTGTTTTGATTAATATTTCAATATTTGTTTTAGTTGGATCAAATGTTACGGTTGCGGTTTTAGTTTCAAATTCCGATTTAACTTCTGTAACACCGGATACTTTTTTTAATGCTTTACGAATAGTGATAGGACAAAACTTACAAGTCATACCAGGTACATCTAATGTAATGGTTTTAGTCTCAGCAGCATGACTGTTAAACGACAATGCTGATAATGTAAAAATTAATAATAGAACTGAACAGACATTTGAAATCATTGTTTACTCCAAAATGTATAAAAATAATTTACCTGAAAAACAGTTATTCGAAGAACATCAATCCGTAATAAGGAAAGGTGAGTAGTGCTATTAATAGAACCGTAACCAGCCAGAATATTATTCGTTGCTTTCGTAACACGCCTGGCAAAGCGCAGTTATCACCATCAGCACATTGCCGAGGTAGGATATAAAGTTTACGAAATGATAAAAATAAAAATACCAGAGAGATGGTAACGAAAATGGGCTGATAAGGTTCAAACGCGGTGAGGTAACTAATCCAGATTCCACTGATACCAAGAGCCATTAAAACCAGCGGGCCGATGCAACAAACTGATGCGCCTATGGCGGCAAGACCTGCTGCAATGGTGCTTGGAATGTAAGAGCGGTTATTAATTTTTGTTGAGCCCATCATGTTTTGTCCATTAACGTCGAACTGCAAAAGTGTCAGCAGATATATTAAATAAAGTAGGTGGGTTCTACAGTATTCCTTTATCCATCTTACTTAATGGTATTTATGTGATAAGTATAAACTCCGTATTAAGGTACTGAGTCAAGCTCCTTACTCATTGGGCTGTTAAGGTTTCAACAATTGCACAATGTTGACTACCGTTATCACTTTTACAAGAGTTGATAAGCTGCGTTAGCGTACTGCTAAGATTTTTTAAATCATTAATTTGTTGATCAATATACTCTCGTTTGCACTCTGCTCGCTGCCGTACATAGGAACAGTGATCTTTGGAGTTGCCGTCCCCCAATTGTAATAATTCAGCGATTTCTTTTAAGTTAAATCCCAATTGCTGCGCACGTTTAATGAACTTAATCCGTTTCAGGGTTTCTGTGGGATAAGAGCGATAACCTTTTAGTGGTTTCTCCGGTTCTGTGATTAAGCCAATACGCTGGTAATAGCGAATGGTCTCGATATTTACGTTGGCGGCTTTGGCTAAAAATCCAATGGTGAGAGGTTTATTGCTCATGATCTAATCCTGATGTTTTTGCTCTGTATGTTAGTACAGACTTTATTTGGGAGAAATAGTTCATTAAATCTATTTTGTTGCTTGACCTGGAGCTGACTCCAGTATGTATAGTTATGTTAATCATTGCAGATAAAGAGTTTTTAAAAATGAAGATGTTAAATATAGAAGTCTTTTACTCACCGGGTTGCAGCAAGTGTGGTCACGCAAAGGATGTATTACGCCAACTGGCCGATGAGCTTGGTGGGGACAGAATTAAGTGGCGGGAAGTGAATATTCTCGATGAAATGGATCATGCGATAGAACTGGGTGTGATGTCGACACCTTCTATCGCTATTAACAGTGAGCTGGTTTTTTCCAGTTTACCCTCGGCAAAAAAACTACGGGCTGAGTTAGAGAAGCAGCTGGGCCAGAATATTCAAAATAAGCTGGATACAGCACAATGATTACCCTGTTACTTACTACGGCCATTTTGCTCGGTTTACTGGCTTTTTTTGAACCGTGTACTATTGCGACACATACTTTGTTTTCGGTGCGGGCAAATCAATCATCAGATAAAAAAACCTGTTACCAGAGTTTAATGGCCGTTTGGTTAAGCCGCTCGGTGTTATTGATCAGTTTATTTATGCTTGCGGTTTTATTGATTGATAAGCCAGAGTGGGGGACTTATACCCCGAGTATG
>JAUVEN010000071.1 GCA_030594815.1 Gammaproteobacteria bacterium
GCCAATGGCGACGATGAGTTTCCTGAGGGCTTGTTTTTAGAATTTTTTGATAAAGAAGGCAAACCTTCCTCTACTTTAAAAGCTGACTATTGTTACTACACCAGAAAGGAGGATCTTTATAAAGTTACCGGAAATGTGATAATCCGGGATTATAATACTGGTGACAGACTTGATACGGAAGAATTATTTTGGAATCCTAAAAAGGAAGACATATTTACTGACAAATTTGTGCGCATCGAGAAAGATGGGAAATTGCACATGGGTGAAGGACTTGAGGCGAAACAAGATTTATCCTTTTATAGGATATTAAAACCTACGGGAACACTTTAGCTTGATATCTAGAAATTGTGATAAAACGAATATGGTTGCTATTATCGTTGACGTTGTTTATTATTGGTGCACATCAAACTTTTATACAACGTTTACGCGCCAGAAGTTCAGCAATTTTAACGGGTGTTGGAACGGTATTGGCCGATAATCCATCTATGACGGTTCGGTTAGAAGGTGTTGAGTCTCAACCCGTTCGTGTTGTGGTTGATACTAACTTAAGCATGCCAACCGATTCGAAAATGTTAAAAGAGCCTGGCCAAACAGTATTAATGACATGCAGTACTGATGAGCATATTGCGCAGGCATTAAAGGATGCCGGTGCTGATATTCATATGATGCCATACTGTAATACCAGTGTTGATTTAGCATCTGTATTACAACAGCTAAGTGACATGCAAATTAATGATGTCTTACTTGAAACGGGTGCGACATTGAGTGGTGCCATGTTACGGGCAGGCTTAATTGATGAATTGATTATTTATATGGCGCCGATTTTAATGGGTAACAATGCGCGAGGCTTATTTTCTTTGCCGGGTTTAGAGTCTATGCAAGATAAAATTGAGCTGGATATAACAGATCAAAGATTAGTCGGGCAGGATATACGCATAACCGCGAAGGTTCGACATTTAGGTAGCTAATTTAAACCTGTCATTGCGAGGGAACAAAGTGACTGCGGAAATCTCATGGTTAAACCTTAGAGTCTTGAGATTGCCGCGTCAAAATTGAAAAATTCTTTTTCAATTTCTTCTCGCAATGACAGGTGAAAATAATTAAATATTTGGAAAACAGTAAAGATAAATATGTTTACAGGAATTATTCAATCTATAGGTGAAGTCGCGGTTATTGAAATGAAAGGCGATGATGCGCGAGTACGCATTTTAACTAATCAACTTGATTTAGCCGATGTACAACTGGGCGATAGTATTGCTGTCAACGGTGTTTGTTTAACCGCGGTTGAATTACCAGGAGATGGTTTCTGGGCTGATGTATCAGGTGAAACCTTATCCTGTACTACTTTTAAATCATTAACTGTAGGTACAAAAGCGAACCTTGAAAAAGCCTTAACTCCGACAACACGTTTAGGTGGACATCTTGTAAGTGGCCACGTAGATGGTATTGGTAAAGTTGTTGAAAGGTTTAATGATGGACGTTCAGTACGTTTTCATATTCAAACGCCCGATGAAATGGCGAAGTATATTGCAGAAAAGGGTTCTGTTTGTGTCGATGGCATTAGTTTGACGGTTAACGCTGTGAAGGGTGCGATATTTGAACTCAACATTGTGCCACATACTTTGCAGGAAACAACAATGGGACAGTTTAAAGTTGGAACAGAAGTAAATTTAGAAGTGGATATTATCGCGCGTTATCTTGAGCGTTTAATTTTAGGTGATAATGCAGCTGATGTGGAAAGCTCAGGTATCAGTATGGCGTCACTTCATGAGCACGGTTTTATAAAATAGTTATAAATAGGCGTAGGTTGGGTTAAGAAGCAAAGCGACGAACCCAACATTATATTTGTCGGTTCCGTCACGCGCGACTGAGCATAGCGAAGAAGTGCTGAATGAAACGCACAGCGGTTCTACAGCGCTCCTTGAACCGACCTACAAACAATTTGTAGGTTAGCTCAAGCGAAGCGGAGCTAACAAAAATTAAATTGAAGTTTTATTGAATGAGTTTAAAAGACAAAATTATGGCACTGAATAGCGCAAAAGAAATTATAGAAGATATCGCGGCAGGTAAAATGGTTATCCTTATGGATGATGAAGATCGCGAGAATGAAGGCGATCTTATTATTGCTGCAGATTGTGTGAAAGCCGAAGACATTAACTTCATGGCAACATTTGGTCGTGGACTCATTTGTTTAACCTTAACCAGAGACCGCTGTGAACGTTTAAAGTTACCGTTAATGGTTGAAGATAATAATGAGTTTTTCGCAACTAACTTTACTGTGAGTATTGAAGCGGCAAAAGGTGTAACGACAGGTATATCTGCAGGTGATCGTGCGGTCACGGTTCAAGCGGCTGTTGCTCAAGATGCAACTGCAGCAAGTATTGTGCAACCAGGGCATATTTTTCCATTAATGGCACAACCGGGTGGAGTGTTAACACGTGCAGGCCACACTGAAGCAGGCTGTGATATTGCACGTCTTGCAGGTAGAGAACCGGCATCTGTTATCGTTGAAATCCTAAAAGAAGATGGCAGCATGGCGCGTCGTCCTGATTTAGAAGTTTTTGCGAAAGAACATAATTTAAAAATCGGTACCATTGCGGACTTAATTGAATATCGACTAAAAAATGAAAAGACGGTTGAACGTGCTGCAGATTGTGATATGCCAACCGAAGTCGGTGATTTCAAATTACATGCCTACCGTAATATGACTGATGGTCAGGTTCATTTAGCCCTGGTAAAAGGAAATCCTGAACCTGAAAAGCCTACCATGGTGCGTGTTCATGTTGAAAATAGCATGTGTGATATGTTTGGTAGTCAACGTGAAGATTGTGGTTGGCCATTACGTGATGTAATGAAACGTATTTCTGATGAAGGCGAGGGTGTTATTATTATTTTACGTCTGGCTGAAGAATCAAACATGCTTGTTAATATGATTAAACATTATAATAAGCATGATAAAGGTGAAGAACATTCAGAAGCAGTACATGGTGATGACTTGCGGACATACGGTATTGGTGCACAAATTTTAATGGACTTAGGTGTTCGTAAGATGCGAGTGATGAGTGCGCCAAAGAAAATGCATGCGTTATCTGGTTTTGGACTTGAAGTTACTGAATACGTACATGATTAAAATTCCTGACATTTCCTCTGGCGGCGTTAAATATTGATTCAAAATGCTCATGTACTTCGTGTACATTCCGCTTTTTCATCAATATTTGCCTTGCCAGAGAAAACGTCAGAAATTTTTTAGTTATATAATAACCACGTCATTGCGAGGCAAGCAACGCGCGCTGCGGCAATCTCATGCAAAATGGCACTTCTTATGAGATTTCTTCGTCGTTACACTTCTCGCAATGACGGGTAATAAAATGAAAATATTATAGGTAAAGATGATGAATAATATTAAAAAAATTGAAGGCGACATGGTCGTAAAAGGTTCACGTTTTGGCGTGGTTGTTACGCGTTGGAACAGTTTTGTTGTTGAAAACTTATTAGCCGGTGCGATTGATTGCCTGAAACGTCACGGTGCAGAAGAAAGTAACCTCGAAGTTGTTTATGTACCAGGTGCCTTTGAAATTCCACTTGCAGTTAAAAAAATGGCAGCAAGTAAAAAATATGATGCCATTATTACATTAGGTGCTGTTATTCGTGGTGGTACTCCGCACTTTGAATATGTTGCGGGTGAAGCTGTGAAAGGAATGGCTTCAAGTATGATGGAATATGAAATTCCGGTTGCTTTTGGTGTGTTAACGGTTGATACCATAGAACAAGCAATTGAACGTGCTGGAACCAAAGCCGGTAACAAAGGCGAGGAAGCGGCCTTGTCTTCAATTGAAATGGTTAACTTGTTAAAAAATATTGGTTAAACGGAGTAGTTTGTGTCAATAACTAGTGATCGTAGTCGTGCTCGTCGTTATGCTGTACAGGCTTTGTATGAATGGCAGGTATCTGCTAATGCCCCGAAAGATATCGAGCAGCAATTTTTAATTGAGCATCAGACACGTAAGTTCGATCGCCCATATTTTAATGAATTGCTTAATGGTATTACGACACAAGTAGAAGAGCTTGATGCAGAAATATCACCATTGTCAGAACGCCCGTTCAAAGAAGTAGATCTGGTGGAAAAAGCAATTTTGCGATTAGGTTGTTTTGAATTAAAAAATCGAATCGATATTCCTTATCGTGTTGTTATTAATGAAGCGATTGAGTTAACAAAAACATTTGGTGCTGATCAAGCCTATAAATTTGTGAATGGCACTATGGATAAACTGGCTGAAAAATTACGCAAAGCAGAGGTTGCCGCCAAAAAAGGCGGTTAATGTTAAGTCGATGCCGTCTGAGTTTGACATCATCCGGCAATATTTTACGCCATCTTCCATTAGTCAGACACGAGATGATGTTGTTCTTGGTATAGGTGATGATGCCGCAATCCTGGATGTTTCCAGGCATCATCAGCAACATCAATTAGTACAGTCGGTTGATACCCTCGTAGCGGGGGTACATTTCCCAATAGAAACATCCCCACAAGATATCGCGTACAAAGCTTTAGCTGTTAATTTAAGTGATATGGCCGCAATGGGGGCTGAACCTGCCTGGTTTACACTCGCAATAACGTTACCTGATGCTGATGAAAAATGGTTAAAAGATTTTAGTGAAAGCCTTTCGTCCATCGCTAAACATTACAATGTACAACTTATTGGTGGCGACACCACTAATGGACCGCTTTGTATATCAATAACGATTAATGGTTTTGTCCCTATTGGTAAAGCATTAACTCGAAATAATGCACAAGCTGCAGATAAAGTTTATATTTCTGGCACGATTGGTGATGCAGCATTAGCGTTAGCTGCATGGCAAGGTCAATGTTTACTTTGCGAAGAAAGTGTTGATTATTTACAGCAAAGATTAAACCGACCTAAGCCACAAATTGAACTTGGATTATTATTAAGTGAGTATGCCAGTTCGTGTATTGATATTTCGGATGGTTTAATTGCCGATCTTAAACACATTGCTGACAGTAGCGATGTTGGTGCAACTATTTATTTTGAAAATATTCCGTTATCAAAAGAATTCAACCTTAACTTAACCGATGAGATTTTGATTACATCTCTGGTATTATCTGGAGGAGATGATTACGAACTTTGTTTTACTATTCCTTCTGGTAAACAAGCTGATTTTGAAAAAGAAATTAATAAAAAAAATATATTGGCAACGTGCATTGGTGAAATTGAAAGTACGCCAGGTGTAAGATGCATTAAAGACAATAAAGAAATTGATATTCAGGGAACAGGATATCAACATTTTATAGATAACTAAATTATATGCAGCCACAAAGGACATGAAGAACTCCAGGAAAAATTTTAAAGATTTAACCACAGGGTACACGGGGCACACTGGGATTATAATTATTTTATTTCCCTGTGACCCCAGTGTTCCCTGTGGTTAATTGTTTCTTTTCTTAGTGTTTTTTGAGTCCTTTGTGGCAAAAAAGAATAAGGACTAAATTGTGAATAAACCCCGTGATATTATTTTTCACCCCGTTCATTTTTTAAGTTTAGGTTTTGGCAGCGGCTTGTCACCTTTTGCTCCCGGTACAGCGGGCACTGTTGTAGCTGTATTACTTTATATCCCTCTTTCAATGCTTTCAACATGGACATATGTCACTGTTTTAGTTATTGGTTCAATAGCAGGAATAGTTTTGTGTGAAAAGACCTCTAAAAAATTAGGTGGCCATGATCATCCGGCTATTGTCTGGGATGAGTTTTTAGGGTATTGGTTAACAATGTTATTTGCACCCACTGGCTGGTTATGGATTGTTATTGGTTTTATCTTGTTTCGTTTATTCGATATTTGGAAACCCTGGCCAATCAGTGTCATTGATCTCAATGTAAAGGGTGGGCTGGGAATAATGTTGGATGATCTTGTCGCTGGAGTGTATGCTTTAGTGGTACTGCAATTGATACATTATTATATTTTTTAAAATAGCCTTTAGAAGGAAAATGAAAGTGCATCTAAAAAAATGCCTGGCATTTATTACTTTGCTAGCAACAACGTCTGTTTTTGCCAACGATGTTGAAATTGTTAAAGTAATTTTAACCGGGCACACAGGAACGTGGCGTGCTGATGTTACATTAAACCATGCTGATACCGGCTGGGAGCATTATGCAGATGCCTGGCGTTTAGTTGATAAGAACGGAAATGAAATAGGCGAACGCACCTTATATCATCCCCATGTCAATGAACAACCTTTTACTCGTTCGTTAAGCAATTTTAAAATTAGCAGTGATACACAAATAATTTTTGTTGAAGCGCATGATCTAAAACATGGTTGGTCACCTAATAGAGTGAAAATTGATATGAGACATGCTTCTGGTCATAAATATAAAATTCGTAGATATTAAAAGATAACTTAAACATGAAACAATTTATTATTATAAGTTTTTTTTGTTTTATAACAACTCAATTTTCTTTTGCTACAGATATTATTGTCTTAGGTCTTTTTAAAGATCGGGCAATTGTCAAAATAGATGGTAAGCAGCGTACTCTTAAAAAAGGCAAAGTGAGTCCTGAAGGCATTAAACTAATATTTGCAGATAGTGATGTTGCCATTCTCGAGGTTGATGGGAAAGAGCAAGAATTCAGGCTTGGACGACATGTGAGTACAACGTTTAAGAAAAAAGAAAGAGCTGAAGCTAAAATAATGCCGATTAATGGTATGTACACTACGGCAGGTTTTATTAATGGTCACCCGGTTAATTTTTTAGTTGATACAGGTGCCACCTGGATTGCAATGAACTCACATCAGGCACGTAGTTTAGGAATTAACTTTCGTTATACTGGTAAACGTGCAATGGTTTCAACAGCTAATGGTGTCGCTCCGGTTTACCGAGTGATTCTCGATAAAGTGAGAGTAGGTGAAATTGAATTAACCAATGTTGAAGCGGGAGTGCTGGAAGGGAATTCACCTCGCGAAGTATTGTTAGGTAATTCATTTTTGAACCGGGTTGAAATGCAACGCCAGGGACAAGTAATGTTGCTTAAACAAAAGTTTTAATTTGTATTTGCAAAATATAAAAAGGCGCTGGATATACTATAATCAGCGCCTTTTTAATTTAAAAATTAATCGAAATGACTATTTTTTAGTTTTGTCATTTTCAATTAAAGCATAAGCTGAATGATTGTGAATGGATTCAAAATTTTCTGACTCTACAATATAAGCACTAATACGATCTTCAGAGTTTAAACGTGCAGCAACATCACGCACCATGTCTTCAACAAATTTTGGATTGTCATATGCGCGTTCAGTAATGGCTTTTTCATCTGGACGTTTTAGTAAGCCATATAATTCACAAGATGCTTCTTTTTCTACCAAATCGATAATTTCTTCAATCCACATGAAGTCTTTAAGTGTCGCAGTGACAGTGACGTGTGAACGTTGGTTGTGTGCACCATAGTCTGATATTTTTTTCGAACAAGGGCAAAGGCTGGTAACAGGAACTAAAACTTTTAACGTGAATTTATTATCGCCATCTACAAAATCACCAATAAAAGTGACATCATAATCCATTAGGCTTTGAACGTTAGAAACGGGCGCAGTTTTGTTGACAAAATAAGGGAAGCTCATTTCTACATGACCAGAATCAGCTTCTAAACGTTCTGTCATCTCTACCATCATTTCTTTAAATGATTTTACGGTGATTTCACGCTCGTGGTTATTTAATATTTCCACAAAGCGTGACATGTGTGTGCCTTTAAAATTATGTGGCAGGTTCACATACATATTAAAGTTGGCAATGGTATGTTGTTCTGTACCATTACGATCAGCGACACGAACAGGATGACGGATATCTTTGATTCCAACTTTGTTAATCGGGATCTGGCGTGTATCTTGACTGTTTTGTACGTCTTCCATCGGTGCTTTCTTATCTTGGCTCATACTTCTAATTTTCCAATATTAATAAAGGGACAGTTAGTCTTCAGAGAAGGTAACACTAGCTCTGTCTGTTTCCCATAAAGTTACAGCGCTGACTTTGATGTCATCTGTATTTAACATTCTTGATAACTCGCCGTATAAATATTCAGAGATATTTTCTGCCGTAGGGTTAATCTTATCGAAAGGAGGAATATCGTTAAGGTTGCGATGATCCAGTTTTCCGATGAGTTCCCGCGTCGCATCTTTAATAACTTTAAAATCCATGCCCATACCGACATTATCCAGTTTTGTGGCCGTAACAAGAACTTCAACTTTCCAGTTGTGTCCATGTAAACGGTTACAAACACCTTCATAGTCGCGAAGGAGGTGAGCGGCGGCAAAATCCAATAGGATTTTCATTGTATATCGTTTAGTCATAATACTTGAGTAATCAGGTTGGGAATTTAAGCGAGTGTGACATGTTTTGCAAGTTCTTCTGTCTTTAGAAAGTCTTCAACGGCGCGCAGTATAGCAGAAGTTGATAGGCCTGCATCATCCAGAATCTGCTCCCGACTAGCATGTTCCATGAAAATATCCGGTAAACCAAGGTTAAGTATACGGTTTTGGCATTGTTGCTTGAGTAAAAATTCGTTGACTGCACTGCCTGCACCGCCCATAACCGCGTTATCTTCAAGGGTAACCAGAACATCATGATCACTTGCTAGTTGCAGTAATAAGTTTTCATCAAGTGGTTTAATAAAGCGCATATTGACGATTGTTGCGTTCAGTTTACTAGCCACTTCAAGACCTTCGGCTAAAACACTACCAAACGCCAGAATGGCAATATGCTGTCCCTTAGAACAAATTTCAGCTTTACCAATAGGTAACGTTGTAAAGTCAGTGTTAACTTTACTGTTTGGGCCTGTGCCACGTGGATAGCGTACAGCTGAGGGACTATTAAGCGCAAATCCCGTGCTTAACATTTGTCTGCACTCATTCTCGTTACTTGGCGCCATAATGGTCATATTTGGAATACAACGTAAATAACTGATATCAAAACTACCCGCATGGGTCGCGCCATCCGGGCCTACAACACCGGCACGATCTATCGCAAACAAGATAGGTAAATTCTGCAAAGCAACATCGTGGATCAACTGATCATACGCACGCTGTAAAAAAGTAGAATAAATGGCAACAACCGGTTTTAAGCCATCACAAGCCATGCCGGCCGCGACTGTCACCGCATGTTGCTCGGCAATACCAACGTCAAAGTACCGCTCTGGAAATTGTTCGGAAAATTCGACTAAACCTGAGCCCTCACGCATTGCAGGAGTAATGGCAACGAGTTTCTCGTCAGCTTTGGCCATATCACAGAGCCATGAGCCAAAAACTTGAGTGTAAGTTGGTGATTTCGCTGACGATTTTTCAAGTTTGCCTGACTCTGGACAAAATTTACCCACACCGTGAAAAGCAATCGGATTTTCTTCAGCAGGTGTATAACCTTTGCCTTTTGTCGTCACAATATGGAGAAATTGTGGGCCGTGAAGTTTTCGCATATTACTCAGGGTGGTGACCAATGTATCCATATCGTGGCCATCTATAGGACCGATATAATTAAATCCAAGCTCCTCGAATAATGTGCCAGGTACAACCATGCCTTTCATATGTTCTTCTGCCTTGCGTGCGAGCTCCCACACCGATGGCATTTTGCCGAGGACTTTTTTACTGCCTTCACGCATGCTCGAATACAATTTACCCGAGAGCAATTTAGCGAGGTAATTCGACATGCCGCCAACATTTGGGGAAATCGACATATCATTATCATTTAAAATAACGAGTAAATTTGCATCCAGATCCCCAGCATGATTCAGGGCCTCAAAAGCCATGCCAGCCGTTAATGCACCATCACCAATAATGGCTGCAACACGTCGTTCACTATTTTGGGCTTTTGCGGCAATTGCCATGCCCAGAGCAGCACTGATAGAGGTACTTGAATGACCAACACCAAAAGTATCATAAGGGCTCTCTTCACGACGAGGGAAGCCGCTAAGCCCATCTTTTGTCCGTATTGTGGACATTTTCTCACGGCGCCCAGTGAGAATTTTATGCGGATAGCTTTGATGACCTACATCCCACACCAGGCGATCGTCCGGGGTATTAAAAACGTGGTGTAAAGCGATGGTGAGTTCAACTGTACCTAAGCCAGAAGAAAGGTGGCCACCTGATTTACTAACAGACTGAATAATAAATTCACGTAATTCACCCGCAAGCGTACCTAGCTCTGCGATAGACAATTCCTTCATTTGAGAAGGATTATCAATTTGCTGGAGCAAGGATTGTGTGTTTTGTTCAGTCATATGAATGGATCATGGGCTTAGCGGGGGATAAAGTCAAAAGATAAGATCAAAAGATCTCAACGCAAAGGCGCAAAGAACCGCAAAGTACGCAGAGGGAAAGAGTAAAAATTAAAAACATTAGGTAAGTTATACTCAAATAACTTAAAGGGTTTTCTTTGCGACCTTGGCGTTCTTTGCGCCTTTGCGTTGAGATCTTTTGATTTTGACCTTAATTTTAGTAATTGCGCTTTACAATATAGTCGGCCAACCAGCGCAATGGCTCGGCTTTTTCGGCAAATATATCAAGACTTTCATGTGCTTCTTTGTGTAGTTCCGTTGCCATTTCACGCGCGCCATCCAGGCCTAAAAGTGCAGGGTAGGTGGGTTTATTTAAGGCGATATCAGCACCTTGTTTTTTACCCAGTGTTTCAGTATCACTGGTGACATCTAAAATATCATCCTGAATCTGGAATGCGAGGCCAATACATTTGGCAAAATGATCCAGCTTTTTAATTTGTTCGTTATCAATTTTTGGCTGGCACAAGGCACCCATTTTTACGCTTGCACGGATTAAGGCACCGGTTTTATGCACGTGCATATCTTCGAGCTCAGCAATGTTGAGAGATTTTCCCACAGCGGCAAGATCAATGGCCTGACCACCTGCCATACCACGAGAGCCACTGGCGATAGCCAATGCATCTAATATATCGAGTTTTTGTTCCGCTGGAATATTGTTTGGCAAACCATGAGCGATGGTATGGAAAGCCAGAGATTGTAAGGCATCACCGGCAAGGATGGCCTGGGCTTCAGTAAAAGCCTTATGGCAGGTAGGTTTGCCACGGCGTAAATCATCATCATCCATTGCGGGTAAATCATCATGAATTAAAGAGTAGGCATGAATAAATTCTACCGCACTCGCTGGAGCATCTAGTGCAATCTCGTCAGCAGCGACAGCATAACCGGCGGCATAAACTAATATTGGCCGTATACGTTTGCCTCCATTTAAGACTGAATAACGCATTGCTTGATGCAGTTGAGCGGGGTTAATGTCTTCTGAAGGAAGCCATTTTTCAAGGCTCGCTTCTGAGCGTTGGCGCCATTGTTCGATTTGTTGTTCTATATTTATTGTCATGTTTATTTTGTCCTGTCATTGTGAGCGATAGCGGAGCAATCTCATGATAACGAGCACACTTCTAACAGATTGCCGCGCTATCGCTCGCAATGACGAGAGAATTCAGAGTTAATTATTCTTCTTCGAAGTTTACTAATTCATCCTTGCCATTTTTTTCGATGAGCTGCTGAATTTTTTGCTCGGTCTCTTGCAGAGATTTTTGACAGCTTCGAGTTAGAGCAATGCCTCGTTCAAAATCTTTTAATGAATCTTCAAGAGATTGTTCGCCATTTTCCATACGTTCAACTAAAGATTCCAATTCAACCATAGAATCTTCAAAATTGAGAGTATCGGTTTTTTTAGTTGATTTTTTGCTGGTTTTTTTCTTGCTCAATTTCAATTTCCTGCCATTATGTTCACGGTAAAACGCGGCTAAGTTAGCTTACTCGATGCCCATCGTCAATTGCCAATATTATGCTGAAATTCAGTTTTTGTATTGACAGTTTGAGCAGGTTCCGCTATTTTTATCTTAACTTTAGAATCAGTCTAAATATAAGAATTTGTATCCATCACTTTAACAGCTAGGAGAGAACTATCATGGCTTTAAAAGGAAGTAAAACAGAGCAAAACCTCAAAGATGCATTTGCAGGTGAGTCTCAAGCAAACCGTCGTTACCTTTATTTCGCAGCAAAAGCGGACGTAGAAGGCTATAACGATGTATCAACTGTATTCCGTTCAACTGCAGAAGGTGAAACTGGCCACGCACACGGACACTTAGAATACTTGGAAGAAAGTGGCGATCCAGCAACAGGTTTACCAATTGGCGCAACGTCTGATAACTTAAAAGCAGCAATTGCCGGTGAAACTCATGAGTACACTGATATGTACCCTGGTATGGCTAAAGCTGCTCGTGAAGAAGGCTTCGATGAAATCGCTGATTGGTTCGAAACTTTAGCGAAAGCAGAGCGTTCGCATGCGAACCGTTTCCAAAAAGCATTAGATTCTTTGGATTCTTAATCCATAGTGATAATGTCATAAATACGGGGTCATTAATGACCCCGTATTTATTTATGAGCCACCAAGGACACGAAGAACACTAAGAATTTTAACCACAGGGAACACTGGGGGCACAGGGAAAACAATTTTTTGTTATCCCCGTGAACCCTGTGTCCCCAGTGGTTTAATCTTTAAGATTTCCCTTTGTGTTCTTCGTGTCCTTGGTGGCCAATATCATATTTAATTTTAGGAAAGTACTATGGCACCACGTGAAGGTTCTCTTGAAGCTCCCACTCGTCACCCATTAGATTGGAAAAGCGAAAGTTTTTATGACAAAGAAAATTTGTTTCAGGAAATGGAACGTATTTTTGATCTTTGTCATGGTTGTCGCCGCTGTGTCAGTTTATGTAATTCATTTCCGACTTTATTTGATTTAGTAGATGAATCCTCCACCATGGAAGTGGATGGGGTTGATAAAAAAGATTATTGGAAGGTCGTTGATCATTGTTATCTCTGCGACCTTTGTTATATGACGAAATGTCCATATATCCCACCGCATGAATGGAATATTGACTTTCCACATGTCATGTTACGAGCAAAAGCTGTTCAGTTTAAAGAACAGGGTGCAAGTTTACGAAATAAAGTATTATCTTCAACGGATACAGTAGGTTCTATTGTAGGTACGCCTGTGATTGCTCAAACAGTTAATTTTGTTAACAACATTAAGCCTGTACGTAAAATTATGGAAGCGACAATTGGTATCTCTGCAAAAGCAAAATTACCAAAATATGAAAGTAAATCATTCCGACAACGTTTTACGGGTAGCACCGTTACAGAAGTAGATACTGGTGAGTTAACCAATGGCAAAGTTGCTTTGTTTGCAACCTGTTATGGCAACCGTAATGAACCGGGTATGAATGAAGACTTGGTTGCTGTACTAGATCACAATAATATTCCAGTTGTACTGGCTGAAAAAGAACAATGTTGTGGTATGCCAAAGTTAGAGCTCGGTGATTTAGAAGCAGTAGCAAAGGCTAAAGAAGCAAATATACCCGCATTAGCGAAACTGGTTGATGAAGGTTATGACTTAATGGCTGCCGTTCCATCTTGTGTTTTGATGTTTAAACAAGAGCTGCCATTAATGTTTCCTGATGATAAAGATGTACAGAAGGTGAAAGAAGCATTTTATGACCCCTTTGAATATTTAATGTTGCGACATAAAGAAAATAAATTAAAAACAGAATTCCCAAATGCATTAGGTAAAATTTCTTATCATGTTGCATGCCACTTGCGTGTACAAAATATGGGTTTCAAAACACGTGATATTTTACAACTCATTCCGAATACAGAAGTATTACCGATTGAACGTTGTTCTGGTCATGATGGAACTTATGCAGTGAAAAAAGAGTTTAATGCAATTTCAAACAAGATCTGTCGTCCGGTTGTTAATAAAGTGAAACAAGCTGAACCGGATCA
>JAUVEN010000129.1 GCA_030594815.1 Gammaproteobacteria bacterium
AAGTACATCGATTACACCCATATCATAAAGTTCTTCAGCACTGTATGTTTTGCCGCTTAAAATTATGCGTTCAGCAAGCGCTGAACCAATTCGACGCTCAAGCAGGTTGTAGGCACCCATTCCAGGAAACAGGTTAAATAATATTTCAGGAAAACCCAGCTGAGAGCTGCGTTCGGCAATAATGACATCACAGGAAAGGGCGGTTTCAAAACCACCACCTAGCGCCTGTCCCTGTACGAGAGAAACCATGGTAATCGGCAGGTCCAGGTTATCGATGTTACGGTGCAAAAGATTGATGCATTTATAGGCGTAATCTCTAAGATTCTCCTCTTCTTTATTGACTATGCAATGTTTAAAAAAGCCTAAGTCACCACCAAGATTATAGATTCCCGGTATTTTTGAGGCCAGGATGAGGTGACGAAAGGGCCATATGCTATCAGGATGCTGATTTTTATAGGTGGCCGTTAATTGCTGCTGAAGCGATACCAGTTCATCAATTAAAGTGGCATTAATACACGGACAGGGTTGCGGTTGCATCCACACCCAGATGGCACTGGTCTCGGAATCATAGCGGGTATTAAATTGCGTAAAAGTCTGTACGCTTTTACTTCTTTTTGTCTGACAGCTGTTCCTGGATTCATGTTCAATCTTCATTAATATGACCCTGTTATTCTTATTGTTTAACTGACATGGTTCAGGTTTTAATAGTACAAACTTAACTTAAATTAGTATGTTAATTAATATTTAACATTTATACTAGATCTAACTGATTTTAATAAAAAAATTATAGACTAACTCTTACTAAATTAGTACTATTAAGTTGTTCAAATTAGTTAAATATTTCATTTGTTGCTACGTATTAAAGAGGAACTATTAAGAATACTAATGGAATAGACCGAATTTTTAAATCGGGTTCTACTCGGCAGGCAAATTAATCATTATTTGCCATTATGTTTAATGGCCATTACCTGAATAATAATAATAAAATGGTTCTGGATAAAGTCGCTGAAGTTATTGTAGATACTGCTCATTGTAAAATAGAAGATGTAACACCTGAAGCCAAACTTGTGGCATTAGGCGTTGATTCATTAAAAGCAATTACCGTGTTATTTGAGCTTGAAGAAGCTTTTGACATAGAAATTCCTAACGAAATCATCCCGTCTATCGTTACGGTTAGCGATATTATAGAAAAAATTTCAAAAACCCCGCACTGATCCCACACAATTAATATATCATGCTGAATCGTCGTGTTATGGTTACTGGCCTGGGCGCCGTTTCTGGATCGGGTTTAAATGTATCTTCTTTTTGGGCTGCATTAAAAGCAGGGCGCTCAGCCATCAAACCTTTCGATTTACCCATTGATAATATAAAAATTTCTCTGGCAGCTACCGTACCTGACTTTGACCCGAATAAACATTTCTCTTCTGATGAACTCACAATATTAGATCGATATTCCCAGCTGGCTGTTATTGCGGCCCAGGAAGCGGTTGATGATGCCGGGCTGGTTTGTGGTGAAGAAATTCTTACCGGTGCAGCAGCAATTATTGGTAGTGGTTGCGGTGGCAAACACACCGATGAAGCCACTTATGACCGACTTTACAAACAACAACGCACACGCGTACACCCATTAACTATACCAAAAGGCATGCCCAGTGCCGCCGCCAGCATGGTGAGTTTGCATTTGGGTATCAAAGGTCCTGCTTTTGCCCTTGCCAGTGCCTGCGCTTCCGGCTCACATGCGATTATTCAAGGCATGTCCATGATTCACTCAGGAATGATTGATGTCGCACTTGTAGGAGCATCTGATGCGCCCTTTACCTATGGATTATTAAAGTCATGGGATGCTTTACGGGTATTATCAAATGATACCTGTCGTCCATTTTGCAAAGACCGAAGCGGACTGGTTTTAGGTGAAGGCGCTGGCATGCTCGTTCTGGAATCAGAAGAACACGCTAAAGCACGTGGTGCTCGAATTTATGCAGAACTTGCTGGCTGTGGCATGACTTCTGATGCGGGTCATATTACTCGTCCTGATGTTGAAGGTATCAGTAATGCAATTAAAAATGCATTGCATCATGCAGAAATTGATTTAAATGAAGTTAATTATATAAATGCGCACGGTACTGCAACACGGGCAAACGATGTTGCTGAAACAGAAGCTATTAACCGGGTATTTGGTGATTATGCTAATAAATTAGCGGTATCATCGACAAAATCAATGCATGGCCATGCATTAGGCGCATCGAGCGCACTGGAACTTGTTGCCACTACGCTGGCAATTCATCATGGTGTTATACCGCCAACCGCTAACTTCACTGAAGCCGATGAATTATGTAATCTGGATTACGTACCAAATAGCGCACGTGAGCAGGAAGTGAATGTTGCTATGTCGAATTCGTTTGCTTTTGGCGGATTAAACGCTGTTATTGCATTGAAAAAATATTCCTAAAACCAGTAGATATGTGATTTTTGAAATGGGAACAGATATTGTTAAACAACTTGCCGAACATGAAATTTATCAACATGATTCAACAGAACTAATAAAATTCGAAAACCAGATGAAACGTTATTTTGAACGTGAGTATAAGCAGTGGCAAGGTAATAAAGTATTCCCAGAAAACTATGGCTTGAGTTCTTTTAAAGGTGAAATTTCCAACAAAGAAACACGTGATGTTTCTATCTCCCATTATGATGAGGAATATTACCTGTATAAGTCATTTCTTGATAAAGATTACATGGCTTATACAATGGGTTACTTTGGTGCAACCAACGAATCACCAGAGATAAATAACATCTCTTTAGAGCAGGCACAGGTAAACAAATATAATTTACTTGTTGAAAGAGCAGATATAAAGGATGACCAGACCATTTTAGATTTAGGTTGCGGTTATGGTGGTTTCTCAAAGTACTTACTGGAAACCTTTTCAAACATAAAAATTGTTGGCATTAACCCAAGTGTTATACAGACTAATCATATTAGAAATGAATTAATACATAAGAGCAACAACTTTGATGATTCACGTTTTACCTTAATTCAGGCATTTTTTGATGACGTAAATGTTGATCTTATTAAAAATGACTATTTCGACAGAGTTGTTTCAATTGGTCTGCTTGAACACGTAACCAACATCGATTTATTACAAAAAAACATAGCCCGTGTTTTAAAGCCGGGTGGAAAGTGTATACATCATTGTATTGTGGCATACGATACATTACCGAATTTTTTGAATTCAGAAGACACACTGATGGGGGCTTATTATCCTGGAGCGCATATTTGGCCCTACAGTGAACCTAAAAGACATCATGCGCATTTAAACTTTATAAATAGCTGGTTTGTCAATGGATTAAACTACTGGAAGACCCTTGATGAATGGCATAAGCACTTTTGGAATTCGATTAATCAACTGTACCCGGAATACATGTCACTTGATGAAGTAGAAAAGTGGAATAAATATTTCAGTTTATGTAAAACAATGTTTAGTCCAAATAATGGATGTAGTTATGGAAACGGACATTATTTATACGAAAAGCGCTAAAACTTTAGTATTTTAGCCTGATTAACATCCTGTGATAGTGATAACCAGTGATCTATCTCATCGGCCATTAGCGGCTTACTAAATAAATACCCTTGAATAATATTCCCTTTCATTGATTTAATAACGGATAACTCTTCTTTAGTTTCAACCCCTTCAAAAATATTCTTCATACCTAAACTTTCACTCATTGTAACAATAGCTTTTACAATACTTTTCAGGTTGTTATGTTTATTAATGTTTCGCACTAAGGATTTATCAATTTTAATTACATCAATAGGTAAACGTGCTAAATAACTCATCGATGTATAGCCAGTCCCAAAATCATCAAGAGCAATTGAGCAGCCTATAGAGTGCAATTCACCAAGAAAAACTTTTGTTTTTTCAAAGTCATTGATAAGTAGTGATTCTGTAATTTCAAATTCAATTTGTGATGGATCAATACCTGCTTTATCAATTTCATTTCTAACAAAATCAATAAACTTGTAGCTATTGAACTGTAAAACAGACAAATTAATTGAGTAAGTTACATTATTAATTGGGTGGGTTTTAATAAAATTAATAACCTGTGTTACAACCCATTCACCTGCTGAATAAATTAAACCCGTTTCTTCTAGCAATGGAACAAATCGACTCGGACCAATTTCACCATAAGTTGTATTAGTCCATCGAAGAAGTGTTTCAAAACCGGTGGTTTCACCTGTTAAACAATTAATTTGCGGCTGGTACAGCAGGTAAAACTCATCCTTTTTAAGCGCACTATGAAGTTCATTTTCTAATACAAGTCTGTCTCGCAGTTGATTAGACATGCTTTCGTCATAAAACTGTAACTGATTGCCCCCTGATTGTTTAGCCTTATACATCGCTGTATCTGCATTGCGTATCAAAATTGAAGAAGTCATACCATCAGTAGGGTAGATACTAATGCCAACACTGGCGCCTATATGTATTTTGTGTGCTTGAATTTCAAAGGTTTCGGTTAAAGAATTGATAACTTTCATTGCAACATGAATTGCCTCATCAGTATTTTTCAGCCTTTCTAAAACAACAACAAATTCATCACCACCATTACGGGAAAGAGTGTCACGACTACGTAATATTTTATGCAATCTTGTTGATACTTTTTTTATTAAGATGTCGCCAATAGTGTGACCCAGGCTGTCATTTATGTTCTTAAACCGATCAAGGTCAAGAAACAATATAGCCATTTTCTGATTGTCTCGTGATGATGTTTTAATTGACTGGTTAATGCGATCTACAAGTAAGTTTTTATTAGGCAACCCTGTGAGTTCATCATGATAAGCAAGATAATGTAAACTTTTCTCGGCCAGCTCCTTTTTATCAATGACGTTCTCTAAATGTAAATTCATATCCACTAATTCTTTAGTGCGCTCATTTACCTTGTTTTCCAGATCTTGTTTACTGTGCTCTAGTTGAAGCTGTGCTTCTTCTCGCATGCCTATTTCGCTATTTAAATCATGTATTAACTCCACTTCTTTTTTAATTCTATTGTTATAACGAATACTGGTCACAACCATGATTCCAGTAAAAATAACAAAGGCTCCTGCCATTTGTAGACTGTATTCATTATCTAACTTTACAAAGACATAAAATATAGCAAGTGACTGTGGAATCATATAAGCAAGATATGCATACATCCAGGTTGATAAGGTAGCAATACTTGCTGCAATCAATCCAAAATTAACCAGAAAAACAAGGTTTCTTAATGATTCATCATCATAGTAAAGTTGTATATACGCATAAGCGGCCCATGTAACACCTATAAGAAATGTTATGAACACGTGACTATGAATATATTTTTCTAGCTTATAGGTATTATATTTAAGATAATGCCTGGAAACATAAATACGTATCACAGATAAAAGAGTTATTGTAATACTAAGAATTAGTGCGTTACTTTCTTGAGAGCTACCATAAAGGAATATAAAGATAAGGCACGCACAAAAGATATTTGCCAGTCCGCCTGACAAGGTTGCTTTAAAAAGCGGCTCAACTTGTTTTTCCAGAAAATTAGAGTCTGCTAGCAAGGTGTTTTTAGACATATTACATGTAGATTATTTTTTAAATTTAGTTATTTCAATTTATATATCAAGAATGCACAATAAAGCCTGCGGAGAAAACATGATCACCTGGCAATTAAGAATAGACTAATATTTTTTATATTGTTAGATTTCCTCTACACATAATATATTTAGTTTCACTGCTGTCCCGTTAACAGCTAGAGACATGAATCGGTAACTACTTGCTGAGACCTTCACCCGCAAGGATGCGGGTGCGAGCCCCATGGACGGGTTCACTGCGTGTCTCAGCAACTAGTTACCGATTCATGTCTCGGTTTGTATAATCGTTGGCTAATGCCTACTATATCGCCA
>JAUVEN010000018.1 GCA_030594815.1 Gammaproteobacteria bacterium
GTCAGCTTCATCAAACTGCGTCACATGGGGGATCGTCACCCAGTTACGATGCAGGAATTTACCAGTAAGTTTATTAATCTTACTCAGCGGCTGAGTTTCAATCTCACCCCACTTACTAAAATCAATTTCTGGCATTGGCTCTACACCTAATGCTGTACCGCCCGCACCATTAGAACGACCACCAGTTTTCATTACCTGCTTAACGAAGGACTTAACATCTTCTTTTACAATCCTGGAATTACGACCCGTTCCGCTAACTTTTGTTAAATCGACACCCAGTTCACGTGCAAACTTACGTAATGCCGGTGACGCATGCGCACTCTTGAAACGCTCAGGATTAATGTTTGCTGTAGGTGAAGACTTATGTTCAACCGCTGGTACGGGCGCAGGGGCATGATCAGATTCAGCAGCAGATTTAGGCGCTTCTTCAACAGCGGCTTCAGCTGCAGGGATTGAAGCTGGTGCTTCTTCTTTAACTTCTGCTGCCGCTGCACCAGATGACTCAAGCACGACAACCAGGCCACCTTGTGAAATTGTATCGCCCAATTTAACTTTTATTTCTTTAACAGTACCCGAATGGCTACTTGGAATTTCCATAGTAGCTTTGTCTGTTTCAACCGTAATTAACGAGTCTTCTTCAGCGACCTTATCACCTACGGCTACAAGGATCTCAATGATTTCAACGTCATCAAAATCACCGATGTCAGGAACTTTTACTTCGACCATTTCACTCATGGTTCCACTCCAACTAATTAAGCTCCCTCCCCCACTTCGGGGGAGGAATCAAATTATTATCCCCTCCCCCATTTCGGGGGAGGGGGTTAGGGTGGGGGCTTTTATCACCCTCCCCCTAACCCCCTCCCGAAATGGGAGGGGGGAACTTATTTACTCTAATTTTTTATGCAATTGCAGGATTCATTTTTTCAGGATCAATACCATATTTCTCGATTGCTTCCTGAACTTTACCTGCCGGGAACTGGCCATCATCAGCCAGTGCCATTAGCGCTGCCACTGCAACATAATTTGCATTCACTTCAAAGTGTTTACGTAATTGCGCACGAGTATCAGAACGACCAAAACCATCTGTACCCAGTGTTGTATATTCAGCTGGTATCCACTTGCGAATCTGATCGGAGTAATTATGCACATAGTCAGTCGCCGCAATCACAGGACCGCGCTTGTCTTTCAGACATTTCTCAACGTAACTTACACGTTTATCTTCTAATGGATGCAACATGTTCCAGCGATCAACATCCTGTGCTTCACGCTTCAACTCATTAAAGCTGGTCACACTCCAAATATCAGCATCAATAGACCAGTCTTTATCTAGCAAATCGGCAGCAGCAATTACTTCACGCAGAATTGTTCCTGATCCCATTAACTGTACTTTCTTACGGCGCTTACCGCCACCTTGTAATAAGTACATACCTTTAATAATGCCTTCCTCGACACCTTTAGGCATGGCAGGTTGCTGGTAGTTTTCATTCATTACCGCGATGTAGTAGAAGACGTTTTCCTGTTCCTTATACATGCGACGCAAACCATCCTGGATTATTACGGCTAGCTCGTATGCAAAGGTTGGATCATATGAAACACAGTTTGGAATCGTGCCGGACACCATAAAACTATGCCCATCCTGATGCTGCAAACCTTCACCAGCAAGTGTCGTACGACCGGCTGTACCACCCAGCAAGAAACCACGTGCCTGCATGTCACCCGCCATCCAGGCAAGATCACCAATGCGTTGGAAGCCGAACATAGAATAGTAAATATAAAATGGGACCATATTTACACTGTGTGTGCTGTAAGAAGTTGCAGCTGCAATCCAGGATGACATTGCACCCGCTTCGTTAATTCCTTCTTCCAAAATCTGACCGGTTTTATCTTCTTTATAAAACATCACCTGATCTTTATCTTGTGGGGTGTACAACTGACCGACAGAAGAGTAAATGCCTAACTGACGGAACATACCTTCCATACCAAAAGTACGCGCTTCATCCGGAACAATGGGTACAACATATTTACCCATTTTCTTGTCACGGGTAATCAGTGTAAGTAAACGCACAAATGCCATGGTTGTGGACATTTCACGATCACCTGAGCCCTTAGTAATTGGCTCGAATACAGACAGATCAGGTACTTCTAAGGGTGCTGCCAGACGTTGACGTGATGGCATAGAACCGCCCAGTTTCTCACGCTGTGCTTTCATGTATTTAATCTCAGCAGAATTTTCATCCGGGAGGTAGTATTCAGCTTTAGCTGCCTGCTCATCAGAAAGAGGAATATTGAAACGATCCTTGTAAGCAATCATTTCTTCTTCATCTAATTTCTTTTGCGAGTGAGAACGCATCTGTCCTTCACCCGCTGACCCCATGCCATAACCTTTTACACTATGCGCAAGTACAACCGTTGGCTGACCATCACGCTTCGATGCTTCAGCATAGGCTGCGTAAACTTTATGCGGATCATGACCACCACGATTCAAACGCCAGATATCATCATCTGACATATCCGCAACCATAGCTTTTAATTCGGGGTACTTACCAAAGAAATGCTCACGCACATAAGCACCATCTTTGGATTTGTAATTCATATAATCACCATCAACCGTTTCTAGCATACGCTGTTGCAGTAGACCGTTCTTGTCTTTAGCCAACAATGGATCCCAGTAACTACCCCAAAGTACTTTAATAACTTTCCAGCCAGCACCGCGAAATATTGCTTCTAGCTCCTGTATGATTTTTCCGTTACCACGTACCGGACCATCCAGGCGCTGTAAATTACAGTTAATAACAAAAGTCAGGTTATCTAGCTTTTCACGTGATGCCAGTGAAATTGCACCCAATGATTCTGGTTCATCTGTTTCACCATCACCCATAAAACACCAGACATTACGATCACGTGTATCCGCTAAACCACGATCCTGAAGGTACTTCATAAAGCGCGCCTGATAAATTGCCGAAATTGGACCCAGGCCCATAGACACCGTTGGGAACTGCCAGAAGTCTGGCATTAACCATGGGTGAGGATAAGAAGACAGGCCTTTACCATCTACTTCCTGACGGAAGTTATCCAGTTGTTCCTCTGTTAAGCGTCCTTCCATAAAGGCACGGGAATACATACCCGGTGCTGAGTGTCCCTGGAAAAATACCAGGTCACCACCATGCTCATGATTCTGTGCACGCCAGAAATGATTAAAACCCACATCATATAGAGTTGATGCAGAAGCAAAGCTGGCAATGTGGCCACCCAGCTCAGATGCCTTACGATTTGCTTTCACCACCATTGCAGCAGCATTCCAGCGAATGAGTGCTCTGATACGACGCTCTAAACTCAAATCACCTGGTACATTAGGCTGCAAGTGTGTAGGTATAGTGTTTACATAAGCGGTGTTTGCTTTGTAAGGAAGATTGGCACCTGAATGACGTAACTTATCAATCATCTGGTCTAACAGAAAATGTGCTCTTTCAGCACCATCTGACTGCATTACACTTTCAATGGCATCTAGCCATTCAAGGGTTTCCTGCTGATCCATATCCTGGTCTTGATTCTGAGTAGACATCGTTTTCTCCACTGTCTATGGCCATATGACCTTACACCGGGGTTTTTCCGGTTCATTTGTGTTATCTGGCTGCAACTTTAATTAATCAGCACACAAAAGCAAGCGCTTTTTACATGGTGAAAAATATATATTTATATTTCAATAAGTTACAGACATGAATTAATTTTATGTCTAGTAATATAGCCCAAAACCACAAAATATACAAAAATAAACAACTTGTTCAGACAGGCAGATAGTACAAAAACAAGCACTTTTTACACGGTAAAAAATATATGCTTATATTTCAATAAGTTACAAGCATCAAATAATTTTATGACTACTAGATATATCCCAAAGCCACAAAATGGAGACATTAAATGAAGCATATGAGTGTGAGATAGCTTATAGTCTTCAAAGCCCTTGCTGCTATCTATAATCGTCAGGGTTAAGCGACCACCACTTTCATCATCATTTAATGCATGCTCTATACTAATCTGGATAGCCCCTTCTTCACGGGTTTCCAGTCTATTCTGTTTCTCCTGGTAAAACTCCATATATCCCTGTGGCGTACTTTTCCATTTTTATCATGGAACTATCCAGTTCTAGCAAGAACTGATTTTCGAGTGGACTTTCATTTCAAAAATATCAAAAATCGTGTTTTATTGTGAAGATTTTCCCCAAAACAGATAAATAGTGCGTATTATTACGTCATATATTACATGGATAGAAAACCACAACGGACTGAAATTTAAGGCCAAAATAAAAATACTAATATGTCTGAACTCGATATTCGCAAGTGGTTATCCAACATCACAGATACAATTGAAGCAAAAGATCTCAAAGCTCACATGGATCTCGTCTCTGAAAATGTTGCTGTTTACGGTATGCCCAGTGGAAAAATACTGAGTTATGCTGACTGGCGTACCAGACGCCAAAGTGAATTCAAACGAAGTTTACTTAAAGGTGTTAGCTATCGTAACTTAAAGATTAAGACCTTTGGACTGCGTCGCCTTATTTTTGATATTGAAGAAATCATGGATGGTTCAAACGGTGATATGGCTATCATCAATAAACAGGTTGTTTTAGAAGAAGAGCAGGATAATCAATGGCGTGCTGTTGAAGAAACCATTAAAAACTGGAAGTTCATAAAAGGCCGCAAAACAAACTAAGGGTTCTCTCATGCCTAAAAAACAATTTCGTACTGAGCGCGACAGTATGGGGGAATTACAAGTTCCTGCTGATGCGCTTTACGGGGCACAAACTCAACGTGCCGTAAATAACTTTCCTATTAGCGGTTTGCCAATGCCACGTGGTTTTATCCGCGCATTAGGCCTGGTCAAAATTGCCTGTGCCGGCGCCAATGAAAAATTGAGCTTGCTGGATAAAAAGTTCGCCGATGTGATTCGTTCCGCAGCAACCGATGTTGCGAATGGAAAATATGATGAACACTTTCCTATTGATGTTTTTCAAACGGGTTCTGGCACCAGCACCAACATGAATGCCAATGAAGTGATCTCACATATAGCAACTAAGTTATTAGGTGAACAAGTTCATCCGAATGATCACATCAACATGAGCCAAAGCTCTAACGATGTTATTCCAACAACGATTCATGTCAGTGCCTGTTTAGAAATTAATGAACAGTTGCAACCTGCTGTACAACATTTAATCGAAACATTACACCAGCGTATTATTGAGTTGGATAAAACAGTTAAGACCGGTCGTACTCATTTAATGGATGCAATGCCAATAACACTTGGACAAGAGTTACAGGCATGGAAGGATCAACTCTCCGATAACCTTGAGCGTATTGAACATAGTCTGACAAGACTCAGTGCCCTGCCACAAGGTGGAACCGCAGTGGGTACAGGTATTAATGCTCACGTTGATTTCGCTAAAGAATTTTCAAAATCATTAACATCGGAAACGAATGTTGCGTTTAAACCAATGAAAAATCTTTTTGTTGGTTTAGCAAGTCAGGACTCTGCTGTTGAAATGAGTGGTCAGTTAAAAACATTAGCTGTAACACTAATGAAAATATCGAATGATTTACGCTGGATGAACAGTGGCCCTCTTGCAGGCTTAGGTGAAATAGCACTACCTGCATTACAACCCGGTAGTTCAATTATGCCTGGTAAAGTTAACCCCGTTATTCCTGAAGCTGTGGCGATGGTTTGTGCACAAGTCATAGGTAACGACACCACGATTACTATTGCAGGCCAGTCTGGTAACTTTCAATTAAACGTTATGCTTCCAGTAATTAGTTATAACTTATTACAAAGTATTGAATTACTTGCTAATGCTTCGCGTCAACTTGCAGATAAAGCCATTGCCGGTTTCACGGTAAATACTGCACATATTAAAGAAGCGTTAGATCACAACCCCATATTAGTGACTGCGTTAAATAGAGTGATTGGTTATGAAAAAGGTGCGGCTATTGCTAAAAAAGCCTACGCAGAAGGACGTTCAGTGATTGATGTTGCAGCTGAAATGACAGACTTAACAGAAGACGAGTTAATTAAATTACTCGATCCGGAAAAACTCACACAAGGTGGGATTAGTGAGTAAGATGAATAGCATAACAATTACACAGCCAGACGATTGGCACCTCCATGTACGTGACAATGAATTTTTAACCGATGTAGTTCCGCATACAGCAGCGATGTTTTCGCGCGCGATTATTATGCCGAACCTTAATCCACCTGTGACAAATGTTTCGTTAGCATTAGCCTATCGCGAACGTATATTAGCTGCACTTCCTAAAGGCACTACCTTTAACCCTTTGATGACGTTGTATTTAACAAACAACACTTCGGCTGATGAAATTGTTAATGCACACAAAAATGAAAATGTTCATGCCGTTAAATATTATCCGGCTGGTGCAACAACAAATTCTGATGCGGGTGTTACTGACATTAAAAATGCCTACGATGCTTTAGCAAAAATGGAAGAGTTGGGTCTACCTTTATTAGTGCATGGTGAAGTGACTGATCAAAGTGTTGACGTGTTTGATCGTGAACAGGTTTTTATTGATACGGTTTTACAACCCTTACTCAATGACTTTCCTAAATTAAAAGTTGTTCTTGAACACATCACGACAAAACATATGGCTGAATTTGTCACCCAGGCTAATGATAATATTGCAGCGACTATTACTGCACACCATTTATTATTTAATCGTAACCAAATGTTTAAAGGTGGCATGAACCCCCATTATTATTGTTTACCTATTTTAAAACGAGAATTACACCGCGAAGCACTTGTTGCCGCCGCGACGGGTGGTAATAAAAAATTCTTCCTTGGTACTGATAGTGCTCCTCACGCACAAGACAGAAAAGAAACCTCATGTGGTTGTGCCGGTATTTATTCAGCACACGCAGCTATTGAACTTTATGCCGAAATTTTTGATGAAGCGAATGCGTTAGATAAACTCGAAGGATTTGCCAGCTTCCATGGACCAGACTTTTATGGATTACCACGCAATACCGATACCCTTACTTTAGAAAAATCAGATTGGCGAGTTCCTGATTCTTTCTCCTTTGCTCAAGAAAAACTTATCCCACTGCGTGCGGGTGAAATTATTAAATGGAAAAGAAAATAGATAACTTATAAGAAGTCCCTTCTCCCTCTGGGAGAAGGCTAGGATGAGGGAGGTTCCAAATATATACCCCCTCACCCCAACCCTCTCCCAAAGGGAGAGGGAGTAAAATCAACAACAAAAAGAACAAACAAGACTAAAGCAATTTTTTATAGCTTACGGTATCCTTCCCCCATGGAAGAAATAATCGAACACAAAGATCCCATTGCTAACCGTTTTCGCGGTTTTTTGCCTGTTGTTGTAGATGTCGAAACAGCTGGCTTCGAATGTGAACGTCATGCTTTGCTTGAAATTGCCGCGGTGACATTAAAAATAAACAATAAGGGACAGATTGAGCCTGATAAAACCTATGCTGCTCATGTTGAACCCTTTATGGGTTCTGAGCTTGATCCCAAAGCGTTAGAGTTTACGGGAATTGATCCATACCACCCTTTTCGTATGGCAAAGCCTGAACGCGAGGCCCTGGATGAAATATTTAAACCCATTAGAAAACTTGTTAAGAAAACAGGTTGTAGCCGAGCAATCCTCGTTGGGCATAATCCAATTTTTGATTTAAGTTTTGTAAAAGCGGCTGTTGAACGTTGTGATATTAAACGTAACCCGTTTCACCAATTTAGTACATTTGATACTGCTACGTTGGGTGGCTTAGCATATGGGCAAACTGTTTTAGCTCGTGCAGCACAAGCTGCAGGTATTCAATGGGATCATGAAGCAGCTCATTCTGCTGCTTATGATGCTGAACGAACGGCTGAATTGTTTTGTATTATTGTGAATTCCTGGGATCGGTTTTCAAAATAAAAATAAGTTGGCCACGAAGGACACCAAGGTCACTAAGAAAACATAACTAATAAAAACCACTGGGTTCACGGGGTAATAATTATTTTATCCTGCCTGAGAAACATCTGAATTTTAGATCTTGTAGGTCGGCAGCTTAGGCCGACGATGAGGTATAACGAAGATAAATAGCTCATCGTTAAGAGATGTACTATTGAATAATAAAGGTTGATGTTTCAGTACCGCGTCGGCCTGAAGGCCGACCTACAATTAAACCTTAAAATTAAAAAAACCACGAGAAATATAATATTCACTGAAAAAATTTATTTTCCCTGTGCCCCTCGTGTTCCCAGTGGTTTTTTAATAACTTTTCTTGGTGTTCTTTGTGTACTTCGTGGCTAAATTGTTAAGCAACGGCTTCATCAATTGCTTTTTTCAACTCACCTTTTTGGTACATTTCTAAAGTGATATCACAACCACCTACTAACTCACCGTTAATATAAACTTGTGGGAATGTTGGCCAATCCTGATAACGAGGTAAGTTTTCAAAAATGTCCTGATCCATTAATACATTCACATGCGCAAATTCCTGACCACACGCTTGTAATGCCTGAGCGGTACGACTTGAGAAACCACACTGTGGCATTTGTGGAGTACCCTTCATGAAAACAACAACCGGGTTACCTTTAACAATCTCATCAATACGATCTAATACGTCCATCTTTGTTTCCTCATTTATTCAATCTAGTGTTTACTACCTCGAAATGACTTTATATAAAATAAAACATTTCCAGATAGTTAAAATTAGTTTTAGCTAATATACCACTTTTACCGGATTAATACCATAGTACATTGCTTGGTTATTAACTAATTATGTATATTCACTCCGTCATTCCGGCAGGCCTTTAGCCGGAATCCATGTTCTAAAAGACTAGACTCCGGCTCGTCTGTGCCCGAAGGGTGAAAAGCCCACCGGAATGACGACGTATTATATATAGGGACAATATCTGAATTTTCAAGCAGTATCCAAATGTGTCTGAAACCACAGCTCCAGCAAGGCTAAATGCCACAATTTACTACCTCGCAAGGCGGTAAAGTGTTGATCTGGCTCAGAAAGTAGCTTATCGACATAAGGTCGGGCAAAAATACCCCGGTTGCGACAAGCCTGTGAATTTAGAATATCCTGCATGAAATCTAAAAACTCACCACGGACATATTTTAAGGCAGGCATGGGGAAATAGCCTTTTGGACGATCAATCACTGCATCGGGAATCAAGCCGCGGGAAATACGCTTTAGTACATCTTTACCACCGAGGCCACTTTTGAGTCCCAACTTCATTTCTGGTGGCATTTTTGCTGCCAGCTCAACAAGGTGATGATCTAAAAAGGGAACCCGGGCTTCGAGACCCCAGGCCATGGTCATGTTGTCCACCCGTTTTACCGGATCATCCACAATCAAGGTCGTGGTATCCATACGTAAAACACGATCAATAAATTCATCCGCATTTGGTTGCCCAAGTAACTCCGCAACTTTTTGCGAAGTAAAATCTTCACCACGATAATCCGGCGTAACCATTTCTAAAAATTCATCATGCGGGCGATCAAAATAATAACGCGCAAAACGAGATACATCTGAACCATTTATATCCTGATGCATTTGTGGGAACCAGAAGTAACCCGCGAAGACTTCATCTGCGCCCTGACCGCTCTGAACCACTTTAACTTGTTCAGATACTCTTTCAGACAACAAATAAAATGCAACTGCATCCTGACCTACCATTGGTTCAGACATTGCTTTCACTGCATCGGGTATATGCGGTAATACTTCACTATTTGAAATATGGTATTTATGATGTTTTGTTTTATAACGTTCTACAATTTGATCCGAAAATTCAAACTCACTGCCCTTCTCTTCGGGTTGATCTTCAAAACCGATTGAGAACGTGCGTAAATCTTTTACCCCTGCTTCAGCAAGTAGTGCCACAAGTAAACTTGAATCTAAACCACCCGACAACAATACACCTACAGGTACATCGGCAACATCAATACGTTTGCGTACCGCTTCACGTAATGCATCGTGAATTTGATCCGTCCATTCTTTTTCTGATAATTCTTTTTCTGGACGCGTTGCATCCAAAAACCAGTAACGTTGTGTTTTTTCTTTACCGTTTACATCAATCGTCATTGATGTACCGGGTTCTAATTTACGGATACCATTTACAATTGTGCGTGGCGCAGGCACTACGGCATGTAATGTAAACTGGTTGTGTAATGCAAACGGATCAATTGATTTATCAATTTCGCCAGTTGCAAGTAGAGCCTGCACATTTGATGCGAAACGAAAATATTCATTTGTTTTAGAAAAATAAAAAGGTTTAATCCCCATGCGATCACGCACTGCAAAAACGTGTTGTTTCTTTTCATCCCAAATAGCAAAAGCAAACATACCGTGTAAATATTTGGGACAGTCTTCGCCCCATTTGTGATACGCCTTTAAAATAACTTCAGTATCACCTTCACTTTGAAAGGTATAACCTTCTTTTATAAATTGCTGACGTAATTCAGGGTAGTTATAAATCGCCCCGTTAAAAACAACAGTTAGTCCTAACTCACGATCAACCATGGGTTGGTTTGAGTGTTCACTTAAATCAATAATCGCTAAACGTCGATGACCAAAAGCAACACGATCATGATGCCATGTATCACCAAAGTCCGGGCCACGTTTCTCCAGCTTTGGCAGCATTGCTTTAACCGCTGCAATGTTAGCTGTAGATTTAAAATTTAGTTCACCGCAAATTCCGCACATAGTTTCTCTTCTTTTCGCTTTTCGTAGGTCAGACTCATAGTGCCCCAAAGTAAAATCATCTGGAGGGTATTAGTCTGACGACACACTACAACTTAACTGATAAAATTAAATTTACCTCAAACTTCGAATAGATGTTCTTTTCTTTATATGCTCGTCAGAATGAATTCTGACCTACAACTATCCTGTCTTTCGTAGGTCAGACTTTAGTCTGACGACACACTACAACTTAACTGATAAAATTAAATTCACCTTAAACTATCGAATAGATATTCTTTTCTTTATACATTCGTCAGAATGAATTCTGACCTACAACCACACCGCATCCCAATGGGGATAATCCGCTAACCTTTTAACTAATCCAGCACGTAATGGGTTGGCAACTATATAACGTGCAACTTTCTTGATATCTTCATCACGGCGCAAAGCATGATCATAGTATGCATGTTGCCAAAAAGTTCCTTTTTGACCTAATAACAAATTAAGTTTTCGAGCAGTTTGACCTTTAAACCTTTTGATTACTGTCGCTAAATCATAATCTGATTTTAATTCAAACAACCAATGAATATGATCAGGCATTATTACCCATGCAATTGTTGCCACATGATCTTCATCATCAATTTTTTTCATTTGTAGAATAACATTTCTACATAGTTCTAAATCTAAAAATAATTTTCTACGTTTATGTATTACGGTTGTTATGAAATATATTTTATTTTCTGATGAAAAACGTCCTTTTGCCAAATCTCTGTAGCTCATATTATCTTCCTTGATAATTATTTATGTGCTTTAAACGAACATTTGTCAGACTAAAGTCTGACCTACAAAGTCAAAATCTATATTCCTGTAGGTCAGACTTCAGTCTGACGCCTTACCCCAACCACCACCACCGGGGGTTTTAATTGTTAGGCAATCGCCTTTATTCACATCTAAACAAACCTTAGGTGTTAATGGTTTGCCATTTAACAGGTTTTGTCCACATCCACCATCAATACCGTTGTTTAGTCCCCATGGTGAATGCAGTCGTCGTTCTGTTAATAAGGTTACATTCGCAGATTTCAAGAATTCAAATTCACGTATTAATCCATCTCCACCATTATGTAATCCATATCCACCTGAATTTTTGCGAATGGCATATTGTTTTATACGAACGGGATAGCATGTTTCCATTACTTCAATTGGGGTGTTTCTGGTATTGGTCATATGAGTTTGTACGGCATCTATACCATCACTTTGAGAACTTGCGCCCATACCACCGCCAATTGTTTCATAATAATCCCATTCATCCTGCACTGATCCCATAGCAAGATTATTCATACTGCCATGACTTGCGGCAGGAATTTTATCGGGCAAGGCTTGTGCTAATGCCCCCATGACAACATCAACAATACGCGTACTGGTTTCAACATTGCCTGCGGCCACCGCGGCAGGTCGTTTCGCATTAAGTAAACAACCTTCTGGTGCATCAATTGAGATTGGTCTAAAGCTTCCTGCACATGCCGGTGTTTGATTTGGCATTAAACAGCGAAAAACATAATACACTGCAGCGGCAGCAACGGATAAAGGACAATTTATATTGCCTTCTGTTTGTTCTGTTGTGCCTGTAAAATCAACATGTGCATTATGATCTTTAACAATAATTGTCGCGGCAATATTTAAATCAAAATTCCCTAGCCCATCATCATCCATAACATCACTGAAGGTATATTCACCATCAGGAATTTCATTGATAACACTTTGTGCTAACCGTTCCCCATAATCATTCAAGTCTGATAATGCAGTTAAGAAGGTTGCTTCACCTAATGAAGTCATTAATGATTGCAAACGCTCTACCCCAGCATGGTTTGCACTGATTTGTGCTGAAAAATCTCCCTGTGCAGCTTTGCCACTACGAATTGAGCCAAGAATGTTTGCCATGAACGTTTCGTTCAATTTGCCCTGCTCAATTAAATGAGTCGGTGGGATGATCAAGCCTTCTTCATCTAAACTTTTAGACAACGGCATTGAGCCGGGAGAGTCTGCACCAATATCTGCATGATGTGCACGGTTAGCAATAAAGGCTAATAACGTCCCTTCAAAATAAACAGGTGCAATTAATGTAATATCGGGTAAGTGAGTTCCCCCTAAAAAAGGATCATTCACAATAACCATATCGCCGTCATGCCAATCTAACTGACTGACAATGTTTTGCATCGCGTAAGCCATACTGCCTAAATGCACCGGGATATGAGCAGCTTGAGCGCAAAGCTCACCCTCAGCATTAAATACTGCGCAGGAAAAATCGAGACGATCTCGAATATTTGGAGAAAATGCAGCGCGTTGTAAGACCGCACCCATCTCATCACAAACGGCATCAAGTCGACTGGTAAAGAGACTGAGTTCTATACTATTCAAAATCGTGGCTTCAAAGTCTTTGTTTTATAAGGATATTAAGGGTCATTGTAGCACCCTGAAGAGTAAGTTCTATTAATAAGTCGTGCCTGTAACATAATACTGTAGTAAACTACTCGGCAAATATTTACGCAATTACATTTACACATATATAAAAATAACGAGGGGAATTCTATTATGAATCCATTAACGTCTATCAAAGGCACAATCATCGCAGGCTTCGTATTAGCTGCAATTATCGTTTTCGCTGGTGGCATGACCGGTTTTAACGCTCTTAACATTGAAGTTTGGTTTCACGTATTAGCTGGCGTAATTTGGATTGGTTTACTTTACTACTTCAACTTCGTACAAGTTCCTGGTGTTGGTGCTGCATTAGCAGAAAAAGATAGCGGTGGCCCAGGCCCTGCTGCAATCAACAAATACGTTGCTCCGACTGCTTTACTTTGGTTCCGTTGGGCGGCAGTGGTTACCTGGTTTACAGGTGTTGGCGCATTAGAAGGTTTAGGCGGTGCAATGGGTGCATTCACATTCTCTGCAGGCATGGAAGTTATCGGTCTTGGCGCATGGTTAGGTACTATCATGTTGTTCAACGTTTGGGTTCTTATTTGGCCAAACCAGCAAAAAATATTAGGCATGAAAGAAGTAACGGCTGATGAAATCGCTAAAGCTAAATTCGTTGCATTGATGGCTTCACGTACTAACACTGTACTGTCAATTCCAATGTTATTGTGCATGATTGGTTACGGACATGGATTAACTTTCTAAGTAGAAAGTTTCTTCCAAAAAGCCCAGCCTCTTATGGAGGCTGGGTTTTTTTATGCCTAAAAATGACGCAATAGTTGCTGTAATGCCCATCTAAGGCTAAAATTAGTCTTTAGTGGCGGTCCGTCTTTAAAACGGGCTGCCTTTTTATTTCTGGAAACTGGATTTCGCTGGATATCACATGACCGACACATTAATGCATAACTATGCTCCTTTCCCCGTTAACTTTGAAAAAGGTGAAGGTGCTATATTGTGGGACACAGAAGGTAAAACGTATCTGGACGCGTTAGCGGGTATCGCTGTTTGCAGTCTTGGCCATGCACACCCTGCAGTAACAAAAGCAATTTGTAATCAAGCAGGTAAATTAGTACACACCTCAAATATTTATGGCATCAGTAACCAGAAAGAACTTGCCGACAAATTAACGCAGCTGTCTGATATGGACAATGTATTTTTTAGTAACTCAGGTGCAGAAGCGAATGAAGCCGCAATCAAACTTGCCCGGCTTTTTGGTCACAGTAAAAATATTGATCAACCAGCCATTATTGTAATGGAAGGCAGTTTCCATGGTCGGACCATGGCAACGTTAACAGCAACGGGGAACAGAAAAGTACACGCTGGGTTTGAACCACTTGTGCAAGGCTTTATTCGTGCCCCTTATAACGACATTGAAGCCATTAAAAACATTGCTAGTAATAATTCAAATGTTGTTGCTGTTTTAGTTGAGCCTATTACAGGAGAAGGTGGAATTAATATTCCAGCAGATGATTACCTTAATCAAATCCGTGAGATTTGTGATAAAAATAACTGGTTAATGATGTTGGATGAAATTCAAACGGGTATGTGTCGGACAGGTAAATGGTTTGCACATCAACATAATGGAATTACACCTGACGTCATGACATTAGCAAAAGCACTTGGCAATGGTGTACCGATTGGTGCCTGCCTGGCAAAAGGTGAAGCAGCTAAATTATTCCAACCCGGAAATCATGGGTCGACCTATGGTGGTAACCCTTTAGTTACTGCTGCTGCACTAGCCGTTATAAAAACATGTGAGCAAGATAAACTTGCAGATCGTGCTGCCAGCCTAAGTGATAAAATAGTTGCCGGCTTTAAAGATAGCTTAAAAGATCTTAATGCGGTTGTTGAAATCAGGGCAAAGGGTTTAATGATCGGCATTCAACTTGATCGGCCTTGTGCTGAACTTGTTAAAGCAGGACTTGATGCAGGTATATTAATTAATGTCACTGCCGGTGATGTTGTGCGGTTATTACCACCACTTATTATTTCAGATGACCAGGCAGACCAAATTGTAAAAATGGTTAGCGAACTTATTCGTACTTTTATAGAAGAATAAATACAACAACATTGTAGGTTCGAATTCATTCGAACGCAGCGGTAAAAAATAACAATTATTCTATTTTCAATACCGCGTTCGAATGAATTCGAACCTACAAAAATTAAACCCAATATTTTTAAATAGAAGAATATTATGACTCAACATTTTTTAACACTAATGGATTTAGATAAAGCAACGTTAAATAAGCTTATCTCTCGCGCTATCGAACTCAAAGCTATTCAAAAATCTGGTGAGATTTATGAGCCGCTTAAAAATAAAGTACTCGGAATGATTTTTGATAAAGCATCAACTCGTACCCGTGTTTCTTTTGAAACGGGTATGGCGCATTTTGGCGGACATGCGATTTTTCTTTCTCCTCGAGATACTCAGTTTGGTCGTGGTGAACCCGTTGAAGATAGCGCACGCGTTTTATCACGCATGGTTGATTGTATTATGGTGAGAACATTCGATCACGAAATGTTAGAAACCTTTGCTGAATATTCTGATGTACCTGTTATTAATGCATTGACGGATATGTATCATCCTTGTCAGTTACTTGCAGATATGCAAACTTACTTTGAACATCGTGGTGATATTACAGGTAAAACAATAACCTACATCGGTGATGGCAATAATATGTGTCACTCTTATATGAATGCAGCACGACAGTATGGCTTTACATTAAATGTTGCTGTACCTGAAGGATATGATCCGGATGCTTCTTTGTTGGAAGAAACAAAAGATTGTGTCAATATATTCCGTAACACTAAAGATGCCGTAGCCGGTGCAGATATGATCACTACCGATGTCTGGGCCAGTATGGGACAAGAAGAAGAACAGGCTATTCGTGAAAAAGCATTTGCAGGCTATCAAGTGAATGACAAGTTGATGGCTCTTGCGAATAAGGATGCTGTCTTTATGCATTGCTTACCTGCACATCGTGAAGAAGAAGTAAGCACGAGTGTTATTGATGGCCCACAGAGTGTTGTATGGGATCAAGCAGAAAACCGACTGCATGCTCAAAAGGCACTACTTGAATTATTAATGACAAAAAAATAGCCTAAGCTATACTTGTTTAAACAGGAGATTGTTTCGTCGTACCTCCTCGCAATGACAGTTACAACAAGTCATTGCGAAGGAATAAAATGACTGCGGCAGTCTTTATATTATTACTCCATACTTAATTCTAAAAGTGATATTAAAAATTATGCTAAAGCATGTAGTTTTATCCTTTTCTCTCTTCGCCTTTTCATCATCAACATTATTAGCAGGAGAATTAGACGACGGCTTCAAAGCTTTCACTGCCGGTAATTATGAACAAGCCTTACGTTTGTGGTTGCCTCTAGCTGAAAAAGACGATGATAAAGCACAATATAATTTAGGCATTTTGTATCAGAAAGGTTTAGGGGTTGAGAAAAATCCTAAAACCGCTTTTATCTGGTATAAACGAGCATCAGCAAATGGCAATACCGACGCCATGTATAACCTTGCTATTATGTACAATAAAGGCCGTGTTATTTATCGTAGCCCCAAGGATGCCGTTAAATGGTGGAGAAAGGCAGCTGAACTTGGTAATGCAGATGCACAATTCAATTTAGGTGTTGAATATTTTTATGGCCGAAAAATTGGTAAAGATGTTCCTAAAGCGATAATGTGGTGGAAAAAATCAGCACAACAAGGCCATAAATCAGCACGCGCAGCGTTATACAAAACGTTCAATGAAGGTTTATATGGCGTAGAAAAAAACCCTCAAGAAGCTAAACGCTGGAAATAAAAAATTGCCGGGAGCACAATTCATGAGCGAAGCGAGCCTGAAAGGTGAAGGGCAAGGAGAAGGTGAGACCAGTGGTCGAGAAGCTGACCTGGGCCCATCCCGGAATAAAAAAACGCCCCATAAAGGGGCGTTAAAATTCACCTAATTACAAAGTAACTTCCTGTTACTTTTTATTATACCTAACTTTTTTTTAATAAAAGAAGTTCAAAATATATTGGTAACATCCTTGTTACCCTTGTCTTCCGTGTATTCTTTAAATAACTAACTTTAGAATTTCAGGATGTAACCAACTGAAACTGAGCTGTTATCTGTTTGTACTGCTGTATCTTCTTCTTTAAGAGAATTATACATTGCGTACACAGTACCTTTTTTACCTAACTTATGATCAAAACCAATTGAAAAGTGTGTACCTTCTAAAGCATTGGTAGCACCATCTTCAACAACAATATATTGTGCTTTCAATTTATTGTTTTTACCCATCTTCATATTAAAGCTCAGGCCCAACCAGTCTTCTTTAGCTGCAGCAGTATCTGGAGCTTCAACACCTGTTTGATATAAAATACCAAACTGCATGCTGCTCATTTTATACGTCGCTACTAAACGTGTTAAAGAGTCTTCAGCAGCACCGCCTGTGCTGTCATGAGAATCTTGTGCTAATGCAACATACAAAGGACCATCTTTGTAAGAAACGCCAACTGAAATAGTATCTGCCGGACCATCTCCTGCTGTTACTCCATCACCTTCACCAGGAATAATTTGAGCATTAAAACCAACATTACCAAATTTACCTAAGTAAGTGATTGAATTTTTGTTACGATTTTCGCCGTCTTGACCACCTGCATATTTTAAATCACCAACAGTATCACCAAATTGATCGAATTTTCCTTGAGCCATTTTCAAAGGCGAGTCATGACGACCAAGACGCACTTCACCGAAGTTACCTTTTAAACCAACATAAGTATTACGAGTTGCAAAATCAGTCGTACCATCTTCCACTGCAACTTCTGTTTCCATTTTATAGGTACCAGTTAGTCCTTCATCCAGCTTTATTTGGCCTTTGAAACCTAAACGTGAAGCATTGCTAGTTAAACGCCAGTTATCATTAGCTGTACCTAATTCTTCATAACTTCCAAAGTTCAAATGTAATTTACCGTAAACTTCAAGTTTTTTATCGGTAACTTCTACTGCGTGAGCAGAAACTATTGGTAAAGCTAAACCCGCAGCAACGGCAACGGCAATCAATTTTTTATTCATGAGTAATCCCCAAGTTTTATTTAAAATTAAGACAATTCACTGTTTGTCTTTTAACGGGGAGAAGTTTGAAGGTGAAATATGACAAGCAGATAACAATTTTATGACAAAAATATGAAAATCCTTTCGTCTAGTCCAAATTGATTTTAACTTTGCAAATGAGTTTAGTTCTCATTTGGCCATAAAGGTTGTATTATTCCTTGTATGAGACCCCTGCTCGAATTAAAAAATATTGAATGCCAACATCGTGGACATACTGTTGTGCAGGATATGTCATGTCATATTAATGAAGGTGATTTACATTGCCTGTTGGGTCCAAGTGGTTGTGGTAAAACAACTGCTCTGCGTGCAATAGCAGGGTTTCAACCATTACATCATGGTGAAATCATTCTTAATAATGAACGTATTTCATATCCAGGATACACAAAAGCCCCGGAAAAACGTCATATTGGTATGGTTTTTCAGGATTACGCCTTGTTCCCGCATATGAATGTGAATCAAAATATTAGTTTTGGTTTGCGTAATCAATCCGAAAAAGAAAAACGGCATACAACAGATAGAATGCTTGAAGTAGTAGGGCTCTCTGGCTATGGCGAGCGCTATATTCATGAGCTCTCAGGTGGTCAACAGCAACGTGTGGCTTTAGCACGTGCCCTTGCTCCCGAACCTAAACTCATATTATTAGATGAACCCTTCTCGAACCTTGATATCGAGATGCGTGAACGTTTGAGTAGAGATGTTCGTGATATTTTAAAATCTCGTGGTGCAACGGGCGTATTAGTGACTCATGATCAACATGAAGCCTTTTCGTTTGGAGATATGATTGCCGTTATGAATAATGGTCAAATATTACAACGTGACAGCGCTTATAATCTTTACCATTCCCCCATTAATCGTTTTGTCGCAGATTTTATCGGCCAGGGTGTTTTTATTCCGGGTAATTTGTCTGCACACGATACTGTAGAAACATCATTGGGTACGATTAAGGGTGATCGTGCTTATGAATGGGAAGAAGGAACAAAGGTTGAACTCCTTTTGCGTCCAGATGATATTGTTGCTGATGACAATGGCAGCCTGGAAGGTATAGTCATCCAAAAAGCGTTCAAAGGTGCAGAAATTCTCTATACGCTTAAACTGGATCATAATATCGAAGTATTATCCCTATTCCCCAGCCACTATAACCATGAAATTGGTGAAAAAGTAAGGCTCCGTCTTGAACTGGATCACATGGTGGCTTTCCGTCAGACATGAATACTTGAGCATTTTGCAGAAAAGTGTATAAATGTCACTTGAAAATATAATAACTATTAATAGGTACCTTCGGTGAAATTAGCTAAAACACGCTTTCTTATTTTTTGCATATTCATATTGTCATTCTCTGCTCACGCCGAGACTCAGTATGTTAGCGATCATCTTGTCATCACAGTACGCACAGGACAAGGCGCACAATTTCAAATTATTAAAACACTTGAAAGTGGCGAACATGTAAAAGTATTAGAAACAACTGATACCGGCTATACACGTGTTGAAACGGCTGACGGCACTGAAGGTTGGGTTCGTACTCAATATCTCGCTAAAGAACCTGTTGCCAGTGAAAAGCTGGTAAGAACAGAAGCTAAACTATTAAAAACAAGAACAGCTTTGAAAAAAATTAAAGAAAATTTTGACTCATTAAGTAAAGAGCACAAGTCTCTAACACAAAGCCAATCTTCTCTTAGCGCAGATAAAAAGCAACTTGATATTGATTTAGCTCGTTTAAATGAGGTTGCTAAAAAACCAATTATTCTTGATAGGCAAAATCGTCAGCTACAACAAAAAAATGTCACGCTGGAAAAAGATTTACAACGTCTTAACCAGGAGAATCACTCTTTAAAAGACCGCTCGCAACGTGAATGGTTTATTGCAGGGGCTCTCGTTTTATTAGGTGGTATTATTCTTGGTTTAATTATTCCTAAATTACGTGGTCGCAAACGCAATACCTGGTAAGCACTCTAGTTTTTACCGGCGTACTTTATTATTCAATATAATTTGGCGCCGGTTCTTTCCAAATTCTCCTTTAAAATACGCTTGTACTTGCTTGCAGATGCTTTTACATGGGATCATACTGTTATTCGTTAATAGCTGAACAGTATTCACAACGACCAAGTACTATGAGCAAAGAGAAAAACAGCAAAAATATTGAGTTTGTACACTCATTTCGTAATTCCGCAGGCTATATCAATGCCTTTCGCGGTCGTACTTTTGTGATCGCTTTTGGTGGTGAAATGCTTGCGGATGAACAGTTTGCTCCGCTGGTTCACGACATTGCATTATTAAATAGCCTTGGTATCAAATTGGTTCTGGTACACGGTGCCCGCCCGCAAATTGAATCTCGTTTAAAAGAACGCAAATTTACCAGTGAATATGTTAATGACATCCGTGTTACAGATGATAATGCTCTTGTATGTGTTAAAGAAGCCAGCAGTAGTGTCAGAGCAGACATTGAAGCATTGTTATCCATTGGTTTAACTAACAGTCCCGTAAGCTGTTCTCGGATTAGCGTTATTTCCGGAAACTTTGTTACTGCCCAACCCTATGGTGTACGTGATGGTATTGATTACCTACATACCGGCGAAGTAAGAAAAATTGATCATGCGGCTATCAATCAAGTATTAGAACATAATTCTATTACCTTACTTTCACCGATTGGTTATTCATCAACCGGAGAAATATTTAATCTCAGTGTTGAAGATGTCGCAACCTCTGCTGCAATTGAATTACAGGCAGATAAACTTATTTATCTTGTTGATGCGAAAGGTGTTACCGATAAAAGAAAATCTTTAATCCGTGAATTAACCGTGGATGATGCTAAAACATTATTAGATGAAAATAAAAAATTAGAGGCTCCAATTCAACGCTGTTTAACAAGTGCTATTAAGGCATGTAAAAATGAAATAGAACGCACACATATTCTTAATCGTCATATCGAAGGTGCCCTGCTGCTCGAACTATTTACCCGTGATGGCTGTGGTACGCTAATTACTTCTGAAAGTTTTGAAGATATACGGCCAGCAACTATTGAAGACCTTGCTGGTTTAATAGAACTCATATCTCCACTTGAAGAAGAAGATATTCTGGTTAGGCGTTCACGTGAAAAACTTGAAATGGAAATTGAACATTTCACAGTAGTTGAACGTGACGGCATGATTATCGCCTGTGCTGCACTATATCCTTTTTTACATGATAAGATTGCTGAGCTTGCTTGTCTTGCCGTACATCCTGACTATCAAGGTAAAAATCGTGGTGATCAATTATTAAAATATATTGAACGGCAAACAAAACAACTCGGCATTAAACAACTTTTCGTTTTAACTACCCGTACAGCACACTGGTTTCGTGAACGTGGTTATGCATCCAGTGATATTAAAAAGCTGCCTGTAAAACGCAAATCACTATACAACTATCAACGTCAATCAAAAATGTTTGCAAAAGATATTTAGGCTGACTTGATGCCCGTTAAGTCGAATCATATCAACAATAAAACGAATAACAATATCCGCCCCTTCTTAAAATGGGCTGGAAACAAGTACCGTATTATTGACCGAGTACGAGAAGCATTACCTGAAGGCAAACGATTAATAGAACCTTTCGCCGGCTCAGCCGCAGTATTTCTCAATACTGATTACGATCACTATATTATTAATGATAACAATCCAGATCTTATTCATTTATATAATATATTAAAAAAAGACGGTGCCTCATTTATAAAAAAATGCCGTTATTACTTCACGTCCCGCTTTAATAATGAAGAACAATATTACAAGTTACGTAATAAATTTAATGACACCACTGATACATATAAACGTGCAGTATTATTTGTTTACTTAAACAGACATGGATACAACGGATTATGCCGCTACAATCTTAAAGGTGGATATAACGTACCTTTTGGTCGTTACAAAGCTCCCTACTTTCCGGAAAAAGAAATGTTAGTCTTTCATGAGAAAGCAAGAAATGCTGATTTTGTTTTATCCAGCTTTGAACAAATTATTCAATCTGCCAAAAAAGGTGATGTCATTTATTGTGACCCACCTTATGTACCTCTTTCCACGTCAGCAAATTTCACCAGTTACAGTACAGGTGGATTTAATATGGAAAAACAACAACAACTAGCAGACTTGGCGAATGAAACATCGATTAAAGGAATACCTATGTTAATATCAAATCACAATACAAGTTTTACTCGTAAAGCTTATGATAAAGCCAATAAAATAACCAAGTTTCATGTGCAACGATTTATTAGTTGTAACGGGAAAAAACGAGGGACAGCGGGTGAATTGTTGGCGTTGTTTGAATAATATAAATCGTTGGATTCGCTGCACTTAATCCAACCTACTACGATGTTGTAACATATTAGTATGTAGGTTGGCTCAAGCGCAGTGGAGCCAACAATTTCGTTACAGGCACAGGAATCACTCTAAAAAATACCCGTTTGTACTACTCAATAACATGCGTGCTATTTAACCACTAATAATCTTAAATATGAGAGTAATTCGGTACCTTTGTTTATGTTGGTTCCGTCATTTTATTCCTTGAACCAACCTACAAATAAAGACATAAGAACTATTTTTAATAATAGTTTGATTTCTCTGTGTCCTCTCGACAACTACTCCTGCGTTGTTCTACCTTCGCTCATCCCTGGGCTCGTGTGGTTAAATATTTTTAAGATCATAACGATTTAATTCCCTGCTCTTACCAAGCCACCCATACCAGCTTCTTCAAAGGTTTCATTTAAATATTTTCTTATACCGGCAGCATCTTCAAGCGTTAAAACATCACTTAAAATTTGTCGCGCCCGATCGCGAGTAACATTACGAATAACCCACTTTACTCTTGGCAAACTCGATACACTCATACTTAAGCTATCAATACCCATCGCAAGTAACAATAAGGCCGCAATTGGATCGCCTGCCATTTCGCCGCATACGCTCACAGGTTTGTCATGCACGCGAGCACTTTCTACTACTTGTAATATTGCTCTTATAACTGCGGGATGAAGTGAGTCATACAAAGATGCAACGCGTGCATTGTTTCGATCTACTGCAAGCAAATATTGGGTTAAATCATTTGTACCTATAGATAGGAAGTCAACGCGTCGCGCAAGATTACCTGCTTGATAGACAGCTGACGGTACTTCAATCATGACTCCAATTTCAGGCATAATAACTTTTTCGCCTTCTTCAAGTAGCTCACCGTAAACCTGGTGAATTAAGCCAAGTGCATCATTAAGTTCGGTGATATCACTTATCATGGGTAATAATATTTTTAAATTATTTAATCCAATACTTGCTCTGATCATTGCACGAATTTGTACAAGAAATATTTCTGGATGATCTAGTGTGATTCTAATTCCACGCCAGCCTAAAAATGGATTGTCTTCTTCGATGGGGAAATAAGGTAAGGCTTTATCCCCACCAACGTCTAAGGTACGTAATGTAACTGGACGAGGATGAAAACTTTCTAATACTTGCCGATAGATACTGTGCTGCTCTTCTTCACTAGGAAATGTTTGCCTTTCCATAAAAGGAAATTCGGTACGATAAAGACCAATACCTTCTGCACCACTTTGCAGACTTGGAGTGATGTCCGACAATAAACCTGAATTAACTAATAACGAAATTTCGATTCCATCTTGTGTTTTTGCTGGTAGATCTCGAAGCTCCATCAGTTCATCTGATAAAGCCGCTTCTTCATCAATGATACGTTTAAATTCGTTAGTGACTTTTTCTGATGGTGATATAAAAACTCGGCCACTATAACCGTCAGCAATAATGGTTCGCCCATCAATTTTGGCAACAGGTAAATCTGTTGCCCCCATTACTGCCGATATACTCATAGCACGAGCAAGTATGGCTACATGAGAGGTCCGGGAACCACGCACTGAAATGACACCGGCTAATTTTTCACTGGGTATTTCAGCTAACATAGAAGCAGAAATATCTTCACCAACCAGTACCGTGTTTTCGGGATAATCTATTTTGTCTGGTGACTCTTCTTGTAAGTGCATTAATATACGACGACCGAGATCACGTACATCATCCGCTCTTTCGCGTAAGTAGCTATCTTCCATTTCACGAAAGACTTGCTCATGTTCCTGAATGGTTTGACGTAAAGCGCCGGCTGCCCAATTACCTTCACGGATCCGATCTCGTGTTATTCCTGAAATTGCCTGACTATTAAGCATTAACAAATAAACATCAAACAAGGCTCGATCTTCTTCAGGCAATACATTCTTTAATCGTTCAGATAATTCTGTGATATCTTTAATAACCGATTTTACCGCAGCGTCAAAAACTTCAACTTCTTTTTCAGTATCTAAAATATGTCTGTCAGGAATAGCATCAATATCAGCAGGAGGGTATATGACAACGGCTGTTCCCATCGCCACACCGGGCGCGCCAGGTAAACCATGAATCGGTTTCGATTCATGTTCCTTTTCATCACCCCGTTGTTTTAGCCCACTAATTCCGCCACTTGCTTCAGCATGAACAATCGCACCAGCAAGTTGTGCTGCCACGGTAATTAAAAAGGTTTCGTCATCTTCACTAAACTTTTGTATTTTACTACTTTGAATAACTAATACACCTAAGACATTTCTATGGTGAATAATGGGTACACCTAAAAAGCCATGAAAGGCTTCTTCACTTACTTCCGGGAAATGTTGATAGCGGGGATTTTTTACAGCATCGGCAATATTGATGGCTTCAGCTCGTTTACCAACCAAGCTTACTAAACCAATATCATCACTCATTCGAACTTTACCAACGGCATCAGGATTTAATCCATCGGTTGCCATTAAGACATATTCATTATCTTTTTCGTTTGTAAGAAATACAGAACAAACTTCAACGTCAATAACATTCTTTACTCGCTTGACAATAATATTCAGCGCTTGCTCAAGATTCTTAGCAAGATTTACCTCCTGAACAATGCGTCGTAATATATCAAGCATAAATATTTATTTTCACTATTCCAGTATTTTAAAAGCCCACATGAGATTAATGCCGTTCAGTTAAGTGTTTGGTTTTATTCCCCCTCCCTCAGGGAGGGGGTTAGGGGGAGGGGATCATTATAAATCACCCCACCCTAGCCCTCCCCTTGAAGGGGAGGGAATTAATTTTTATGCTCTTAACTGATCGGCATTACACATGAGATAGACTTTTTGCGTCACAATAACGCAAAGAAAATCTTAACTAATTAACGGTAATAACTCTTTCAACGCTTCTGTATACACATCACGCTTAAAAGAAATGACCGATTTAGGAGGTAATAAATGATCAACCCAACGCCATTGATCAAACTCTGGTTTTTCACTGCTATCAAGACATACATCAGACTCTTGACCTGTGAAGCGTAATAAAAACCAGCGCTGCTTTTGTCCAATACAACATGGCGTCTGGTGGCGTCGAATGAGATGCTCTGGAATGTCATAGCGCAGCCAGTCTTGCGTAGAACCAATTACTTCAACACATTCTTTAGTTACACCGATTTCTTCATGTAACTCACGAAAAACTGCTTGTTCAGCTGACTCAGACTCATGAATACCACCTTGAGGGAACTGCCAGGCATCTTCTCCAATCCGTTTTGCCCAAAATAAGCTGCCGTCCATATTCACTAAAATAATACCAACGTTCGCTCTGTACCCTTCTGTGTCAATCACTTAAAAAACTCTCTTCATTCACTCCTTTAGATTGTTTCATGTTCACCGCCTCTCAGCAAATCTATTCAAAACCATCTATTTATCATTAATTATCAAATAGTTAGCGATATTAGTAAAAACTAACATGCCTATAAAGGTACTTTTACGTTAATATTGGCGTTTTCCAATAATTAAAGGCAATGATTGTGGCTCTCGCTATTTTTGATTTAGACAATACTTTATTAAACGGAGACAGTGATTACCTGTGGGGGCAATTTTTAGCTCAACAGGGTCGTGTCGATGCGAAACATTACGAAAAAGAGAATCAGCGTTTTTATGATGAGTATGTTGCAGGTAATCTAGATATTTTTGAATTTTTAGAGTTTAGCCTTGCTCCACTAAGTCAAATGGAAATGGATGAACTTAACCAGCTCCATAACAAATTTATGAATGAATGTATTCGCCCCGTAATAACAACCAGGAGCCGCTCATTAATTCAGCAACATACTGATCAAAATGACACTCTTTTGATTATAACTGCAACCAACCTTTTTATTACTGCACCTATAGCTGAAGAGTTATGCATACCCAATATTCTGGCGACTGAACCTGAAATTATTGATAATCGTTATAGCGGTAAGGTATCCGGCATACCTTGCTTTAGAGAAGGAAAAGTGGAACGTCTAGCGACATGGTTAAAAGAAACGGGAGGCAATCTCGCAGACAGTTATTTTTATAGCGACTCGCATAATGATTTACCTTTGTTAGAAATAGTCAAAAGACCAATTGCTGTCGATCCCGATAATACTCTTCGAACACACGCAGAAATGAAAGGCTGGGATATTATTAGTTTACGGGATTAAATACGGTAGCAAGATAATTCTAGAACAACTCAATGTCATTATCAGATTGGGCCGTTACATTATCACCATTATGCAACGATACTTCTTCGGCTGTGGTGTAATTTAATTTTAATGAATTTAATATCTCGTCAGTATTTAGTTCTGAAATTTCACCATTTTCTACCCTTTGCATTTGTTCATTAATTACTTTTGGCAATTCATTTAAGCCATCAACAACATGTACTAGTATTTGGCTTGTTCTATCCTGAAATTGTAATGACATAATAATTTCATTTACTTCAGAAACAATTTCTAAACTTTCATTCTTAAGTATTTCAGATGACTCAGACATACCTTTAGTCATCCATTCAAGACTTTCAAGTACTGTTTTTATGGTTGATGAACCTTCTTCTTCTAACAATAAGTCTTTTTCCATCGCAATGGTTGCCTCGTTCAGTGTATTCTCAACTGAAGAAGTAAAATGATTTATTGTTTCAGTAATTTGTCGGCCGGTTTCACCCGACTGGATAGACAACGAACGGACCTCGTCAGCCACGACAGCAAACCCACGTCCAACCTCACCTGCTCGTGCCGCTTCAATAGCAGCATTTAAAGCCAGTAAGTTTGTTTGTGATGCAATTTTTTCTACACCCTCAGCCATACTTTTTAATATGGCGGTATCATCTGCCAGTTCTTTTAGATGTTCAAAGGATGCTTTTCTGTTCACTAGAGCAGCCGCGAGATTGGTTATGACCTTAGATAATTGTCCTCGACTATTCATAAATACGTTATCTAATAATGTTGACTCACTACCATCTTCAGCGGGGACTGAAGCATTAGAAAGCGTTGCAGCTTCGAGTGCACTATTTAACCGCCCCACTAAAGAGCTAAAGCGTGTCGACATAGTCGTTATCGCTTCTTCAGTTTGAAGTCGTGAATTTTCTATTTGACGGTTTGAAATTTCAATTACCTGGGAAATAACCTCAGATAAATTTTGCATTGAAGCAATGGTCACACTCGTATCTGTTACAACACTTTTTTCAATCTCTACCGCAACGTCATCTGAGGCTTCTTTCGCACGTAACAGTTCAAGTTTTAAACCCAAAAGCACAGAAATAACAATTATAATACCCGCATTAATCCAGACTGATTCCACAGCTAAAACTGTGAGCCCTATTAAAACCAATCCTGCCAATACAGGCAAAATAAAAAACAGACTAAACTTAAACGTTGATTTATTGTTCATATTTTTCTTATTTTTAGACCCAACAATAATTTATCCATCTCATATAAAAATCCCCTAAAGCCTTAGCTTTACAGTCTATTTATCGTCCTTGTACAAGTAACCTTTAACCTAATCGGGAATTAATTAAAGCTTCCCGAGCACATAATACATGCAGTAAAAACAGGCATATTATTTGCGGACACGAGGAAATAACCAGGTAGAACTTAGTGGAGGAGGTGAAAATTACGGGTAAGTACCAGGGGCTATTGAGTTTTCAGATGTTAGGCTGATTTTGAGATTGTTTAGTTCTTTCAAGGCATTTTGTACGTATCAATGCACTCCATTGATAGTAAAAAATAACGCAGGCAGGACTAAAATTAGCCAAAATCAGACAATAGATGAAAGCTCAACAGCCCCTTAATGCGCGATTTTTTGCTTTGTTTTAATGAGATCTACATCTTCCAGCCAACGAACAAGAGGACGCCATTGTGCTTTATCACTTTCAGTACGTTTATCCCACATTTCATGGATACCTATACCGCGTTCAGCAGCATGCACATAATTTTGCGTATCACGTAAAGTAGCAATGAAAGGAAGCTTTAATGTTTTTAAGAATCGCTCTAAAGATTTATAGGTAAGCGTGTTTTTCTTAGCCCTGTTAGCAACAACCGCAACATTAAGTCCCATTTGACGAACTTTTCCCATAACCAGCAATTCTTCAATAAAACGCGTCACTGCATGTATATCAATTGAAGAAGGTAAAACAGGTACAATGATAGTATCGACCAGACGAATAAGATCTCTTAACTCATTTCCTGTAATACCTGCGGGCGCGTCAATAATCATTCGTTCAGTTTCAGGAGGTACCCGCATCTGAAAAGAGCGAGTAAGGCCGGTATTATTCTTTCGGCTTGCTACGTGCACGCCGTAGATGGGTTTGCCCGATTTTGCGCGCTGACTTAGCCAGCGGATACTTGAACCTTGAGGATCAAAATCCAATAATGCAGTCGATAAGTCTTGTGTCGCAAAATAGCTGGCGAGATTAGTCGCCAATGTGGTTTTGCCACAGCCACCTTTTGAGTTGATCACAAGTATTTTCTGCATAACGCCTACTACCTATCCATGGGTCTGATGGGGCTCAATTTCGTATCGCAGAGCGGACCTCATTAAAACGAATCACATTCTAGCCTAGATAACATCGGCCGCACCTGCCCAATAAATTGAGTATATTTATGTGCCGTATCTCACAGTTTAGACTATATTTAACAAAAAGTTAATATTTTAGTTAAATAAAGCACTGTAAGTCACTGTATTTGCTAAACTATTATTAAACAATACTATCGCTAGCTGTTTCTAGTGATAGTGAAGACTAACTTTCTAACAACAAAAAAAGGAAAATGCCTATAACTCTGTTGAGTTAGAAATAGTGCTACGTCACACCCATCATTTCTTTGACAATTTCCGTTAAATCACCATCTTTGATGCTTTTTCTGTCTAATATTGCATCAAAATCATCTTTATTAGCAATTTTATCAATGTCACGAGATGTTATGAGTATTGTTTTGATATGTTTGTTGAAATTGTGAACTAAACGCAGTGCGGCCACTAAAGCATCACCGTTCAAACGTGTGCTTTCAAGAGAAGTAATGAGAAGGTCATATTTATGATTTAATAAATAATCGAGTCCCTGTAACCCGTCTTGTGTAAAGGTGAAGTTGATGGACATTCCTTCCAGGCTATATTCGACCACACTGGCATATAGCTTTGATGGTTCAATAACAAGAACATTAAGCCCCTCTGTGAAAACCTGTCCTCGTAATACCTCAAGCCGTTCACTAATATCGAGAGGAATTTTTTTTGTAACAAGGAGAGATTCTGTTGTATCTCTTAAAACATCAATAAATTTAAGCAGAATATCGAGGGTCGAAGGTTCATTGAACTTTTTCTTTTCCATCAGCGCCAACATGGCATCTTCCATACCATGAGCAATTCTCGTTATCTCATGAAAATTATAGCTACCTGCACTCCCCTTTAAACTGTGTACCATGCGGAATAATTCATCATATGAACCAGCATCGCGTGAAGACATTACTTCATCTTCGATTTTAATAATGCGCTCAGGCATATCATCGAGAAAACCTTCTCTTAAATGCTCTAATAACTCTGTTACGGATTGGTCGCTCATCGGTATAACTATCGGACTATCTTCAAATTTATTTAGTGTTCATCCCTGTTTTATCACTAAATCCCTCTCATCAAAAGGGACTAAGAGCTTTGTAATAGACACACATTGGTGGTTTAATCCGACTTTATTTCAATTTCTGGCTTTTAAACGACAAATTTATGCGCCCTCTCTCATTTATTATTTTCTTATCTGTTATGAGTATATTACTCATAACCGGTTCTCTAATGGTAGGCAGCGTATCGATTCCTTTAAAAACAGTATGGATGACAATAATCGATCCCGGAGCACAGGGCGCATCACTCATTGTTACCGAGCTTCGCTTGCCCAGAACATTAGCCGCATTTGCAACAGGAGCATTGCTTGCCCAAGCCGGAGCTTTAATGCAGGTGCTTGTTCGCAATCCATTGGCTGACCCGTATATTTTAGGCGTATCAGGTGGCGCGGCAACTGCTGTACTCATTGGTATGTTATTAGGCTTAACCAGTGCTTTTGGATTAACCGGACTGGCATTTATTGGTGCATTAATCGCAATGTTTTTAGTTTTTGTTATTGCCCATCAAAAGGGAAACTGGACACCTACTCGACTATTATTGACGGGTGTTGTGATTGCAGCAGGCTGGGGCGCAGCGATCAGCTTAATTTTAACCTTGTCGCCCGCCAACAACTTACATGGCATGTTATTTTGGTTGATGGGTGATCTTAGTTATAGCTATTCTGTTTCTTTTGCCTTTAGCGCATTAATTATCGGCTTGATATTTAGCATGTTGTTGTCATCTCAACTTAATGTTTTGATTCGTGGCGACAAACTCGCCGCAACCTTAGGCGTTAACCTTAAACAGTTACATATAAAAATTTATATTCTTGCTTCATTACTCACCGCAGCGGCAGTTGTTCAGGCAGGCAGTATTGGTTTTGTTGGTTTCATCGTGCCACATTTAATTCGCTTAACAGGTTTAACCGATCATCGTTTCTTACTGCCCGCGGCAACATTAGGTGGTGGCATATTGGTCTTAGTTGCCGATACTGCGGCACGTACACTGATTGCACCACAACAATTACCCGTCGGAATTATTACAGCACTCATTGGTATTCCCTTGTTCCTGTTTTTATTACAGCGGGATGCAAAACAATGAGCCTGATAAGTTGTAACAACTTAACCGTTAAAATTGCAGACACGCAAGTATGTGAGAATCTAACACTGTCGATCAAGACCAGAGAAAACTGGGCAATATTAGGTATGAATGGCTGCGGTAAAACAACGTTACTTCATTCCCTTGCTGGATTATTGCTTCCTCAATCTGGCGATATAAATATTGGTACTATTAATTTAAACACTTTACCTCGCCGTGAAGTTGCACAACAACTCGGCTTATTATTACAGCACCAGGAGGATCATTTTCCGGGAACCGTTTTAGAAGCCGTATTAATTGGTCGACATCCTCATCTTAAAAGCTGGCAGTGGGAAACGGAGAGTGATGAACAGTTAGTGATTGATACTTTAAAGTTAGTTGGCCTTGAACATTTTTCTCAGCGTTCGATCCTTACATTATCGGGTGGTGAACGTCAGCGTGTTGCACTTGCAACGTTGTTAGTTCAGCAAACAAAAATTCGTCTTCTTGATGAACCGGTCAATCATCTTGATATTCACCATCAGCATGAAGTCATGAAAATATTAACAAAAAACGACGACAACATTGCCAATATGTTTGTTTTACACGATGTTAATCTTGCTGCACGATATTGTGATCATGCGTTGTTAATTTATGGTGATGGAAAAGTTCTGCAAGGCACTACTACAGACGTATTATCTGAAAAAAATCTAGCCGAACTCTATCTGTATCCCCTTCAGGAAATAATGCACAACAACCAACGCTGGTTCATTGCAAATTAAAGAATTTGTACTTCAATTAGACTCCGCGTCAGACTGAAGTCTGACCTACAAAAATCAAAACGACCACTTGTAGGTCCGAATTCATTCGGACAAATCTACCTACTAGCACTTAAGGCTGCCCAAACACTCAAAATTAAGACATCTATCTAAGTATTTGAATTACTTTATATATTTAGAATAAACACTTTTTTCCAGGCTAAAACTAATTTGACACTCCCCCACAAGATCGCTAAAGTTGCGCCACTTTTACTGCTTCAGGTGCTGAGCCAACTACCATGTTGGTAAAGTGAAACGAGAAGTCGGTGCGAAATCGCCTCAAAAACGAAATCAATTCCGACGCTGCCCCCGCAACGGTAGTCGAGTTTAAGTGAATCATCCCTGCCACTGTGTCATATGACATGGGAAGGCGATTCACTCCATAAACAACTTAGCTTGCTTATGACTCGAGAGCCCGGAGACCGGCCTGATGTGATCGTAGTGTATCGCGGAGGGCGATGGCGGGCGGATTACTTATTTCCCGACCCCAATTTTCCTCTATCGAATACTTAATTATTACGCGCGTGGGTGTGCGTTTACTCGAGGAAATACAAATGAAAAAAACCAGACACGTTTTTCTGCTCGCTCTGGCAACCAGTTTTACTCTTCCAGCATTTGCTGAAGAAAAATCTCCTATTATCGTTACCGCAACGCGTACCGCGCAAACTGTGGATGATTCATTAGCATCCGTTACAGTAATTACTAAAGAGCAAATAGAACAACAACAAGCTGATGACCTAGTTACATTACTTACATCTGTTAGTGGTATAGATCTCACTAATAATGGTGGCCTGGGTAAAACTACAAGTATATTTATGCGTGGCACGTCTTCAAAACATGTACTTGTTATGATTGACGGTATAAAAATTGGATCAGCAACTCTCGGAAGTATTGCTTTTCAACACATTCCAGTAAATCAGATTGAACGAATTGAAATTGTACGTGGGCCACGCTCTTCCCTTTATGGTTCAAATGCTATCGGTGGAATTATTCAAATATTTACTAAAGAAGGAAAAGGTGAACCATCATTAAATGCTGAACTTGGCTATGGTAGTAACAATACAACTAAAGCAAGTGCAGGAATATCAGGTAAAAGTAATAAAACAGCTTATTCAATAAATACAAGCTATTTAAATACCGATGGTATCAATGCTATAAAATCAAATAATCCTGATGACGATGGTTATAATAACACCTCGTTTAGCGCAAATATTAAACATAACTTGTCAGCAACGTCATACATATCTCTAAATTTATTTCATGCTTCCGGTAATAGTGAATATGATAATGAATTTAATTCTACAGATGCATTTGATGCAGATTTCACTCAAGAAACGGCAGGAATTAGTTACGCAGCATCTCCGCTAAAGAATTGGCAATTAATTTTTAAAGTGGGACAAGGCCTGGATAGAAGTGAAAACTTTAAAAACGATATAGATGATGGCGTATTTACTACTGAGCGAGACATGTACTCATGGCAAAATAATATTACCATCGGCAACTCATCAATCTTAACTGCAGGAATAGATTACCAAAACGATGTCGTTAATAGCTCAACGACAACATATGATAAAACTTCACGATATAACACTGGCTACTATATTCAACAACAATGGTTAGGAGATAAAAACGATATTATCGCTGCTCTTCGCGTGGATGATAATGAAGCTTTTGGGAAGCACACGACAGGTAATATTGCGTGGGGCTATAATTTTCCAAATAAAATTAAACTTATTACTTCCTATGGAACCGCTTTTAAAGCTCCAACTTTTAATGATTTATACTGGCCTGATACAGGTTTCGGTGGCGGCGATCCAACACTTGTTCCAGAAAAATCTAAAACAGCCGAAATTGAAGTTCGTAAAGTACACTCATGGGGTAACGCAAGTGTAAGTTTATATAATACAACCATTGATAATCTTATTGCTGACTGGCCTCCGTCAAATATCGATAAAGCAGAAATAAAAGGTATAGAACTTCGTTTAAATACAAAAATTGCCGGATGGCAGACTAAGGCTGAAATTTCTCTGCTGGATCCTCGGGATAAAGCGACTAATAAAATTTTGGTGAAAAGAAGTCAGCAATCACTTCGAATCGATATGGATAAAAAAGCGGGTAAATGGTCAACAGGGATTAGCTTTATAGGACAAGGACATCGTTATAATGACGCAACAAATACTGATAAAATAAATGGCTATGGAATTATAAACTTAAGAGCAAGCTATGCTATTTCTAAAAAAACTTCTATCAAATGGAAAATAGACAATATTTTAGATAAAGAATATGAAACTACTGACAATTATAATAGCCCGGGGCTTAGTGGATTTGTTTCAATTTCATATCAAGGTTTTTAATTTTCGCTTATGAATGTCTCATCACCAATTTTGTTATTTATTCTCGCGTCAGCGGGTATTCATGCCGGGTTAGTGATTATTTCAAATACAAGTGACATTACACTTCCCGGTTATAGCGGGAGTGTGATGGTCGTTCAAATTAAAAACAAACATTTCTCTAAAGCTATAAAACCTGAGGCAGTTAAAAAAGGTATTACGACAATAGAAAAAGACATAGCAAATATAAAAATACCGTCGAAGAACAAAAACAGGGAAAAATCTACTCCAATTGAAACTGCTTCTATCGACAAAAATTCTTCAACATCAAAAGCACGTGTAGCTTCAATATTATATAAAGAATTAAATCAATACTTTACATACCCAAGATTAGCAATCAAACAAAGCTGGCAGGGTAAGGTTTTATTATCACTACGAGTTACATCTAACGGGGAAATTAAAAATATTCAACTTAATAGTAGCTCGGGGTATGATGTTCTTGATCAAGCAGCTATTAATTCATTGTCAAAAGTAGAACAATTACCCGAAATTTCATCATGGTTACCTTTTGATATTGATTTGGAATTTCCTGTTATTTACAAACTTATTGAAGGTTAATATAGGAACTCATTATGGGAAACCGTTTATCAAAAATTTATACCCGTACTGGTGATAAAGGCGACACAGGCTTAGGGGATGGTACTCGTGTTGCTAAAGATCATATCCGCGTTGAAGCATTTGGTACTGTTGATGAACTTAATAGCATCATAGGCATGATACTCGCACATGAGGTTCCCGAAGAGCTTTCAACGTGTTTAAATAAAGTTCAACATCACCTTTTTGATTTAGGGGGTGAACTTTGCATT
>JAUVEN010000058.1 GCA_030594815.1 Gammaproteobacteria bacterium
ATTACATATACTTTAAGCTCCTTTTCAATAATCTGTTCTTGTATTTTTAAAGGTAGTTTGTCCCAAGTTTCTTCAGTCGAATATGGCACATTCAGTAAAAACGTGCCTCTTGGTTCAATATGTCTAAATACGTCTTGGGTCTCTAAGAATTCAAATTGATGACAGGCAACAAAATTAGCGCGATTAATGAAATATGGAGATCTAATCGGATCTTCTCCAAATCTTAGGTGAGATACTGTCAATCCTCCTGCTTTTTTAGAGTCATATACAAAATACCCTTGAGCATAATTGTCCGTCTGTGAACCAATGATCTTAATAGTGTTTTTATTTGCACCCACTGTACCGTCTGATCCAAGACCAAAGAAGATGGCCTCATAAGTATCACTGTCTTCAACCATAAAGTCTGTATCATACTCCAAACTTGTATGTGTGACATCATCATTGATACCGATAGTAAAGTGATTTTTAGATTTTTCTTTACCCAGTTCATCAAAGATAGATTTTATCATTGCAGGTGTAAATTCTTTGGATGATAGTCCGTATCGACCACCAATCACTTTTGGCATTGATGAAAATTTACTTTTTTCTCTGCCACTTTTTCCACTAAAGTGATGTTGTGCAAGTATTGTGATTACATCTTTATAAAGCGGTTCACCATCCGAACCTGGTTCTTTAGTGCGATCAAGTACAGCAATTTTGTTCACCGTAGTGGGGATAGCATCAATCAAAGCGGCACTATTTAATGGCCTGAATAAACGAACTTTAATCAGGCCGACTTTTTCACCCTGTGAGATTAAATAATCAACCGTTTCATGTGCAGTCTCTGCCCCCGACCCCATCAGGATAATTATACGTTCAGCATCATCTGCACCGACATAGTCGAAAAGTTTGTAATATCGTCCGGTCAGTGTTGCAAACTCATCCATTACTTTCTGTACAATGCCAGGCATTGCCATGTAATAAGAATTAACAGACTCTCTTGCCTGAAAAAAAACATCCGGATTTTGTGAACTACCGCGTAATACAGGATGGGCTGGAGATAAGGCACGCAATCGATGCGCAGTAACAAATTCCTGATTAATAAGTTGCTTCATAATACTGACATCGATGGATTTCACTTTAGCTACTTCATGTGACGTTCTAAAACCATCAAAGAAATGTACAATAGGTATTCTGGATTCCAGTGTTGCAGCCTGTGCAATTAAGGAAAAATCCATTGCTTCTTGTGGTGAGTTTGAAGCGAGTAAAGCAAAGCCAGTTGAACGTACCGCCATCACATCACTGTGATCACCAAAAATAGAAAGAGCCTGTGCTGCTACAGAACGCGCGGCCACATGAAAAACAGCAGGGGTTAATTCACCTGCAATTTTAAACATATTCGGGATCATTAATAATAACCCCTGTGATGCGGTGAAAGTTGTTGCTAGTGAACCTGTTTGCAAAGCACCATGAATGGTTCCAGCGGCACCAGCTTCACTTTGCATTTCAATAATATCGGGAACAGTGCCCCAAAGATTAGGCTGTTGACGTGATGACCATTCGTCCGCCCACTCCCCCATGGGGGAAGCCGGGGTGATTGGATAAATTGCAATAACTTCATTCGTCAAATGAGCAACAGTAGCCGCAGCCTGATTACCATCAATAGTGACTGTTTTGTCTTGAGACATAGTAATTATTATTTATTGTGAAAGGAATTTAGATAAATGACTGCGAATATCTTCCTCACTATGATGTGCAAGATTTTTATCCAGTTCAAAGACTATTTTTTCACTCGTTTCAGAAGATAGATGGTTCCTTAATTCACCTAGAAATGCGGGAGCAGCAATAATGACCAATTTGTTCAGATTAGCAGCCTTACGTGTTACATCTAAATAATCGGCGATACGTTTTGCGAACTCGATCATTTCTTCCCTTTTGGGTTCAATTTTTTCCTGATAAGCATGGTCTCCGCCACCACCTTTTCCGGCGCTTTTCCCGGGTAAATCACTTACTAAATTTTGCTCATGTACTCGCCCTTCTGGATGCGCCATGGTCTCAATTTCATTTAATGGCGACTGAGTAGAGTCAACGGTAAATATACGTGCTCGGGTACTATCGGCTACAACAATCATCATGTGTTTCATATCTCATCTCCCTTTTCTGTTAATGTTATATTAGATACTCAGAATCAATCGAATACCATGACATAAATCAACAAAATTGCATTGATACATGATTTTTGAGCTATAAAAATAGCATCGCTAAAATATCCTGAATAGATAATTAAAGAAAAGTCCAGCCCACTGTAAGTGGTTTATGATGCTGTTCGATTAAAGTTAATTCCCCACATCATTTTTTCAAGAGAAAGATACTTGATATTAATCCGTTGTTAAAATCATCAATAATGCTTGAGCGTGTTCAGACGCTTCTAAACCAAGATCTGTAAGATAGCCACCATCATCTTGAGTCACTAATCCTTTTTCATGCAGTCGTTTAGTCGCGGCTATAGTGCTTCCCTCAGCAGTTTTATGTACTTTTATGCCTTCCTGATTGTTTGAAACATCAAAAAGCATTAAAACACTAAGTTCATCCATTAATTCTGTTGTATACGGCATAATAAAACCTCTCAGATTCTATAAATAAAACAGTTTGGTAACGTATTTTGATTTTATCAACATTATCATTATTAAGCTTCATTTTTTTATGCTCTCAAAATATATAGACGAATATAGATCTTAATTTAACCTTCATTCGATACCCACACTTAATTTACGCCATAAAAACAAACAATAAATCATGTCACATTTTGTAACATAAACAATATATTATGAAACTATGTTGATTTAAATCTCAATTCAAATTGAGACGTATAAGAACAGTTTTTAGCGGTGTATTTTTGTGAGGCTAGTCACATTTTCATTTTAGAAACATCGCTTAATTATTTAAACGGTCGATACTAGGACTGCAACAAAAGCATAGATACAAACAACACATTAATACATATCAATATTAGTGAACGTTTATTAAACGAGAGTTAACAAAACAAAATGACTTTGAAAAAATATACGATTTCTCTTGATGGTTTACTTGGCCATGAAAGCATAATATTCAAATTAATTTGTTCTGTTTCAGAGAGAACTAAAGATAGAACAAATGCCTATACTCTAATCACTAATAACAAAAATGCCGATATTTATATCAACGATATAAAGAATAAAGATGCAACAGATATTATAGAAACAGATCATATAAACGTGTGGGTTTCAGATACAAAAAATGATGCTGACAATACAATCGCCAGACCTTTAATTGCAACTCGTGTTTTACACACATTGGATAAATTAGTTGAGAATTTTGAACCATCAGAAAATGAAGTTCCAGCTGCAAAAACAAATGAAGCAGAAAATCCAAAAAACTTTAATATTACAGAAGAAGAAGCATCTGAGTTAGCTATTGTTCATGATGAAATTTTAGAAAACCCGGCTAACAAAGAAGAGCCAGTCCAGTCGGCTAATATTGAATTAACGTTAATTAAAAATGAAAATAATGTTCCAAACACTAAATCGGGCAATCTTCATGTCTTAGTTGTAGATGACAGTCAATCAGTCAGAAAACAACTTGAACTTGAACTTGATTTATTTGATGTCGTTGTTGACTACGCCGACTCTGCTGAATCTGCTTTTTCCTTATTAGAAAAAAACACATATGACTTAGCACTTTTAGATGTTGTATTACCTGACAAAGATGGATTTCAAATCTGTAAATTCATTAAAGCAAAAACTAAAGAAACAATAGCAATTATGCTAACAGGAAAAGCGACTCAAGCCGACAAAATTAAAGGGTCACTTGCAGGTTGCGATGACTACCTTATAAAACCTGTAGGTAGAGTAACCTTTCAAAATGCAGTAAAAAATTTTATACCACTGAAAACTACAAACACAGCAATTGAAGCTTAAAGTTAGAATACACAAGGAGAAATATTATGGCTATAAACAAGGTATTGGTTGTCGACGATTCTGATACAGAACTTACAAACATCAAAAGTATTGTTGGAGATGCCGGATGTATAGTACTAAGTGCTTCAAGTGGCCTTGAAGCGGTTGCATTAGCAAAAAGCGAGAAACCTGATATTATTTTCATGGATATCATTATGCCTGACATGGATGGGTATGAAGCAACCAGAAAATTAAACAACGATCCAAGTACACGTGATATCCCAATTGTGTTTGTAAGTAGTAAAAGTCAAAAAGCAGACAAGCTTTGGGCCCAAATGCAGGGTGGAAAAGGATATGTCACAAAACCTTATACGGCAGATAAAATCATCAGCCAGTTAAAGTCTTTTAATTAAGTATAGATTTTATATTAGGTAGAATAATGGAAGCCTTTGCAAAAAATGTAACTTCAGATATGGAAAATATTGAAAGTACAGACAAAGAAAAGAATGATGACCTGTCCAGTAATGCTGCGCCAATGTTTTCATCTGACGAAATTATTTTCCCGGATGAAAATACTGAGCGTGCTTATACTCGATACGGTTATCAAATTTCAGATATGAATTTTCTTGTCCCGGAAGGTACTGTTTGTGAAGTTATTCAAAACCCCAGGATATTTAGTTTGCCAAATGCGCCATCCTGGATTGAAGGCTTACTTAATATTCGAGGTAATATTATTCCAGTAATGAATATTGGAAAATATTTAAAAAATGGTAACAAGGAAAGGTTTATAAATATTCTGGTACTTGATAAATCAGATAATGAAAATGCAATAGCCGTCATGATCAGTAATTTACCATCTTCGCTGGAAATTAATGATAGTAAGACCAGTACAACTAACTATTCAGATGACCTTCTTGAATTTATTAGTGCCGGATTCAGGCAGAATGGCTTTGACTGGATTGAGTTTGATCCACAGAAATTATTTAAAAGATTAGCAGGAAAAGAGAACACTTAAAGTTCTATTTTTAAGAAATTATATGAGGTTACATTGAAATGCTTAATAAGATGAGAATTGGTTCAAGGCTCGTATTACTTATTGCTGTACAAACCATTGTACTTGCCGTTATTGGTGCAACTGCTGTAATAGGTTTGAACTTTGCAAAAGACACCACTGAATCCTTAAATAAAAACGTTATTGAACAGGTAACCTTAAATCAATTAAACGGTACCGTTCGTGCTGACTTGTTAGACATGGTGTCTCGGGTAGCAAATGGCAAAATTGAATGGCAGCAAGGTTCAGATAATTTATTAGCAGCAAAAAACATATTCATAAATAACTGGGATGAATATAAGGAAGACAAAACAGCTGCACAAAAGAAAGAAATTGAAGCCTCATTAGGTAATGAATACCGCAACATACTTTCTGCATTTAATGAAATTGACGCGCTATTTCTACTGCAAGATGTTGATGGTCTAAATATATTTCTTGAAAATCGCGCTCCTAAAATCATACTCCCGTTTATTACTGAACTTAATGAACGTGTTAATGAATATCAACTTATATCAGAAGCATTATTTGACGAGTCAATTACAACAAACAAATTATTCTTTAACGCTAGTGCCGCCATCATGGTGGTTGGTTTGATTGTTGCGAGCCTTCTGGGCTATGTAATTTTCCGTTCTATTTCATTACCAATTCAAAACATCTCTACTACGGTTAAAAAGGTTGCAGATGGAGACTATTATGCACGAACAAAAATGTCTGGTAGAGATGAGCTGGCTGAATTAGGTTCTGCTTTCGATCGGCTTTTAGCGGAGAAAGTGACTACTCTTGTAGAGGCTGAAAAAAATAATGAAGAATTAAATGACTCTGTAATTGTACTTCTTCAAGCAGTATCCAAGCTTAGCCAAAGAGATTTAACCATGAAAGTACCTGTTACCGAAGATGTAACAGGACCAGTAGCAGATGCTTTGAATTTGTTTACTGCTGAAACATCGAAAGTACTTAAAGGTGTTCGGGTAATTTCAGAGGAAGTAGCTCGTGCGGCAAACCTGGTAAAAAATCAATCAGACTCCGTAATCAATGTTGCTGATAAAGAACAAAAAGCCGTTACAAATACAACTAAAGAACTTACTTCCGCTGTTCATGCGATGGAACATATCGCTGACCTGGCTAAATCTTGTAACCTGGAAGCTGAAAATGCTATTAGAACCACTACCACGGCAATGAAAACGGTAAATAGATCAAGCGAAGGAATGAATAACATTCGGGAAACGATTCATAAAGCTGAAAAACGTATTAAACGTCTTGGTGAACGTTCACAAGAAATCAGTCGCGCAGTAAATCTGATTAACAGTATTTCTGAAAGAACACATATATTGGCACTTAATGCCAGTATGCATGCTGCATCAGCAGGTGAAGCTGGTCGGGGTTTTGCAGTAGTTGCAGACGAAGTACAACGACTTGCAGAAAATGCACGTGATGCTACTTCACAAATATCTACATTAGTTTCAAATATCCAGGTCGAAACGGTTGATACGGTAGACACAATGAATAACGTTATCACCCAGGTGGTAGAAGGAAGTTCACTTTCTGAAAAAGCAGGTGAACAAATGCGTCAAACCCAAAACAGTACTGAGGATCTTGTAGCATCAGTAAAACAAATAGCTTCAAGCTCAGCTGATCAGTTAATTATCACTAAAACATTACAAACCCATGCAAATCAAATTCTTGATTCTAATAAAGAAACAAGTGAGCAATTACAGAAACAAACTATTCAAACAAAACGTCTGGTTGAATATGCAAAAGGTCTGTTGAAAGCAGTACAAGTATTTAAACTTCCAGGAGTTGCACAAGCAGAAATTGTAAAAGCCGAGATTAAACCTAAGCCAGTAAGTGAAAGTCTTCCTGAAATCGTTATGTCTACTACTACACAACAAAAAGTGTCGTAAATTTTAAATATGATACAGAACACTGAAAATGCTGATGCAATTGAAGAAGAAATCTCCAATATTGTTGTTGAGCTATATGACACTATTTCTCTTTTTCATGAAAATGATGACTTAGGTGCTGTCCATAAATATATTGAAAGTTATATCAAACGAGTTACGCGTATTGGTTTTCGAGTAGGAAAATCTAACTTTGTAGCGTTGCGTGAGTCGTGCATCATATTTCATCAGATTTTAGATGGTTTAAAGAAAGACAATAACAAAATAACGGAGATTCAATTACAACAATTTGAAGTGTGGCCAACTTTAATTCTAGCCTATATCGCAGCTCCTGAAGACAATCACAATATTCAACTTTTGTTAAACTTTCTTGAAGATCCAATCTGGAACTATCATGCGGAAGCGGGTGAATTTATAGAACTAAGAAAAGCGTTTACAGATCAAAAAGTAGACATTTCATCTGAAACTACCGCAACATCTGAGCCGGTAACAGCAACTAGCCCCTCTTCTGATTCTTACACTGCTACAGTTGAAAATGCAGATAACGGTATATCTTCTGAAGCAGAACATCAGGATGAGATGACTACCAATCCTTTTGATGGTGCATTATTTGAATCTGTACAGGAAGAAATTCTGGAAGCGATGACGGGATTAATTTCTGATCTTTCCTCAACCGAGGCTGATGATGATTTTGGATTAAATCACGCATTTAATCTCTGTGCCGATCGTATTGAGCTGCTTGGTATGTCGATTGCTACGGCAGGTTTATTAGGTTTGATGGACGTCTGTATGATTTTTCAAGCAGGCTTACGTAACCTGGCTAAACGTGAACAGACATTAACTGAAGATGAACAAATAATAATTGAAGAATGGACATCACATTTAATTGCCTACCTTAGCTATCCTACAGATCAGGATGTTGTCGATAATCTTGTTAATTATTTAAGCGAAATTCCCTGGTCTGAATTTATGTCAAAAGAAGAAATGATGACATTAAGATTTATGCTAATCCCCGAAGATATAGAAGTTACCGCACCTGACGTTGGACCTGATGAGAACTACGAAGAAAGTCTTAGCCAAAATTCGGTTACAGACAATGTCGTTAAGGAAGATGAACTCGTTTATGAAATGGAAAATACTGAAGGGCTGGAAGAAATTTCTGTTTCAGAGGAAGATTACTTTCTTGGTCATGAACTTATTCAACTTATACGAGATGAATTTCAATTAGAACTGCCCTCTTTAGATGATGCTATTAAAGATATTAAAGCGAATACTGAATTAACAGAAGAAAATATTGAGGAATTATCCAAATTTAAGTTAATGGTAGAACGCTTCTCACTTGCTACAGAATCCATTGGACTAGCCGGTTTAAATAAGGCCCTGGTCTATTTAGTTGAAAACTTAAATCAATTTACTGATTCCAGTGAGAAAACAAATCTAAACGAAGAAGTTGTTAATTATTTAAAACAGTTCCCCACAATAACTCTAAGTTATTTAAGTGATATGGATGATTCTGAACTAATTAACAAGCTGATATCTCCATTTTATACATCTACATGGCCTGTTGCGATTAGCTATGAACAAGCTTCATTAGCTAAAGAACTCCTCTCTCCGCGTCTGTTAATTGAAGATGATATTGAAATACGTGCAACTCAGGCAACACTTGAGGATATTTCGCTAAAACTACCAGAAGATGTTAACCAGGATTTACTTAACACCTTATTACAAGAGCTCCCTATTCAAACGGCCGAATTTACACAAGCCATTTCGCAAATTGTTGAGGGGAATGCGAGTTTACATGATGTAGAAAAAGCGCAACGTATTGCGCATACTTTAAAAGGTGCCGCAAATACGGTAGGTATTGTTGGTATTGCAACACTAACTCATCATATTGAAGATATATTCAATGCCTTTACTAACCTTCAACGTTTACCAAGCAAAAGCCTGGCTGATATTTTAATGAATGCCGCTGATGTTCTTGAAATGATGAGTGAAGCTTTACTTGGTATGGGAGAAGAACCGGAACAGGCTCAAAGCGTTCTACAACAAATTCTCGACTGGGCCAACTTGATTGATCAAGAAGGTATCCCTGAAGATGATGCACAGATACAACTGAGTAGTAATAATTCTGATGATAATGACAAAGAATCAGATACGAGTCATCTTAACGATATTGTAACACCTACAATGTTACGTGTACCTGCTCCTCTAATGGATGAGTTATTACGTATTGCTGGCGAATCAATAATTTTAGGCGGGCAATTACAAGAAAGATTACGTAAAGCAACCGAACAAACTCAACTTGTACATGAGCAAAACATACTTTATCAACAGCTTGTTTTTGATCTTGAACAAGTTGTCGATGTTCAGGGTTTAAGTGCAAAGAAAACCGACTCAAAACATAATGATGTTTTTGATTCTCTTGAACTCGAACAATATAACGAACTACATACAATTACACATCGACTTGTAGAAGCCGCAACCGACTCAAAAGAATTAACCCATAATATAGAAGACGAACTTAATATTCTTGATACCTTGCTCGTAGATCAAGGTCGTTTACACAAAGAAAACCAGAATATCGTCATGCAAACACGAATGATTCCGGTACAAAATATTGTACCCAGATTACAACGTAGTGTTCGCCAAACTGCTCGAACAACATCTAAAAAAGTAACACTCAACGTTAAAGGTACAGAAACCTTAATGGATAGTGATGTTCTTGATGATTTGATTGATCCGTTGATGCATATATTACGTAATTCGGTAGATCATGGTATTGAAGATGAATCCAGGCGATTCAGCATAGGTAAAAATGCCAGCGGAACAATTGACTTGTCCTTTTATAGAGAAGGTGACCACATAGTAGTTCGTTGTGTAGATGATGGTTCCGGACTGGACTTTAATGCTATTCGTAAAACCGCAATTAAAAAACAAATTATTAAAGCAGATGATGATGTTTCTGATGAAGATTTAATTCGTTTAATCTGGATCGCTGGTTTTACTACACGTGACGCCACAACCCAGGTTTCTGGTCGTGGTATCGGTATGGATGCTGTGTATAACCAAATTTCATCTATGAAAGGCACTATCAATCTTACATCAGAAAAAGATAAAGGTTGCACAGTTGAGCTTAAACTTCCGGTAACACTTATTTCTGTTCACGCTATTTTAGTTAAGGTACGCAATCAAACTATTGCTGTATCAAACCGTGGTATTGAACAAATACTAACTTCAGGCGATGGTGAATTAGTAAGAGACAATGATAGTTATACTTATCATTTAAATGATGAAATTATTTCTGCATATGATATTGAAACATTATTACATCAACCTCGTGATCAATCTAAATCTGATAATGAAGAACGTACCGTCTTTATTCTACGTGATGAAACAGGACAACAATATGCTGTTTCTGTTGAGTACGTTATCGCAAACCAGGATTTAATTGTTAAACAACTGGGTGCTTATATACCGGATATCATAGGTATTGAGGGTGCTACTATTTTAGGTGATGGTAGTATTGCTCCTGTGCTTGATTTACCTGGTCTGATTAGAACTTCAGTCGGTAAAGATTATAGCCCCAATATTGAACAACAACTTTTAGTTACTGAAAGTATTGATGATAATCTCATTGCACTGGTCGTAGATGATTCTTTAAGTGCTCGCCGCTCTTTAGCAGAGTTCGTTGCTGACATTGGTTATGACGTTCTCATGGCTCGAGATGGCATTGAAGCAATTGAAGTTATTGAAAATAAAAAACCAAATATAATACTTGTTGATCTGGAAATGCCACGTATGAATGGCCTGGAAATGACATCTCACTTACGCAGTAAATCAGATACCAAAGACATTCCCATCATAATGATTACCTCAAGGTCAACAGAAAAGCATCGTGATATGGCTGATTCTGCTGGTGTTAATGCATACCTGACAAAACCGTTTTCTGAAGATGAATTGTTAGAAAATATTCAAAACTTATTACTGGCTATGAACTAAGAGTATCAGTGAATAGTATTATTAAATGAAGTGGAGACAAAAAATGATTAAGAAGAGTTTTAATAAAACAGCTATCAGCATTACTCTTATGCTCACATTTTCCTCAGTATCTGTACATGCTGTACAAGAATATTCTTTTGGAATTGTACCTCAGACAAACACAAGTAAATTATCAAAATTATGGTCCCCTATTCTTAAGTATCTGGAAGAAAACTCTGATATTGATTTACGTTTTGCTACTGCTCGTAATATATCAACATTTGAAAAACGTGTTAAGTCAGGAAAATACGATATCGTATATATGAATCCTTACCATTACACCACATTTCATGATGAACAAGGATATAATGCTTTTGCTAAAGCAAAAAAGAAAAGATTAAAGGGGATTCTCGTTGTATTAAAAGATAGTCCTTATCGCTCTATAAATGATTTAGATAATTCTGAACTCGCTTTTCCCTCCAATGCATTTGCAGCGAATTTAGTACCACGTGCTGTTCTATCAAAAGCTGACCTTTCTTTTTCAACTAAATATGTCTCATCACATGATTCCGTTTATAGAAATATTGCACGAGGTCGATATCCAGCGGGTGGTGGAGTAATGCGAACATTTAAAAACACATCTTCGGAATACCGGGATAAGTTAAGAATATTATGGAAATCTGATGGCTATACGCCACATGCTTTTGCCGCTCATCCAAGAGTGCCACAACATATCGTAGATAAACTACAAAATGTGCTCTTAAAAATGGAGCTGGATCCTAAAGGTAAAGCATTACTGAAAAAAATCAGATTAAAAGGAATAGAAAAAGGAACCGATAGAGAATGGGATGATGTTCGCGCCTTGAATATTAAATCATAAAATATTATCGGCTGTGATAAACAACAATATCCATACCCTTAACTTCTATCATGCCATCTTCTGTCATTGTTTTGAGGACTCGACCAACAGTCTCACGTGAACAGCTAACGATACGACCTATTTCCTGGCGTGATATATGTATTTGGGTGCCTTCAGGGTGAGTCATTGCGTGAGGCTCGTGACATAAGTCAAGCAACGTTCTGGCAATACGCCCTGCTACATCCATAGATGTTAATAAGCTAACGCGGTCACTTGTTTTTAACAGTCTTTTCGCCAGTTGATAGCCAACCATGCTAAGAATTTCGGCATGCTGGTCACGGAGTTCTTTTTTAACAAGCTCACTAAGGCGATCATAACTGATTTCAGCTAATTCACATTCTGTGCGCGCTCTGACCATTGCTGAACGCGATGTATTAGAGATGAAAAGACCAATTTCACCGATGAACTCACTTTTATGTAAGTATGCCAGAATAACTTCATGGCCATCTTCATCGGCAGCAGAGACAGTAACAGAACCATCGAGGATAAAGTAAAGGCTTTTAGCAGCATCACCTGCTCTAAAGATGATCCCTTTTTTAGGGAATTTACGACGTACACAATGCGACAAAAAGCGTTTTAATGTTTCTTCACTCAGTGGCGGTTTGTTGTAGTCATTTTTATTAGTATTTACAAGTGGCATGAGGGGGGGGACTCACTAGTTAAGCTTAAGTACAAAATCATTCATATATGTTATTCCATTAACTATATAAGCTTAAAAAAGAATACATAATTAACGCAGATAGTACATGTGTTTCATACGGTTAGATAGCTCTTTTATGTGACAATTACTAAACTATTCACCCTCTAAAACTGCTAGGTTGATCACAAAAACTGACTAGATTTAGATAACAATATCTGACTATTCTTGTGTGTGAGTTTAGAGCGGTAATTAAACCTAAGTTGTTTATTCGTCAAACACAAACATAAAGAGAGATGTACGTTATGAAATCTTCAGTCTGTAATATCCCCAATATAGAAACTAAAGAAAGTAACATCCACCCTCATCAGGGTTTTATTACCCGTGATAAACGAAATCAGGAGCTTGGTCATCAAAGTGGCGTTGTATGGCTCACAGGGTTATCTGGCTCTGGTAAGTCAACTATTGCCAACCAAGTTGAAAGAATGCTGTTCCAGCAAGGATACACTGTTTCAATACTTGATGGTGATACGCTTCGCTCAGGTCTCAATCAGGATCTCGACTTTACCAAGGAAGCACGAGCAGAAAATTTACGCCGTACAGGTGAAGTGGCCTCGCTATTTTCGAAAACCGGCCATATCGTGCTCGCCTCATTCATCTCGCCTCATCACAAAGGCAGAGAAATAGTAAGAGATATCATTGGTGATAATTTTCATCTTGTTCATATAGATGCAAATCTTGATGATTGTATAACACGAGATCCAAAAGGGTTGTATAAAAAAGCCATGTTTGGTGGAATTGAAAATTTTACCGGTGTTGGTCAGGATTACGAAAAACCAGACTCGGTTGATTTAATTGTTAATACATCCGACAATTCGATTGCTGAATGTACTATGCAACTGGTTACATTTGTTAAATCACAATTTGCGCTTTAATAAGAACTGAATGTCTGAATCAATAGCAGCACAGGAAGTAACTTCCGTGCAAAATAATCATAATCAGGTGTCGTTAACCTTCCTGTTTTTAACATTTTTAAAAATAGGAAGTTTAGCTTTTGGTGGCTATATGGCTTTAATTTCTGTTATAGAAAATGTCATAGTCAAAAAACTAAAACTGATAAGTCATAATGACATGCTTGATGGCGTATCACTGGCAAACCTGCTTCCTGGTCCAATGGCTGTTAATGTTGTTGCCTTTACTGGATATAAGATTAAAGGCCGCATCGGAGCTTTAGTTGCAACTACCGCAGTAATACTGCCCTCCTTCTTGTTAATTCTTGGTTTAAGTTATGTTTACTTTAACTTTGGTGAAGTAATCAACCTCACCAATATTTTTCAAGGATTTACGCCTGCCGTAGCCGCTATTGTATTTAGTGTGGCATGGCGCTTAGGTAAGAAAACGATTACAGGTAAAGTAGAAGTCTTAATTGCCATTATCGCAATTTTAGTATTATTTTTTATTCCCCTGGAATACAAAATATTTACCCCGATAGCACTAATATTTCTCTCTGGCGTAACCGGTTATTTTATTTTCAACAAAAATGTTGCAGATGCTTCAGCTAATGATATGAAATCACCTGTAACTCTTAAAAGAATGGTGCTGGTTTCTTTTTTACTTTTAAGCTTATTAGCTCTCTGGTTCATGCCTCTACCAATGGACAAAAATGGTGTCTTATATCTAACGTTAACATTCGCCAGTATGAGTCTTATGTTATTTGGAGGCGGTTATGTTTTCATTCCTGTTATCGGTAGTATTGTTGTTCTTGAGAACGGCTGGCTAACATCACAACAATTTAATGATGGCATCGCATTAGGACAGGTTACCCCCGGGCCTATTCTTATAAGCGCCACATTCATAGGTTACAAAGTAGCAGGCTTCTGGGGCGCACTCTGTTCTACTATCGGAATTTTTGGTGTCCCGGCTATATTGATGATCATTGTCTCTCGCTGGTTTGAATTTATTCGACAGTCTGCATCAACTCAAGCCGTTATGCATGGCATTCATAGTGCTGTAATAGGTATGATCTCAGTTGCAGCTTTTATTATATTAAAATCATCTTTCACTCCAGATGTATTTTCAAATGTTTTCGTCAACTGGCCTGTATTTGCCATTTTTATTGCATCTTTAGTTGGGCTTATCAAATTCAATCTTGATGTAATCTGGATTATTCCTCCCGCAGGACTAGTCGGTTACTTTTTTCTTTAAATTTTCAGGAGTATTATATGCAAGCAATTTTCATGGTAGGCGAACAACGTTCAGGATCAAATTTATTACGACTTATTCTTAATGAATCATCCGATATTGCTGCACCACACCCACCTCACATCCTTCAGCGTTTCATGCCTTTACTTCCTGTATATGGGAATTTGAATAACGAAAAATCATTTAAAAAGTTAATAGATGATGTTTGTCGTTTAGTAGAACTCAATCCGGTACCATGGGATAAAGTAAAATTAGATCGAAAAGAAGTATTAAAACGCTGCAAAGAAAATTCATTAGTGGCTGTCTATGGTGCGGTAATGGACTTGTACGCAGAGGCAAACGATGCAAGTGCCTGGATGTGTAAAAGTATGCAAAATATACAATGGGCTGATGAGATTAATCTCTACTTTGATAAGCCCAAGTATATATATTTATACCGGGATCCTCGCGATGTCGCACTGTCTTTTACAAAGGCTGTTATTGGTGAAAAACACCCCTATTTCATTGCAAAACAATGGAATGCGTTACAAGAGCTTTGTATTGCGCAAATGAACTGGCTTGGTGAAGATTCGATCTTTGCACTCAGTTACGAAGGCCTTCTTGAAAACCCGGAAAAAGTGGTCAGAAACCTTTGTGATTTTCTTAATATTAAATTCTCGAATAAAATGCTCGATTTTCATACCTCTAAAGAAGCTGAACGTAGTGCTAAATCGAGCTCTCTTTGGGAAAATTTAAGTCAACCCATTAAATCTAATAATTCAAAGAAATTCCTTAAAGAATTAACAACAGAGGAGATTTCAATAATCGAGTCTATAACAGGTGACGTTATGGATACGTTAGGTTATGAACGAGCGGTTATTAAAAAAGGTGAAGAACTCACTTTCTCTGATGAAGACATTGAACGTTTTGCCCAGGAAAATGCTGAAGCAAAAATCAAAAAATCATCTCAAGTTGATCCTGAAGATATTAAACGTAGAAAATTACAAACAGGATTTTTACAACAAATTACAGGAATGAATGCAGCTTGATTTAGAGCCTGAAGTGATAAGAATACTTATGCTGATTTAAACTCCCTCTCAGATACATAGTTGACGGAAAATGTATCGAGAGGTTGTATTTAATCAGCTTTGTATAGCTCTGTGTACTACTCTAATTATACTATTCTGGTACTACTATTTCAGGATAGAAACATTAACGACGAAACTTAACCTTTTTATTTCCACGATAACAAGTGATATTTTTACGGTCATTAGCCTGGCATTTAACTGCTATAGCTGGCTCCTGCCACCCTTCAATCATTTTCAAACCATACGGACCAATAGTTTTTGATTTAATACCTGTAACGCCAGTAGCATTAAAATTATAAATAACTTTAAAACTGCCGCTGGACTTAAATCCAACTATTGTTGATTTCGCAGTGTATGAGACTTTTGCACCATTTAGCTTTCTTGTTTTCTCACTTGAGAAACAAGTAAGTTCATTATCTGCAGATTCAAGGCATGTTGTGGTTGAAGATGGCAAGAAGTCTGCAGCACCATGTTTATTTTTCCACTTATTATTTAATACCAATTTCATCATATTTGGAATTTTAACTACTGCTGGTTTTTTCCTGGCGACAACAGTTTTATTAGCTGTTGCTTTTTTCTTTGCTGCAGATTTTTGTGCTTTTTTGTTCGCTGCAAGCTGAGCTTGTTTTTTTGCCGCAGCACGTTGTTTCTTTGCGAGTTTTTTATTTTCTGCTGCAATTTTTGCTTTACGTGCTACATCGTCTTTTTCTAACTTTGCTTGCAATGCTAATCTTTTATCTTTTGCAGCCTTTTCATTCTTTTCATAGTCTTTATTGTTAAGGCGTTTCTTCGCTTGATTGCTACCGTTCGCTTTAGCCTTTTTATACCACGACATGGCTGTATCTTTATTTTTAGCTACACCATAACCATTCTCATAAAAATAGCCGATTTTATATTGAGATGGCGCATGCGATTGATTGGCAGCCTTCATATACCAATCAAATGATTGCTTTAAGTCTTTTTTAAGGTCACCACCAAATTCATATGCCGTAGCAACACTAAATTGAGCAGAAACATCCCCACGTTTTGCAAGAATCAAATCTAACTTTAATTGACTAGTATCTGCGACCGCAGATATAGAGATCAACAATCCAGCAAACAATACTAAAATTTTCATAACATTATTCCAAACTAATTTTTATCGGCAGATAGATAACAGGCGAGCGGCCTTGCCTTTACAGGGATCAGACTTAAATCCTTCTTTTGGATTTTTTGCCTCTTGTCTTTTTTTCTCAGCAGCAATTCGAACAGCTCTGGCTTTAGCTTCTTTGTCAGCTTTTGCCTTTGCAGATTTATCCTTGGCATCCCTCGCTGCTCTGGTTTTTGCTTCTCTAGTTGCTTTTGTCTTAGCTTCTTTTTTGGCTTTTGCTACTCTGGTCGCTTTTGCCTTAGCTTCTTTTTTGGCTTTTGCTACTCTAGTCGTTTTTGCCTTAGCTTCCTTTTTGGTTTTTGCCACTCTGGTCGCTTTTGCCTTAGCTTCTTTTTTGGCTTTTGCTACTCTAGTCGCTTTTGCCTTAGCTTCTTTTTTTGCTTCACGAATAGCTTTGTCATTAGCTGCTTTTTTAGCAGCCTGAGCTTTTTTACGTGCAGCAGCTTCTTGCTGATTACGCTGCTTTATAGCCCGAAGTCTTTCTTCTTCCTTTTTCTTAGCTTTACGACTATTAATACTCGCAGTTTTATTCTTTGTTTTATTTAGTCTCTGTAATGCGGCACCTGCTTTAGCGTCCCCTGCACCATAAGCCTTCTGATACATCTTAATCGCTTTGTCTAAATCCTTTTTAACGCCGTCTCCACGTTCATACATTTGCCCCACTTTGGTCATCGCTTTAGGATTACCCTTTTCAGCCATTTTCTGCTGAAATAAGAACAGGCTTTTCATAGGATCACCTGCTGCAATTGCAGCAGATGATAAAGTTATAAATAAAATGAGAGTTATAGATAGACTTCGAGTAAACATATTATTTCACCAACAAAGGTAATTGAATCCAATAAGTATTGTCATTACCGTTAAGGTAAAATTAAAACAACCTTAACGGATTTGTTTAATGATTTACCATCAATGTAACCAATTGCACCTTCTGTTCTGCTAACCCACTTAATGACGTCTGCAGAACTAGAAAATTTCTTTGGTGGCTTACCCTTGCCAGTATATTTTAATTTAGCCCAATATCGATTTACCGCACTATCAGACTTTTTCACAACTACTTTATAAAACTTCTTATGTGCAGTTGTATCTTTAGGTAAATCAGCAACTTTAATGCTTTTACCATTAGAGTATTTTTTTAATTTACCTAAATAAATTTTAGCCAGTTTAGCCTTAGATAAACCAATTTCTTTCACGCCGGGATGCGTTATTACCGCAACACCTGCATTTGCAATAGGTGCAACGAGATATAGCGATGACATCACAAGTGAAAGCGTTAGTAATTTATGTAATTTTTTCATCGTTAACCTCTAGAAAAGAACGTCTAATGCAACAGTGTATAACATTGTATCGCCAGTAATAGCGGCATCATATAAGCCACCTGCATCACCACCATATGATTCTGGGGTTTTCCTTGCCGCTTCAAACTTTAATGCAGCAGCATCAGCAACTTCCATTCGAAAACCAATTGCTGCTGATGTTTGCTTAGGGGTATAAATGCTTGCATCTTTACCTTCCCCAACTGAGGCATAGGTGACATAAGGTAAAAAATCACCGATACGATATCCTGCCGTTACATAATATGCTGTAGCATCCGGGAAGGCAGCCATTAGGTTAGCACTGTTATCACGCACGATATATTCCGAATAAATAACGATATTATATTTATCGATCGTCAGTCCTACACTACCAAACTCACCTTCTTCATCGACCAAGGTAAATGAAGGAACATCTACTAACGTTTTAAAATAACCGGCGCGGAAAGAAATGCCTTCAAACGCGACGCTCGCATTAAACCCCATCATTTCATGAGTTGTAAAATCAATTCTTGAGGTCGCTGTAATATTAGCAGCAGAAGGATATGCAGAAAGAGCAGTTGGAAGCACGTACGCAGTACTTGTACCACCACCATAATAAATCTCACCAAGATAGGTAACATCATTTATTGTTTTTTGAAAAAC
>JAUVEN010000110.1 GCA_030594815.1 Gammaproteobacteria bacterium
CCTTCGCTTATTTTTACTGACTGAGAACATTCGGCTAATAGTGGATATTATCTACCTCCAGCTCTACGTCCCGGAGTAACGGTGGCTTTGGGGCGATTTACGCCTTCACCATTGGTCTGAGTACGTACTCTTCTACGTAGATTGTTCCCATTATTAGAATTCCAACCACTCATTTCCTGTTGTCCGCTCGTGGGCGAGCTCGTTGCAGACTTATTAGATTTGCCTTGTGAACTAGTCACGGGCACATCTGGAATATTCAATTCGACAACATTTGGTTGCACCTTGATGGTTTCAGCATCATGCGTTTTTTTATCACTAAAAACAGTATTGCCGTTTTCATCAACCGTTTTATACACTTCAGCAGCATAAGCATCTAAAAAGACGACCAGGCTAATCACTAACAAGAATAAAGCTTTTCTAAACACCACAGTCATGTCCATTTTTTAAACAGAGTAATATTATCGCTGCCAAACATAATTCAACATAAAGCGAATAATAGCAAATTTTATTAATATAGCTTACCCCGTTTCTTGCATTGAATCATACTAATGACAGAGATTACTTAGGCAACTGAATCATCATCTGCGTCACTACGTAGTCCAGTCGCGCTTTCACTGTTGCAACATCAAAATTTTCCTGGATTTCTGCTGTAGCAATACCAAGCCAGACAATAAAACCTGTGCTGCTATCCACAAGTATTACTACTAATCCACCTTGTGGTACATTTTCCAACTTATCAATTTTAGTTTCAGGATCCATCTTAAAATCAAGTGCATCCATGTCGATACCTGCAGCAAAAGCCACGATTAAATCTGGCGCAGTAGTACTCTCTGTCTTGCCACGTGCACGCAGTTCACGATCAAGAAGATACTTTATTTCTGCATCCGCATCAAAACCAGGTGGCTCCCATTGACCTGATGAATCATTGATGATTGCTGCAGAGCCCAACCATGTATAAGATTTATAACCACTAAGATTGGTCTTGGTGTCCGTTTGCACATCGATATTTATGTCTTTTGTTGGCGTTGAAGTACAAGAAGCCATTACAAACATGATCATAATCAGGAAAAGATAATTTTTATTCATAAGTCATTCTCTCTGTTAACTAGCAGCATACTCATGCTGATAAATTTAAGTATTGTAAAATCGTACGGTCTACCACGCGTATGCGCCAGTACACCATGGTACCAGGTTAGATTTACACGCGGTTTAGGTACCAGTGCTGCAAGTAGACTTTTTTGTTTTCTTCATTTTCGAAGTAGATTTCCAGACCGTTTACGCCATCACCTTAATATTGACAGGGGTGGTGTTCCGAATCCGGGACATCGTGTAACGAGATAGGGTCGAGAGTTGTGCGAATATGCATGATGTGTCCTCCTGTTGAGTACACTATCAATGATAAATGACCTAATGAATTAGTCAGATATTAGTATTAATAACGGTGTAGCCTCTAACTCGGATACTGCATAGTGTTAAGTGTGATTTACAGCGTTGCTATGAAATATCCGGGTTAAAACATAAAACCAATAATGAACTGGTAGATGGTGAAATCAGGGGTATTAGTACTATTAATATCTAAAATATTTTTGGAGACACCACCTTTCATGTATAGCTTACGATTAAAATCGTAACGCAAACCGAGACCTGCACCATAGTTAAATTCTGAAGTCGTGAAGGTTTGCGCTACAGGACCGCAGTAATACCAGCCAAAGTACCAACCACAACCTGTCCCAATATTTCCAGTCGGAATACCAGAGTCCAGGTATGTGTAACCTAAATTGGCGGTGATGTATGGTGTGAATGGGCTGCTAAAAAAATTATAGGTGAAGTCAAAGTTGATACTACTCGTATATAAACTTGAGGTAAATGGCACGGGTGTTTCTACACCATCATCTGGAACAATAGTGCCTGACATACTGGAACTGCTCGAAGAGAAACGACCACCAAGCTCTATATTGCTGTTCAGGTTGTAACCAAAGCCAATTGCTAAACTGGAACGTTTACTAATATTTGTTTCACCGCCATGTTCAAATTGTAAATTTTTCGAGTTAATTGCCTGTGGTGCAAGAAAGAACTCCCATTTTTTAACACGAGAATCATGGAGTGCTGCCTTAGTATTCGTGCAAATAACAACCAATAAAAGTAAGGATAATTTAATAAGTTTGGTACTTGTTTTGTTATTCATATTTTTTATATTGTTATTGCTTATTTAGGTGATTGGCCGAGATAGTGTCAGAAAAACGCCGTGCACCTAGCTCTTGTCCAACCTTCCCAGGTTAGTTCTTTAATTACGGTGTCTCAACTGAAATTGCGAATGCTTTTGTCAGGCGCGCATGAATCGTATCGCCCACTCTCAACGTATCGAAAACCTGTACCGATTGATCGACTTCAGTAGTAACCACATTTCCATCCGCAAGTTTAAGTGTCAGTGTGCGTTCTTTCTTGTCAATTCTGATAATCGATGCACTTACATCCACAGTTCCTACTGCAAAAGCGCCCGGTTTCTCACCCTCGTCAGCCCTGGTCATGACCAACGCTGCATCTGCTTCTGGCTGAGTTCCTACTTCGCCTAGATAAATAGTCACTGACTTGTAATATTCAACTTTCAGTTGATCTCCAACTTTAACCTGGTCAAAATTCCTGGCTTCTTCACTCACCTCGAGATCGACCACGTTATTCGAAGGTCCGAGAAGTGTTAAAATGCGATTCGCCTTATCAATAGCCAATACCTCAGCGGTGATAACCACGGATTCCTCCAGCTCTACCCCTTGTCCCATTTGCTCATGATCACTAAATCGCCCCAACACCAAGACTTCAACACGACGGTTCTTGGCACGACCCGCTTCAGTTTCATTACTACTAATCGGCACAGTTTCACCCAGACCAAAAGTAACCACTTTACTAGCATCAAGACCTTTACCGATAAGATAGTCGCGTACAGACGCAGCGCGTAGTTTCGAAAGCATCATGTTGTCATTATCGTCACCAACATTATCTGTATGTCCAACGATTTCAATATAATAAGCATCACTCAGAAGAGCTTTCGCATCCATACGACTTTCTTCAAGTAATACCTGTCCTTTCTCACTTAAATCAGCACTTCTGGGCTCAAATAATACGACGCTTGGAAATAGTATTGTATCCAGAGCACGTACCTCAGCAACAACCAGAATATCTACACGACGATTCTTAGTGCGACCTTCATGGGTCTTATTTGATGCCACTGGCTCTTCTGAGCCTCGTCCGATAACGCGTATTTTATCCTCTTCCATCCCTGTGGATATGAGGTAATTAGCCACACTATTAGCTCGCTTGAGTGATAACGTCTTATTATAATTTGCATCACCAGAGGTATCAGTGTGACCTACAATAAGCACCAAATAAGCCTCCATGAGTGCAGGCCCGACGGTCTTTTTATATATTTCGATTACGTCTTTACCTTCTTCATTAAGTTCCGCTTTATCAAAGTCAAACATTGATGCAGAAGAAACAGAGATGTCTGTAAATACACCTGTGCCTTTACCTCGAATCACCTCAAATGGAGCATCAAGCACTTCGGCTTCAACCACTTGTGCTTTAACCACGTCACTATCACCGCGGGTTTCATTCTCGGCACAACCCACCAACAATACAATTGCTGATAGCAGACTAAGCAGTCCGGTGAAAACTATCTGGTTTTTAATATTCATAACTAAAGCCTTATTTTTTATTCAATCATTTGGGAAAAACTGTCCTACTACGTTTTGCTATCAAGATAAAAGATTTATCACCCAATAATAGCTATTTGGCGTTAGCAGTCTTGAAGAAGTCACCCTGCAAAATATGCAAAAGGTGTTAGTAATCGCCGATATTTCTTATCATGAATATTACTTTAATAATTTCACCTGTAGTATCAAAAATACGCAATATATAGAATTAGTAGTGAATATCACTTACGGGTGAAATAAGCTGAAACTTACCATTAGAAATGGTCAGGTGATTACTTAATCAGGTTTTTTTCTTTTAAATCCTTGATTAGTAATTTAGTTAAATCAACGATCACCTCATCAACAGCTCCGGGTGAGAATGTACGGCTTCTCGCAGTCCAGACCAGTTCTTCTGTTACGATATCATACAAACTTGTTTCAAGAGTATAGGTTTCATGTGTAGTGTAATAACCAGGGCGATGAACATAACTATTAACCCGAGGGTAATAACTATACATGTTGCGACTATACCTGTTGTATCCTGTGTGTGAGTGCCCCGTTCGGTAAACTGTTTCTTCATCAACAGCCACCATGTGAGTAATTATGACGCCATCAATTGCCAGACCTTGAATAGCTTTTATTACGGTATCACGTTCAATTTTTTCGCTACTTTTTATTAGCTTGTAACTTGCTTCTGCTTCAGTACCACCTGACCTTAGTTCTTCAACAATATAGCTTTCATATGCACGTCGAGTTTGTTGGCTTTAACCAAGACCTATTATGAGCAAATCATTATATAATTTCTTATTATCAGGCTCAACCCATGAATGAGAAAGCTTAGTATTGGCGCACGAAAATAGCAAAAAGTATCGTACTAAAAATTACAATACTTTTACCACTTTTCTGATTAAATAAAATCATGTTTACTTCCTTCAGGGTTAACTCAATTATCAGTTTTCACAAAAATATTACATGCTAACGCTACAATGTTAAAAATCTATTAGTTACACCGCTTTCATTTAGGCAGGTAATTAAAATCAATGACTCACATAACAATCGAGAATAGCTCTCTATTTGTCTGACTTACTGACGGAAAGCTTTTCAGTAGGCTGTTGTAAGTCGATAGTTTTGGCTGGAATAACCAGTTTTATGCCTATAGATGCAACGATATCATTGATTCTTAAATTAAGGTCTTCACGACATTCGAGGTATTCAGCAAAGTCCTCAGTTTTAATATAAACGTATAGTTCAAGCTCCTGTGCATATTCACCAAATTCCAAAAAACGTACACGGGAGTTTTCTTCATCGATGTATTCGGACTGGTCTATTAATTCACGTATTTTTGTTAGCACCTCCTTGATCTGCTCAGGTGTATCCTTATATGACAAACGTAAACGTGTGCGATATAAGATTTTATCTCGCTGTGTTAAATTTTCGATCATGCCTGCGGCAAATAAAGCGTTTGGAATGTGCACCACCGTTCGGGCCAGTGTGCGCAACTGTGTTGCACGTAAACCAATTTCTTCAACCGTACCTAGAGTAGTACCAAATTTACAAAAATCGCCAACATGTACCGGTTGGGAGGTATAGATGATGATGGAACCAAACAGATCTTCCAGTGACTTTTGAGCGGCAAGAGCGACAGCAATGCCACCTACGCCTAAACCTGCAAGCAACGTCGTTATCGGATAACCTAAATTATCCATCCACGAAATAATAGCTATCACTACAAAAATAAGTTTGATGGTTGTTGCTGCAGGCTTTAATAATACCACTGCATCGTTTTGACCGTTTCGTTTCATTCGGTCAGCAAGTCGATACATAATAAAATCAATAACACCCATCATCACCCACGAGATGGAAATAATTAATAATGTTTTTGTATCAAATAGAGCGCGTGCGACCATGGACGGTGATATCATATCAAAGGTGGCGCGCAAAAATACTACGATAATTAAGAAGTGAAGCGGACCAAGAATAAACTTTTGTACTCTTTGTTTATTGAAGTGTTTATTCTTCTGTAAAGCTTTAACAAGAGAAAATGTGGCAACTTTAGCGATGATGTAACCGATAAGCATCAAAGTCGCCAACATAACAAGTTGCCACACTTCAAAGCCGCTCAATAAGTAATTCGGGAATATTTGAGCCAGTTTTTCACCTATGACACCGTAACCGAACTCATCATTTAATTCCGGAATAATGGCAACAGTGGCATTAGAGATTTTCCAGATAAACACACCATCACCTCGAGGTATGCGCTGCATTAAAATATCGACTGGACCCTTTTTTGTCTTAAGCGTTGTTACTCGATCACGATAACTGGGCAGCCCATCATCTTTATGTCCCAGTGGATCATTACTCAAATCTTCAATACTGATTGACATGGCACGTCGTGCGACTATAGAAAGCTTCTTGGCAAAATCAGGTGCATTTTGACTAAGCTGCTCTTTATCAGACGAAAAAGGTAAGTTTCTAAAATCAAGGTAATTGACAGCATGCTCATAGTCTTTTAATTTGATAGCATTAGCCAATGCTAAAAGACTAGAACGAGGGGTGGAACGATTATATTCGTCATAAGGGCCGGATACTGGCTCTGCTGCTAGCGCCTTAATGACTTCTTCTTCAGCCTGCTTCTTTTCAGCCAGGTCTTTTAAGTTGGGGGTGTCAGGATCAGCTGAGTGAACGACGCCAGATATTAAGAGGCAGGTAAATATAATTCCAATGTTTAGTAATTTCATCATGTCTTACAATACATGTCATTAGGCCATATTAATATTATTTTGTAGACCCTTCAAAAAACTCATGGCACTCTGCTGCCATACTTTTTTCCTTTAATTTTTTGTGGGCTTTTTTCATCGATTAAACTCCAAAGTTTAGTCTTTCAGTATTTTCTTCAGAAAGCTCTTGCCACAATTTCATAATTGATTCTCAAAGCTACTAGCTTAAGTTGAAATTAAAAATTATTGCTTAGAATTGACTACAGCGGGAAATGTTAACGTAAGAATTAGTCCGTATAACCTCGGGTTATGTGGCAGGTTAGAATAATTCTTTGATTGATCCTTTGCTTTAGCTTGCTTGGTATTGTACCTGTCGACATACCATTATAATATCAAGAAACCGCAAATTTAAAAACTATGTAAATTAATGGATACACCATTTTTTATTCACCAGAAATTTAATGATTTCGACAAGTTATGCTGCAATATGCAAAATTGAAATCTTGACTATCGCCAGTTAGAAGCTGGTCGTTTTTCCAGCGAATTGCTTATGTTTGGCAACAATACAATGATTTTCGGCCGTGAAATACTCGGACGCAGACTTCATCAGGCAGGTGCATCGCCTCAGGGACTGATTACATTTGGCGTTTTGACCAACCCAACGACTTGCATACGTTGGCGGGGTTATGATGTTTCCGGTGATATGCTGTGCATTTTCCATCAGGGCGGGGAATTGGACAGTATCACCCATGATGACTTTGATGTGTTCCCAATTTCAATATCTTAAGAAAGCTTTAACCAGTCTTGTGGGTTACTTGAACTGCCGGATATCACTACACTAATCAACAATATTGAAGTCTTGCGCTGTAACCCGCAAAAAACATCAGAACTTAGAAGCTGGTTGCTATCGGTTTATCATAATCTCATTACCGGTGCTGAAACATTCAGAAATGCACTGTACCTTAAACAGCTTGAACAGGGTCTGATCAACAGACTGATCAGAATTCTAGCTGAACCTCATCACTCGGTCAGCATAAAACCAATGCGCAAGCATGACAAGGCGCCGCTAGCTGCAGCAAATTACATTGCTGAATCTGGCACTGACCAGATAACAATTGCTGAATTATGCTTGGTAGCCAACGTTAGTGAACGCACATTGGAATATGCTTTTCGTGAACAATACAACCTGACACCAAAGAGCTACACATTAATGCACAGGATGAACAATGTTCGTAAGCAACTACACAAAACCAACCCTAGCAAGGGTGCGGTTTCAGAAATAGCTCGACTGAATGGTTTCTGGCACATGGGCAATTTAGTGCAGACTACAAAAAGGTATTTGCCGAACTCCCATCTGAAACTTTGAAGGCCCTATAAGGAGCAGTTTTTTCTCTAGTAAAATATTTTCTGAAAGTCTGCTTTGTGGTGTTTGTTCGCTTATTCTGAAATAACGCCAAGGTCAATTATGTGGTGGATTGGGCGATTGAGACAGAAATGCTAAATGTCATCTATGTAAAACATGCCTTATTTACAAAGAAGTCATTAAGATCACTCAGAATCCCCCCCCCCCGGTGTAATCATTAACGCCCCTTCGCT
>JAUVEN010000109.1 GCA_030594815.1 Gammaproteobacteria bacterium
AAGATAATCAAGATAGATACCTTATGCCAAGACCAGCACATATTAAAAGCTAATTATGTAGGTTGGCTCAAGCGTAGCGGAGCCAACAATGTATTTGTTGGTTCCGTCATGGACGACCTAAGCAAAGCGAAGAAGTGCTGAATGAAACGCGTAGCGGTTCTACAGTGCTCCTTGAACCAACCTACAAAAGATAATTAAGATAGGTAATTTTTATTAAAAAACTTCTCGCCAGTAGATAATGCGATCATCACCACGGTATAAGCCAAATGATGCTGTGCCGACAGGACCACACATTCCAGCATCAATACCTGTTGTGATGTCATCATCAGCATCGGCATTATCACAATCAACATTCCAGTTATAGGTTAACCAGCTTGGACTAGAAGTGTTATTTAACAGTAAATTTACAGAACCCTCATTACCTGTACCTGGCGCACTAAATGTAATGTCTCCAAGTCCAGCTGCTATTGTTCCAGTACTGGTTAAAGTTGTTTCACCGCTTGATAAATTGCCAGTATAGTTTGTCAAATCACTAGCTGTAACATCAAAGGTTGTGCAAGAATCATTCATGTTAAGTATAAAGCCGTCATCAGCTTGAGTAGTAACTTGGTCAGTTGGATCATAAATTAAAGTATTATCAGAATAATATTCAATATTTAATGGCATGGTTAGTGGCGTTAATTCAGGACCGAAAACATTTTCTAAACGTGCGCGGCCACTGCGAATTTCTGTGGTGCCTTCGGTTGTTCCTGCGGCAGTTGATGTATCTGCATCACGAGCACGTAATGTAAGTATTGCAGGTATAGTTTCTTTAGCTGGAAAAGTATAAGCCAAGGTTACTGGATTTTGGAAACCTGTACCTCCACTGAATTTATTGGCAGAAATTGTGTAATTTGTAAAGTTAGCAACATCTCCCGCATTTGAAATGGCTGTATCAAAAGCAAAAGTATTTTGATAATTAGCTGTAGTTCCATCAGCTACATTTTTTGCTGTAGCAGTAACGGTAAAAGGTTGGCCAGAATAGGTAAAATTACCAGTTACACAACCTTCAGTTACAGAGGTATTAAAATGATTGGGAACAAATCGACCAACATTTTGTGCATAGCCAATAATATTATCGCCACTTGTTAAATAATTTGTAAGTGTTGTTGAAAAATTGAATATGCCCACTTCACTCCAGTTATACGTTTTAGAACCAACTCCATTAGTAAAGCTAGCGCTATTAGCGCTGTTTATGAGAGTACCAGCATTGGGTACTAATGTTACTGTTGGAGCAGACGTTGTTATATTTGCGGGTATAGCAGGTGTGATTTCATTACCAAAATTTTGTGTTGTTGTGTTGTCAGTAAGATTTGCTCCGCTATCTGCAGCACCATCATCATTGGCATCATCAGCGGCTTGCCATCTTACAGCTGTAAATGTAGTTATAAAATCTTCACCGGCTTTTTTAAAGAGATTTCCTGATGCATCTGTTGCGTATAAAAGATTGCTAAGCGCAAATCCTAGTGGCCTGACAACAAAAGAAGATGAACCCGACATATAATTACCTGAAGGCGTTGAGCCATCAGCGAGTAAAATATTGTGACGTGCATGTAATTCAATTAAACCTGCTTCAGGGTAGTTGAAAACGAGACTGTATTTACCGTTCGCGTCAAAAGTAACCGACCGAGTATCATAACTGCTACTTCCAATGACTAAATTATCGTTTGTGGTTGCTGTTAAAGTGCTGCCATTTAAAGTGAACAGCTGGCCTGCGACACAGCTAGATGGATTTTGACATTCAGCGGCAAAATCTATATTAAGAGTTTTATTCAGGAGTGCAGCAGTACATTGTGTAGGATCACTATCTGATTGTCGCACAGCCTGAAGTGTTATGGCTTTAGCATTATAGCCGATATCAGAATCTTTACCTGAAAGTTGGGTAGGGATTGTCGTATTACTGTCAGTATCGTTATTAAAAATAAAACCACTTGATGCAAAAGTAATTTCATAATCATCATTGGCAACAGCAGAATTTGATGTTTCTAAAATACTACTACCATTAACATTTAGGTTAGTAGTTTCTGCATAAGTATCTTTAAAGTTTAAAATAATGGAACCATAATCAGCGGTAATAAAGGAATATGTTGCACTTCCTGTATCAGTGGTGCCTGGCACTAAAGTTCCATTGGCATCAGTTGCTGTTATTGTTTTTGACCAGTCGCCATTAGTTGTGCTTGTCGTTAGATTTATTAAACCAGTGTAAGTAGTGAGTACATTATGACTGGCACCATGAGCTTCAATAGTAATAGATTCTACCTGGCAGTTAATACCTGTACCGGTTGCACCGCTTAAATAATTAATAGAAAAGTGATCGATTAATGCACAAGTAATAGTCGAAGAGCTGGCGATTTCAATGTTGTCAAAATAGACTACATCCGTAGTGCTATCGAGGCTTGTTGATCCGATTAAGCGAATACGAGTGGTGGCAGAAATATATGGAGTAATGTTATAGCTGGTTGATTGATTAGAGACATCATTTTGTGGGCCTTTAAAGCGATCAAGTTCGATCCATGTGGCACCACCATCGGAAGAAATTTCAAGATTGACATGTTCATTACCGCTTTCCAGGCTTTCTCGGCGGTGATCAAGTGTGAGAGTCGCGGCGGCTGCCCCGGTGAGATCAATAGCACGTTGTATTCCCTTATTACTGCCACTAATTTGCATTTGGCCACTGCTTATCTGGATGTCCCCGGCACTTGCACCATCCGCTTCAACAATTTCTAACCAGTCTGAAGCCCAAAGCGCAGAGCCATTATTATTTGCATAACTTGCCGTTAAAAATTCATCACGATAAGTTACTGTACTTAAACTTGAAAAACTAAGATCAGCATCCTCTGTTGAAGATTCAGTGTCTATACCATCGGTGATATTTATATTGAGCGTTTCAACATTTGCATTTGCGAGATTAAGAGTGATAGATCCATTATCGGCTGCTACAAATGTATATGTTGCAATACCAGAATCTATAGCGCCTGCACTAAGAGTACCTTCAGCATCTGTAGCAGTAGTTGTTTTTGTCCAGTTGCCATTACCCGTTGAGGTGCTAAGCGATATTGTACCGGTATATGCAGTATCAATAGTATGAGCAGCTGTGTGTTTGGTTATAGTAATTTGCTCAGGTAGACAATTGTCACCAATGCCATCGTGGCTGATGGCAAAGTGAGTTAGAGAAGGCGAAGTATAATTAATTTCTATATTATCAAAATAGACTGCATCTGCAGTATCGAGGTTTGCTGAACTGAGTAAACGAATGCGAGTGTTAGCAGAAATATATGAAGTAATGTCATAACCGGGTGATTGAGATTGATAGGAAGCATCATCTTGAGGGCCTTTAAAGCGAATGAGTTCAGTCCAGCTCACGCCACCATCGGAAGAAATTTCAAGGTTGACGTACTCATTACCTCTGTCCAAATTGTCGCTACGGTAATCAAATGTAAGAGTCGCGATCGTAGCACCACTTAGATTTACTTCACGTTGTACGCCTTTGTTGTTACCACGAATGCGTAAACGCCCCGAACCTTGATCAGTTATTACCTGGACGTCACCAGCCGTTGCGCCATCTGTTTCAGTGATTTCTAACCAATTTGTTGCCCAATTAACCGTACCGTTATTATTTGTATAACTTAGAGTTGTAAAATCATCTCGAACAGTATCAGCAAAAGCGGGGAAGGCAGAAAATAAAAAAACAAGATAGCAAAGAACAGCGCTAAAGCGATGTGGGATATTAAATTGAAAAAATATTTTTTTCATATAAAGAGTATTTGTAAATTTATTAAACGTATTAAAGACAAATCATTAATTGCTTGAAACGGTCAAGATAGAGCCCTGTAATAATAAAATGATTAGTATATTATCGGCAAATTAGGCATAAATTTGATTAATTTTGACGATTTTCACCAATATATTTTTTTATATTCGCTTCAAGGTGCAAGGCAAAGCTTTCTACACCTGCTTCTCGTGATAATTTAGCAAAGAAAGTCATATATTCAATCATGACTTTATTTACAGGGTAATTATAGTTCACTCCGTCATATAACACTTCCATCGCCTTTTTTAGTTGATTTTGTTGATGGAAAAGTCTGGCTAAGCGAATACGTGAAAATAAAAAACGTGGGTCGAGTTTTAAAGCTTTTTTGAATTCAACTTTCGCTTTTTCAGTCTGTTCTTTTTCAAAAATTAAGCCACGTATATGATGAGTTTGTGGACGTAGCGGATTCAGGCTTTCAGCTTTATCAAGATTATCGTGAGCAAGTTTTAGTAGGGAGTTTGCTTGCCTGTTTTTATTCACACTGAGTAATTTATTAGCGCCTCGTCGTAATAAATCAGCATGACTAAAAAAGGGATTATCCATAAGAGGAGCAAGCGTTTGTGCTTTTAAGAAATATTTATTCGATTCCTGGTATTTCTTTTTTAACAATAATTCTTTGGCTTGAATGTTGTAATAACTCGACAGAGAAACGGATATAAAATAGCTGCATAAAATAAAAATTAGCCCCGTCATACTGAAAATATACATGAAAGGTTTGAAATAAATCTTAAGTGCTGGAAAAATTTTTATTTTTGTAGAATTGATATTAACAAGTTGATTGAATCGACCAAGATAAAGGCCTGCAATGAGCAATAAAGGAAGAATATAAAAGTTATAGGTAAAAAAACTATGTGCAGCGAAGGTGACTAATGCGGCAAAAATTCCAACGAGCTCAGTACGCTGAATAAGTAATAGATTATTATTTTTTATTGTGCGAATAAAATGAATAAGAATAAAAATAAATAGCAAGACAAGAAGTAAAATACCTGGGTATCCGGCTTCAAGCGTAATTTGCATGTAGTCATTATGCGCAAAAAATCCTGCACTATTATCTATAAAGGGGCGATGAGGTGGCCAGAAAACCCATAAGCTACCAAGCCCAAGCCCATACCATGGCATTTCATTAAATAATGGAATAAGGCTTTTCCATATGATAAACCGAGTATTCCCTGCCTTTGCTGTATCTTGCAATGTCACCATTCGCTCTGTAAAGCCAGTCGGTGAATCTTGAATAAAATATTGAGATAGTGTTGCAAGCAAAAAAGAGATGAAAATTATTATAACTAAAGAGTAAAGTTGAGATTTTTCTACATGCTTTCTGAGCAAAGATATTAAGAGGGTAAAACCTAATATTAAACTTAACGAACCACCTCGACTAGTAATAATAAAGGTGGTTAAAAATAAGATGATAAGGATAAGGCTTAAAGTTTTATTATTTATAACTTCCCATGGTCGTTCACTTTCATTAAGTAAAAAATAACCTGAGGCAGGAATTAAAGCTAAATTAACTAATGCAGCGAGACTATTGCGATTAAGAAAGGATGCATTTGTCGGTACATGTAAATAATAATATTGCACTAATCCATAAATTGCCCATATTAAAACAAGGAATAACATAACAGGCCAAATATTGCTCCAAATCTGATTCTTGTTTTCGTTAAAAGTGAAGATTAAAAAAACAATAATTAAACTGCCCATCCAAAAAAAGTTATACAGGCTGAGGTATTTAATTTGGCTTAAAAAAACAGATATTGCGAACCAGCTTAATAACAAAACTGAAGACAATAGAACTCCGTTTATTGAAATATTAATTGGATTATAAAAACGTTGTTTTAATATAAAAACAAAGCTTAAAATAATTGAAATATAACTAGCAGAGAAGAGCCAGGTATTATTTCCGGTATAAAATAAAGCTAAAATTAGTGAAATAATAAAAAATGTACTGAATAGGTTATTTTGATTTATTATTCTAAGAAATGATTTCATGTAATTTTATTATGAATTATTAAAGAAAATTAAGGTTGAAATTGCAGGCGCAAGGTTCGTTCACTGTATTCAGGATCCAGAGTATTTCCGAATTTTGCAGTAGTGGTGATATTAAAAAATCTCAGGTTGTCAGCATTAATAATATTTGTTTTTGTTGTATCACATCGCGTATTAAAAAGTGCTGATGCGCTATCATTAAATGTATTTGTGCCTTCGATATCGACCGGTGGAGATGCCGCTGGATATACAGATTGGTATATTCCCCATTGCAAACATGAACGTGCCGCCATGTAAGCCTTAGCAGATGTAATTTCCTGGCTAATAGATTGTTGACTGGTGGATAAAAGACTCACCATTCCCACACCCATTAAAGAAAGGATGACGATTAGAAAAATAGCCGTTACCACCGAAACACCGGATTGCTTTTTAATATTATGGTGTGTTGTAGACATGCGCATCATGAATAACCCTTATTTGTTCGCCCTGTAAAGATATCGTGATATCAATATGTAATAAACCTGCTCGGGAAAGTGAACCTGGTGTATAGGTAAATGTACATGCCGAAACATTTTGCATAAGTAGTCGTGAGTTTACAGAGGTATTTGGTGCCGTAAATGTAGTCGTATCTCGAGTTAATGTTTTTGTCAGGTTATTAAAAGAAAATAGTGTAACTTGTTTGTTGTTATCAATTATATGAAAGCGTCGAGTTGGCGAATGATCTGAATAATAATTGTTACCGGCATAAAATTTGATGTTATCAACTTCATTTATATTAGTAGCTAGTGTAACAGTTTCTATTTGGTTACGGATTTGATTTGGTGGCAAAGTATAAATTTGAGAATTATCTAAATTATAAACTGAAACCCAATCATCCTTTTTAGCGTTGATATGATTATTGATAGTTGGATCAAGGTTTGCATCAGATGATAATATATCGAAGGTCAAGTTTGTTAGTGGATATTTTCTGATCCTATTACGCAACCCTGACATAGGTGCTGGATATGCACCAGGACGATCTTGATATCGTCCAGAGTCTTTAACGGGTACAAAATAAAATCGATTGCCCGTTCCAGAGGTACAGTTAGTACCATCATGGACACAAATGCTATGAGGTAAAGCATGACGAAGTTCGCGCGACATGCGTTCAACTGCTAATCGTACTGAAGTTTGTAATTTTTCCCGACGTTCAAGCGCGGCGTAGGAATCAAGAGAGCGGCCAATGATCATGGATGCAAGTCCGCCGATAATCCCCATAATGGCAATAACAATGATGATTTCAACAAGAGTAAAACCGGATTGTTTGTTAGAAAGTTTCAAATTAGATACCAATGCTAAAATATTTTTTGTCATTGCGAGCGAAGCGTGGCAATCCCATAATGAGAGCTCCGTAGCTGGAGATTGCCGCAATCACTTTGTTGACAGTATTTTTCTTTAAGCCACATTAATAATTCAACCGATATGCGGATAAGGCAATACGAGAGTTAAGTGGATCAGTGACAATCACATCAATGCGTTTTGCATCATTCGTTGCCACAACAGTCTTACTACCCGTGGTCATTGCTACACTGTCAATTTCGGAACCGGCACCGCCGGTGTAACTGAGCGTGATGCAAACAGAAAAACCGGAATATTGTGTTGAAATATTTGTACCAGATCCATCCTGTAAGGTTGTACAGGTTAATGTCGGGCAAGCTGTATTCGCAGCAATGACGCTCGCGCCGCAATAGAGTTTGTTGTGGTAATCATCCACATCGTCATATAAGTTACGAGTTGCCTCTTCAGCAATTAAAGGTTTACCAGCAACGGTGGGATCAGAGGCTGGAGTAATACCACTACTACAAAGGGTTGTACTTATGTCGTTCATTTGTACGCAACCACCTCCAACAGGTGTATTGTCATCATAAGCTTTTAATAGTATTTCTTCTAAGGTGGATTGTGCGAGTTCAATGCTACGAATACGTACCATAGGATCAGCGCTGTAACGAGTGGTATTAATATAAATTAAGGTGATGCTGGTTAATGCAACAGACATAATGACAATAAAGATCACCAGCTCGATTAGACTGATGCCTTTTTGTTTGTATTGTTGGTTAAATTTGATGCGCATAACCGGTCTCTTGTTCTATACGAATCGTTTTAGACCCAACTTTTAAATCAATTTGGATATTAGGAACACGGCGGCCCAGTCGATCATATTCAATTAAATTGGGTGTGCTAGAGACAACGCCTACGAAAATTTTTGGATAAGGCACGCCATCAGGAGATCGTAGCGGAGTATT
>JAUVEN010000102.1 GCA_030594815.1 Gammaproteobacteria bacterium
AACCACGCATGCCTGTACCGAATATGAATCAAAACAGATCACAGCCAATGCCTGCACCGCAATGGACACAACGTCCACCGCAACCACGTATGCCTGTTCCTAATATGAATCAAAACAGATCACAGCCAATGCCTGCATCGCAATGGGCACAACGTCCACCGCAACCAAACATAAATCAAAATCGTCCACAACCAATACAAGTACCGGACTGGGTAAAGAATCCGCCTTTTGGTCCTAAGCCACCAGCATGGGTAACGAATCGACCGAAGCAACCAATGCCACCACAAAACTGGAATAACAACTTCAGGCCACAACCTGTGCAAGTACCGGACTGGGTAAAGAATCCACCTTATGGACCTAAGCCTCCTGCATGGGTGACGAATCCACCACAACCGCCAATCTATAGATATGGTCGTGCAAGAAATCAAGCGAACAACAGATAAGTGAATGTGATGTATAGAACTATTATATTTGGCGAAGGAGTTAAAGGATGAAATCAGCATCTTATAGTATGACCAGCAAGTACATACTGAGTAATGCGTTTATGTTGTTACTTTTATCTACTGCAACTATAGAAAATGTTGAAGCAGATGATTCTTTGTCATATTCCCCCGATCAATTGCCAAGACATTGGAACGTGTTAATTAATAAAACACATCAGCAGAATAAAAGATCTCGTCAACGTGGTTATTCAAGACAAAAACCTTTACGTAGTCGTATGTGGGGTGTTGCTCCTGTGGCAGAGAAAATGTCGCGACGTACGCAACGACCTGAATACAATACAAGTGCACACATGATGAATTATTCAGGACAAAATATTTATGGTGGATATTATTTTTCTGCAATGAATGGATACGGTTTAGCAAACCCATATGCTTCACCTTTGATAGTGCCGGGTTTAATGCCGGGACTTGGTGCACCAGGCATTCCTTTTATGACAAATTCATATGGAGCTAATCCGTATGGGGTTGGTATGCCCTTTCCTGGTTATATGTGGTGAGGATGGTTAAGTATAAAAAATATTTAAAAGAACAGCTCAAGCAGGAAATTAAAACATTCTTGTTTAACTGTATAGGATGATGAATGTAACACTCGATGTTCATTGTTTATTGAAATACAACAGAGTGAAGGCGACATGGTTTTCATGTCAGTGTATTACCTTCTAAAAATTATTAAGGAGAAGGAAAATGAAAAACGTACGTAAATTAATGAGTGTTATGGCACTTGCAGCAGTAGTTGCATTACCATTTTCAGCTGCCGAAGCTTGGTGGGGCCCTTTTGGAAACAATGGTTGGGGCAACAACAACAACGGCTGGGGCAATAACGGCTGGAACAACAACAACAGTGGTTATGGCAACGGCAACGGCTGGGGCAATGGCAACGGTTGGGGTGACGGTAATATGTCATTCAATATGGGTGGAAGTGGCCGAAGCAATATGCAAGGTAGCGGCTCTGGCTATGGTAATGGTTATGGAAATAACAATTACCGTGGTGGTTATAACGGTGGTTACAATGGATATAACAATGGCGGCTATAACAATGGTTACGGTGGCCCTGGTTACTATGCTCCGCCACAGGGTTACGGTCGTCCATACTATGGTCCTGGTCAACCTGGTCAACCTGCGCCAGCAGCACCTGCAAAGTAAGAAAATAAGCGTGTTTTCGAATTTGAGTTATGCGTTTAAGTGTAACTCGGATTCGAAACGCTTTACTTTAAATATAAATCATTAGTGGAGTAGGATGTTATGTCTACTTTGAAAAAAACAGGATTGTTAATTGCTGGAAGTGTTTTTTCATTTTCAGCAAATGCTTTTGAAATTGCTCAAGAGTTTTCCGCGGAAGCAGTACAAAGCATACCCGGACGTCCATCTATGAACGTAAAAATGTTCATTAGTAAAAAAGCAGTTCGGACAGAATCGACTATGAATGGAAACACACTTGTTGAAATTGTTTATCCGAAAGATAAACGGCGCATATTATTAAATCAACAAAGAAAAATATACATAGAACAAAAAGCACAAAATATTAATGTGGCTAAATCTCAGAAGATGAGTAGTTCGCCATGTAGCGGCATAATGAATGCAACATGTAAAAAAATTGGCAAAGAAAAAATAAATGGTCGTGCTGCGATCAAGTGGGAAATGACTGCGCAAATAAATGGCAGCAATGTTAAAAGTTTGCATTGGTTAGATAAAAAATATCATATGCCATTAAGAGTGCAGCTTCATGACGGCACCATTTCCACTATGACTTTGTCTGGCAAAGAAAAAATAAATGGCCGTAATACTGAAAAATGGAACTTTAGTGCAATACGCCCAAATGGACAAAAAATTGAATCTCAACAATGGTATGACCCTAAGTTGAAAATGGTAATACGTGAAGCGTTACCTGGTGGTTATGTCAGAGAATTAAAAAACATTAAAGTTGCTAAACAAAATAAAAAGTTATTTAAAGTGCCTTCAGGCTATAAAAAGGAAAGTACTTCAGGAATATCGAAACAAAGAATGCCAGCAAGAAATGTTAATCAAGGAATGAACACTCAAAGGAATATGAACCAAAATTGGGTTCGGTGATATTGTGATAACAGTAATTGCAAATTTAAAAGGTGGTTCAGGTAAAAGTACCGTTACCTTTAACCTGGGGCTTTGGCTTCAGATGAAAGGTCAACCGGTTGTTGCTTATGATCTCGACCCACAACAAACACTGTCTGATGTTGCTGAAGTGCGCAGAGAGGAAGGGTATACACCGCCTTTACAGGTTAATCAGCCTCGCGATAGTTTAATTGATGACATGTTATATCATCCGCAACAAACACAGGTGCTGGTTGATGTTGGTGCATCAAATATGGATGCGATGAAACAAGCTCTTTCTATTGCAAGCAGAATAATTATACCGGTGCCACCAAGTCAGCCAGACGTATGGGCAACGCAACGGTTTTTAAATATTGTTAGTGAGTTAGATGAAACAAATAAACCTGAAATGAGGGTATTTGTAAATCGTGCTGACACACATCGTGCAATTAAAGAATCAGATGAAACAGAAGAAGTGTTAGAACAGCTCCCTGGAGTGACATTAATACCTCAACGTTTATATCAAAGAACAGTATATCGGCGTTCATTAAGTGAAGGAATGTCAATATTTGAAATATCAAAACGAAGTAAAGCGGTAGATGAATTTAACCGTTTAGCAGGGATACTTTATCCCGATTTAGAAAATTGAAATGCTTTATAGATTAAGGATACGAACATGAAATTATTACGGCATATTTTAAGTCATTTTTTATTAATCTCCTTTTTGGTTGCAGTAGTTTCCGTATTTTATTATAGAACGCTACTTTTGCCGAATGATATGGTTGGAAAAATAGATGAAGTTGTTAATGATGTTTATCCTCCTGCAATAAAATTTGCTTCTAAACGGGATTATTTTTGGTCGATCAGAGGGGAGCGCATTGTATCCTTTGATGATTTAAATTTATTTAAAAAAGAAGATACCGCAGCAATTACAGAAGAAACAAAGAAAACGATTGCATTAGCAGATAGTAATGACACTGATTTTGAAAAAGAAATAGAAGCTGAGGCTAAACAAACTGAGGTAGTGCCGAGCCAGGATAAAGACGATAAAACTACAGTCGTTGCTATAAATAAAGTAAAAGTAGATGAAAAAATATTAACGAATGCTCCAGTTGAAAAAGCTCCTGAACCAATAGCATTAGAAAAAGTGGTCTTGGAAGTAAAAGACAGTGATACAAGTTCCGAACAGGATCTTCTTGTTGATGCAAGGAATGCTTTTAACCTGGGAAAAGTATCTGCATCAGAGAAACTCTACCTGGAATTAACTCAACTTGAACAGGATAACCCTGATGCTTTTGGTGAGTTAGGTAATGTTTATTACTCTCAGGGGAAATGGGATAAAGCAGGTCAGGCATATTATGAAGCTGCTGTTCGATTAATAGCCGGAGGAAATTATAATCAGGTGGCATATTTACAGCGTGTAATTAGTGGCCTGGACAGAGAGCATGCAGAAAAATTATCTCAGCTTATGATGAGACGATAAACAGGTTTAAAAAGATATAAATTTTGAGGATGTGTAATGACCACTAATAAAATAACTCAGGATGATTCTGGAAGTGTAGAGAACTCTGATAAAACTTCTTCAACATCTAAACCCAGTGATAAACCAACGTGGGAAGAAAAAAGAAAAGGTAAAAGCATGGAAGCCTGTATGGGTGAAAGCCTGGATAAATTATCTACTGCGTTTATGGATAGTGCTCGTCGCTGGGAAATGATTGTTTATCCTTCATTATTTGCTTTCATTGTTCTCGCTGGCTACGGTTTTTTTCTCATATATAGTTTAACGAAGGATGTTCATCTTGTTGTTCAGGATATGCATAAGATAACAGTAAGTATGGAAAAGATGGTTGTTAATATGGATGTTGTATCAAAAAATATGGTGGTAATGACTCAAACAGTTGATGCTCAGTCTGCCAGCATGAGAGAAATGGTGTATCACGTCCGTGGTATGAATATGTCAATGAATCAAATGCGTTACGACATGTCGAATGTAAGTCGCCCCATGTCGTTTATGAATGATTTTTTGCCGTGGTAATTGTATTTAAGAATTTATGAGTTATGGGAGAATTTGAAATGAGTGATGAAAACAAAAAAGCAGATGATAAAACTGAAGAAAAGTTAGAGGCGACGAAAAAACCTGCTGCCAAAAAGAAAACAAAAGTTAAAAGCAGTAAAGAGACTGAGAGTGAAGGCAGCAAGAATAAAGTGATTGAAAAATTACAGGCAATGGGTGTTATGTCAGGTGGAGCTCCCAGTTCAGATAGTGCTGATGAGAAAAATGATTCTGGAAAAGGTGAGTTTTTAAAAATTGCAGCTGCAAGTGCTGTAGCTGTACTTGTGGTTGGTTCATTTGTTTGGGCATTAGATAAAGAAGCAAGTAATGATAGAGCTACATCTAAATTTAATAATGCTCCGTACTCTAATCCATATTCGATGCAATCAAATTACCCTTCGCAATGGGGGCCATCTTCTATGAATGAGAATAATGGAGCTCCTCATGGAAATAATCGAAAAAATTATGAGAAGCAACAACAACGTATGAAACAGCATCGTGAACAGCAACAAAGGTGGATGCAGGAGCAACAGAGCGCTTTTGAGCAACAACAAGTGCAAAGACAAAAATGGATCGATCAACAAAAACAAGCTAATACAGATTATCAGATACAACAGCAAAAATGGATGATGCAACAACGGACGCAGCAACAACCTTATCCACAAAATCCTGGGCAGCAACAAATCCCTGCACATCAGCAGCAATGGATGGATCAGCAGAAAAAAGCTAATGAAAATTATCAAACGCTACAACAAAAATGGTTTAACCAGCAACGTGCACAGCAACAGGCTTATCCACAAAGTCCTATGCAACAAAATATTCCTGCAAATCAACAGCAATGGATCGAACAGCAGCGTGCCCAACAAAAACGTATGCAAGAGCAACAAAGAGCACAACAACAAAAATGGAGAGAGCAGGCTTACAACTCATACCCTCCACAAATGAATTATCAAGGCCAACCTGTTCCTCCAGCTTATAATAATGTGCCGGGTAATCAACAAACTGCTCCATATAATTATTCCGGGCGATAAAGTTAATTTAGAAATATGAGGTTGATATGATTAAAAACACTCTGTCTATTATTGGGGTTCTTTCTATAGTAGTGGTTCTATGGGGACTTTATATGATTGAACCTGCGTACCATCGTTTTAACAGCTTTGATGAAAAAGCCTTTGAGACATATGAATCGTTAGTCGACAATATTTTAAAAACAGGTAATGCCGTAGAGGCAACTGTTTGGAAAATGAAAGTTGAAGAGGATTTGAAAGTCGCTGATGTTGAAGAAGTTATGAAGTTTGTGGCTAATGAACATAACATTAAGAATGTTGGTGAACTACCTCTATATAAACAAGTTGAAGCGAGTACGGGTAAACCTTTTCGTTTTATGAAAATCTATATGTTTTGTAATGCATTAACCGCTGCAAAAATGGTGAGTTATAGTGATTCCTTTTCTGCTTATCTACCATGTCGAGTTACATTGCTTGAAGATAAGAGCGGAAAACTTTGGTTGTATTCACTTAATATGGATTTAATGATTTATGGTGGTACGCCTCTTCCTGATGAGTTGAAAAAAGAAGCATTAAAAGTAAAGAAAATTATTCTTGATATCATGACTCGTGGTGCAAGTGGCGAATTTTAATTTAGGTGACTTTTATGTCTAATTCTAATGATACAAACTTAATGACTAGTGTTCAGATAAAAAGAAAGTTGAAATCTGTTGATACAGATAAACCAGATATAAAAAACAGTTTGCTAAGCCTTGTTGATCAATTTCAATGTCTTGATCATATTGCGAAGTCCATTGGCTTGATTAAAGACGGTTTTTCTTTTGTAAACAGAGTTTCATGGAAAACTGTTTTATCAAATTTAGAGAAATCTGACGAGGGTGAAAATAAAGCAGAAAGTATCAAACTCAAAGATATTATAGAGACTATTACCCTGTCGTCTGATCAACTTGAACATGAGCTCATTCCCCAATTACAGAAGTGGCGAAATAGCTGGATGTTAGAAGTTATTTTAATTGATTTTGTTTTCTTGGGTTTGCTGGCTTTGCTTATTGCAGGTGTAACTCATATACAAGGATTATGGTCATTAGCAAATATCAATATTTCAATTCAACCTTTTTTATATGAGCGTCCGGTATTTAGTTTTATCGCAGGAATTATCATATTCATTAGTTTTTTCGTAATGCATTTTATTGTTAGAAACTTTGTAGCTGGTCAGCTTGCTCTGAAATTAAAGAAAAAATCATCAGAGTTTGATTTTGCAAATGCTTTTTTAAAAAATACTCGTATGCAGCATAGTATTTTCAGACCAGACATCATTGGTTGGAACTGGATGACAAAAAAATGCATTCAGAAAATATAGATGAATTAAACTGGATTTAATCCATGGAATAAAAATTGTCAGGAATACAATTCAAGAGCGAAGCGATGGGGCACAGGAAGTGCAACATAAAAAAAGCCGCTTAAAGAAGCGGTTTTTTTATGTAACGTCTATCCTGCCTGAACAAGTCAAGCAGACATTAAATTACATTGCGTGAACACGAGTGTTCAAACGACTTTTATAACGTGCAGCTTTATTCTTATGAATTAAGCCTTTGTTGCTAGTCTTATCGATAACAGAAACCGCAGCTTTGTAAGCTGTAGCTGCTTCATCTTTATTACCAGCAGAAATTGCAGCGAATACTTTTTTAAGAGTAGTACGGAACATTGCACGGTAGCTCGCATTGCGTTGACGATGAGTTTCCGCCTGACGGGCACGTTTTTTTGATTGCGCTGTATTAGCCAAAGTAAGTCTCCTGACTCAAATCTGATACTGGAAAGCCGCGTATTTTGGCGATTTAGCCCCTGTTTGTCAATGCTAATATTCGTTTAATCCATATTATTAATCAAGGTCGAATGTGGGTAGCGGAGTCACAATTATTTCAAACCAAGCGACTTAAATTAAACAACATCTCTTCCATGGCTGTGAGATTTAGAATTAAAGTGACTCCGGTAACCATGGGAGAATATGGCTTCTCGCAATAACGCTCTTGGACGTGTTATCCTGCTAACAAATCAAGTAAAAACATGGGCTTACCTGCAAAGTTATTCATTTTAAGGCGCTAAATTTTATTTTCCCCTCCCTCACGACTGCCGCAGGTAGAGCAACGCAGGAGCTGTTGCCGAGGGTAGGCTAGGGGAGCATTACAAATCACCCCACCCTAACCCTCCCCTTGAAGGGGAGGGAACATTTTTTAGCTTTATTTTATAACAGGGATCCAATGGGATTATTTAGATCAACAGCAGTCGTTAGCAGTATGACCATGTTTTCACGGGTCTTTGGTTTACTGCGTGATATGGTTTTTACACGATATTTTGGTGCAGATGCTGGTACTGATGCCTTTTTAGTCGCTTTTAAAATTCCCAATTTTTTACGTCGTTTATTTGCTGAGGGCGCTTTTTCTCAGGCTTTTGTTCCCGTTTTGACTGAGGTGAAGGCTGAACAAGGAGATAAAGCTGTCTCTGAATTAGTCCGAAATACCTTAGGTACCCTCGCTGGTATTTTGTTCATTTTATCTGTGATTGGGGCTGCTGCGACTCCAATTTTGGTGATGATTTTTGCCCCTGGATTCATTGACCAGCCTGAGAAATTTGCGCTGACCACGGATATGTTGCGCATCACCTTTCCATATATATTATTCATGTCACTGACTGCATTATCTGCTGGAATATTAAATACTTACGGGCGTTTTGCCGTGCCCGCATTTACCCCAGTTTTACTTAACTTAAGCTTAATTGCGGCGGCTATATGGCTTGCTCCACTCATGGATGTACCGATTATGGCCCTGGCGTGGGGTGTTTTTATTGCCGGTGCAGCTCAATTGGCTTTCCAAATTCCGTTTATATTAAAGCTGGGTTTATTGCGCTGGCCACGTTGGGGTTGGAAAAATAGTGGTGTACGCCGTATTTTGAAACTCATGCTCCCGGGAATTTTTGGCTCATCGGTGATGCAAATTAACCTGCTGTTAGATACTGTTATCGCATCATTTTTAGTAAGTGGTAGCGTGACCTGGCTCTATTTATCTGATCGTATGGTGGAGTTGCCGTTGGGAATATTTGGTATTGCTCTGGCCACAGTTATTTTACCTAATTTATCGAAAAAACATTCAGCAGGTGATCCGGATGCTTTCTCTCATATGCTGGACTGGGCTTTACGCCTGGTGTTGGTGATAGCTTTACCTGCTGCCGTGGCTTTGGCGGTGTTAGCAGGACCAATATTGAGTACATTGTTTCTTTATGGTGATTTTAAACCGCTGGATGTAGAAATGGCATCCATCAGTCTATTGGTTTATAGCGGAGGCTTAATGGGCTTCATATTGGTTAAGGTCCTGGCTCCGGGCTATTTTGCTCGTCAGGATACGAAA
>JAUVEN010000004.1 GCA_030594815.1 Gammaproteobacteria bacterium
AACAGTGAGTGTTGAATATGAAGGAATCTTGCCAGATTTATTCCGTGAAGGTCAGGGAATTATTAGTCGCGGTAAATTAAATGCAGGTGGAGTATTTGTTGCCGAAGAAGTTTTAGCAAAGCATGATGAAAATTATATGCCGCCTGAAGTTGCTGAATCATTAAAAAATAAACCCGAACAAGCTAAAAAATAAGCTCGTTAAAAACTAAACCTTAATAAATTAAAGTTGTAATACTATGATTCCAGAACTTGGTCACTTTGCATTAATCATGGCGCTTGTTATGGCGCTGGTTCAATCCAGTATTCCTGTTATAGGTGCTGCAAAAGGCATTAACAGCTGGATTGCAATGGCTAAACCCATTGCCCGTTTACAATTATTTTTCATGCTGGTTTCCTTTGCTGCTTTGGTTTATGCCTTTGTAGTACATGATTTTTCAGTTGTTTATGTTGCAAGCAATTCAAATACTGCTTTGCCTTTAATCTATCGTATCTCTGCCGTATGGGGTGCACATGAAGGTTCGTTGTTATTATGGGCTTTAACATTATCGATATGGACGGGTGCCGTTACCGTTTTTAGTCGTAGCATTCCAAAAGATATGCTGGCTCGTGTTATTAGTGTCATGGGTATGGTAAGTGTTGGTTTTTTACTTTTCATGTTGCTGACATCAAACCCGTTTGATCGTTTAGCGATAGCGCCTGTAGAAGGTCGTGATTTAAATCCACTACTACAAGATTTTGGTTTAGCGATACATCCACCGATGTTGTACATGGGTTATGTTGGTTTCTCTGTCGCCTTTGCTTTTGCCATTGCAGCAATGTTAGGCGGTAAGCTGGATGCGGCATGGGCTCGTTGGTCTCGTCCGTGGACAGTTATAGCCTGGATATTTTTAACCTTAGGTATATCACTAGGTAGTTGGTGGGCATATTACGAACTTGGCTGGGGTGGCTGGTGGTTCTGGGATCCGGTCGAAAATGCATCATTCTTACCCTGGTTGGTCGGTACTGCATTAATGCATTCGCTGGCGGTCACTGAAAAACGTGGCACCTTTAAAGCGTGGACAGTATTGCTTGCTATTTTTGCCTTCTCATTAAGTTTACTCGGCACGTTTTTAGTGCGTTCAGGTGTCTTAACCTCTGTGCATGCTTTCGCAACAGATCCCGGGCGTGGTGTCTTTATTTTAATATTCCTGGTGGTGGTAATTGGCGGTTCGTTGACGTTGTATGCGTGGCGTGCTCCCAGTATTCGCAGCACTTCAACCTTTGAACTCTTTTCTCGTGAAACGGCATTACTCTTTAATAATGTAATATTAGTGGTTGTTGCCGCGAGTATTTTATTAGGTACTTTATATCCATTATTACTAGATGCGTTAGGTGTGGGTAAAATTTCAGTAGGGCCTCCTTATTTTAATAGCGTATTTGTTCCATTAACGATTCCATTAGCTATCTTGCTTGGCTTTGGTTCATTGATGCGTTGGAAACAAGACAAGCCCGCTCGATTGGTTAAAGAGTTAGGCCTTTTGTTTGCAATTAGTATTGTTATTGGCAGTTCGTTGCCTTTATTGTTTTCACGTTATGAGTTTGGTGCTGCCATTGGCTTGATGTTGGCTATTTGGATAACGCTCTCAACACTGAAAGGATTACGTTTACGGCTTGCAAATAAAGATTGGTCACTACAATCTTTGAAAAGTATCCCCCGAAGCTTTTATGGCATGAGTATCGCGCATATAGGTGTGGCAGTATTTATCGTTGGCATTACCTTAACCTCTATTTACAGTGAAGAAAAAGATGTACGCATGGAGCCGGGAGAGCAGTTTGTCTTAAACGGTTACAGCTTTGAATTTAAAGGTGCAAGCTCGGTTCCAGGTCCAAATTACATTGCGCAAAAAGGCCATCTAACCGTTAGTAAAGATGGGCAAGTTGTCGCGACCATGTATCCTGAGAAACGTGTTTACCGGGTACAGCGTAATCCGATGACAGAAGCGGCTATTGATGCGGGCATTACGCGTGATTTATTTATTGCCCTGGGCGAGCCACGTGGTGCAGATGGCGCATGGAGTTTACGACTTTATGTGAAACCGTTTATTCGCTGGATATGGCTGGGAACAATCATTATGGCATTGGGTGGTTTACTTGCGGCAACCGATCGACGCTATCGTGCGGCAGCTAGAAAATCTTCAGATAAAGAGGTTGTTGCATGAACCGCGCTCTAATCCCTTTAATGGCTTTTATCGTACTCGTTGTTTTTTTAGGTATTGGTTTAACTAAAGATCCTCGTAAATTGCCTTCACCTTTTATTGGTAAAACAGCCCCGGCTTTTACTCTGCCGTTATTACATGAGTTAGATAAAAAATTCTCACCAAAATCTATGTTGGGTAAAGTCTGGATTTTGAATGTGTGGGCTTCATGGTGTGTCTCATGTCGCGCTGAACATCATGTTCTAAATAGCATGATTAAAACGAATAAGGTTAATTTAATCGGTCTGAATTATAAAGATGAAGTGGCCGATGCGCGTCGCTGGTTGGGTCGTTATGGTGATCCATATCAATTAAGTGTAAGTGATGTTGAAGGTTTAATCGGTATCGAATGGGGCGTTTATGGTGTACCTGAAACTTTTGTTATTGATAAAAAAGGCATTGTACGTTTAAAACATACCGGGCCTGTTTCAAATAAAGATGTAATGGAAGAAATTATTCCATTAGTTAAAAAGTTGGAGATGGAATAATGAAAGTCTTTATGATTGTTTTCTCTTTGCTTGTTTTATTAAACCCTTCTATCTACGCTGCTGTAGAAGTTAAAACGTTTGAAACTCCGCAACAAGAGCTGCGTTATAAAAAGCTCATTGAAGAGCTTCGTTGCCTGGTTTGTCAAAATCAAAACCTTGCAGGATCAGATGCAGGACTAGCGCAGGATTTACGTAAACAAGTATATAAAATGATCAGCGCGGGCAATAGTGATGAAGAGATCCTTGATTTCATGGTGACGCGTTATGGTGATTTTGTTTTATATCGACCACCTTTTAAAGCAGCAACATTTCTTTTGTGGGTCGGCCCTTTTATTATTTTTGCAATAGCTTTGCTGGTGTTGATACGCTTTATTCGTCAACGTAAAAATATTGTTGTAACAACACTTACCAATAACGACAAAGAGAAGTTAAAACAGTTATTGGATGAAGATAAGGAACAGGATAAATGATCGCTTTTTGGGTTTTAGCTATTGCTATGGTCGCCGTAGCATTGTTTTTTTTATTGCGACCTTTAGGGCTTGATATTGATAGTAGTGATGCCGATCGTACAGAACAAAATATCGGTATAGCTAAAGAACGCCTTAATGAGCTGAAGTCAGAATTGGAGCAGGGCGTTATTAGTCAAGCTCAATATGAGCAAACTCGACAGGAACTTGAACAATCATTATTAAATGATATTGAACAAGAGCCAGCAGAAAGTTCCTATATAGAAACAAATTCAGCGAATAATCGTTCTATACGTTTAGTTCTGATGTTTAGTGTTCCCGTTTTAGCCGTAAGTTTATATATCTATTTAGGGGCACCTGAATTACTGGATGGCGCTGAACAACAGGCTGCAGCTCCTGCAGGACATACCTCTTCGGAGCAGACCAACTTAGGTAGCGTTGAGGAAATGGTTGAAAAACTTGCTGCTCGAATGAAAGAGAAGCCGGATGATGCTGAAGGCTGGTTTATGCTTGGTCGTACTTATATGTCATTAAATCGATATGAAGAAGCCGTTGCCGCATTAGAAAAAACGAATGAATTAGTACCCAACAATCCTGCGGTTATGTTGCGCTATGCTGATGCATTAACCATGTTACGTGGCGGGCAAATGAATGGAAAACCCTTCGAATTAATTAAAAAAGCAGTTGCGATAAAGCCGGATGATCCTACTGGATTATGGTTGTTGGGAATGGGCTATGAAGAGCAAGGTGAATATCAAAAAGCAATTTCTTATTGGAACCTGTTACTGCCATTACTTAAAGATGATAAATCAATTAATGAAGTAACCCGCTTGATTCAGCAAGCCAAACGAAAATCAGGTGTTGCTGTTACTGATAATTCAAAGCCACAGGTTAAGCCTGTTGAGAAAACCACGTTAAAAAAACTAACGGTTAAGGTGAGCATTGATAAAAGTATGTTAAAATATGTGTCTGACAATGATCTCGTTTTCATTTTTGCCAGGGCATTAAAAGGCCCGCCAATGCCACTTGCCGTCGTGCGTAAACAAGTTAAAGATTTACCCGTAGAAGTGACGCTTGATGATTCGATGGCTATGATGCCAAATATGAAAATATCCAGCTTTGAAAAAGTTCACGTCGTTGCTCGTGTATCAAAGTCAGGTAGTGCAATGCCGCAATCGGGTGATTTAGAAAGTGAGGCGCATGAAGCGCGTGCCGGACAAAAAGAAAAAATAAAACTAACGATAAGTAAATCTATACCTTAATCTTAATGATTATAATTCTAATGTCTGAATTAGTTTTTCAGCTGCCTGTTCATCAGGATGGCCGACGGCAATAACTTTATTGTTAACGATTAAGGCAGGAAAGGATTTTACATTTAGTTTTTCTGCCAGTTCTTTGCCGATATTGTCGGTTAAATCATGAATTTCAAATTCTATATCATGCCTTGAACAGCTATCTTGCCATATATTTTGAGTCGCAATACATGATGAGTAAGGGCCTGCTAATATTAAAACTGCTTTCATCGGATAAGAAAATCCTATATTCTTAGTGAGGACTAACTACGCAGTGTAGAGTTCCAGGGTGCTTAACTCATTGACTAAGGTCAAGAATAATAAATAGAAAAATGAAGGGTTAAAAAAAATAAGGTTATGGAGAATAATCATATTGCGAGAGATGAGCTCCATCAAATAGCCTTGTTTGCGGCACTGGATGATCAACAGCTTGCCAGTGTTTTAAAATTCAGCAAGGCTATTTCCTTAGGTGCCAGGAAAATATTGTTCGAGAAAGGTACACCGGCCGAACATTTTTATCTTTTAAAATCTGGACAGGTGAAGCTGTATTGTTTGTCGGCAGAAGGTGATGAAAAAGTCATCGAAATTATTAATCCTTCACAGACTTTCGCTGAGGCAATTATGTTTATGCCTAAGCATAATTATCCTGTCTGTGCCGAAGCCATAAAAGATAGCGAGTTGTATAGCTTTGATATGAAGCAGTTTCGAGATTTGCTCGAAAATTCCAAAGAGACTTGTTTTAGATTATTGGCAATAATGGGGCGACAGCTTCATGGAAAAATTACAGATATTGATAACCTGACTCTTCACAATGCAACTTATCGTTTAGTGGTTTATTTACTAGAGCAACTGCCAGAAGGTGCGATAACCTTATCTTCTATTCACTTAGGTGCGACTAAATCTATTATTGCATCTCGATTATCAATAAAACCTGAAACGTTCTCACGTATCTTGTTACGCATGAGTAAGCAATGTCTCATTGAAGTACATGGTAATGATATTACCCTGCTTGATGTTAAGGGGCTTCGCGAGTTGCTCTGATTTAATAAAAACTTCTTTCTTAATCAGTATTATTTCTTTCTTTATCCTTTGTCTTGCTTTATCTTGATATAAGTCAATGTTATTAGTTGGTGTCTGTGTGAAATTCAACTTTAATTATTTCAAGAATAAGGGGAGCTCTCGTTATGAGTGAAAAATTCACAAAATCGATGGCCAGAAACATCTTTTATGGTGGTTCGGCATTTTTTTTCCTGTTTTTTATAGCGCTTACCTTTGATACGACGGCGAAATTGCCTGAACGTGATCATAGGGAAAACATTACAGAACAGGTCGTATTAGGTAAAAAAGTTTGGGAAGATAACAACTGTATTGGTTGTCACACTTTACTAGGCGAAGGGGCGTATTTTGCACCTGAGCTGGGTAATGTTTATAAACGTTTTGGTAACAGCAAAGAAGCGATTATTGGTTTTATCAAGAGTCGTCCAGTTGACGGTATTCCTGGACGTCGCAGTATGCCGCAGTTCAACCTGACCGATGAAGAATTGGACGGGATAGCAGAGTTCCTGAAATGGTCCTCAGAGATTAACACGGCAAACTGGCCACCAAATATTCAAGGTTAAGGGGAGATAAAGTAATGCAATATAAATCACAAGCTGTTGCTAAGCCTTATTTTATAGCGGCGATCGCTTTGTTCGTAGGACAAATCGTCTTCGGTGCTATTTTAGGGCTTCAGTATGTTATGGGAGATTTTTTATTCCCGGAGATTCCTTTTAACGTTGCCCGTATGGTGCACACTAACTTACTTATTGTTTGGTTATTATTTGGTTTTATGGGGGCCGCCTATTACATGGTGCCGGAAGAGACCGAAACCGAATTGTATAGTCCCAAGTTGGCACTGATACTTTTTTGGGTTTTTCTGGCGGCAGGGGTGTTAACGATTGTTGGCTATCTTGCTGTACCTTATGCCACTCTCGCTGAGATTACCGGTAATGATTTATTGCCTACCATGGGTAGAGAGTTCCTTGAACAGCCGACCATAACCAAGATTGGCATCGTCATCGTGGCTCTGGGTCTGCTGTTTAATATCAGTATGACCGCACTTAAAGGCCGTAAAACAGCCATCATTATGGTGATGATATTAGGCTTATGGGGGCTCGCGATTTTCTTCCTCTTCTCATTCTATAACCCTGAAAACTTAGTACTGGATAAAATTTTCTGGTGGTGGGTTGTTCATCTTTGGGTCGAAGGTGTTTGGGAATTAATTATGGGTTCTATTCTTGCATTTGTATTGATTAAGATGACTGGCGTAGATCGTGAGATTATTGAAAAATGGCTCTATGTCATTATCGCAATGGCCTTAATTTCTGGCATTATCGGTACAGGGCATCACTATTTCTGGATTGGTACACCTGAGTACTGGCAATGGTGGGGTTCAATTTTCTCAGCTATCGAACCTATTCCATTCTTTATGATGGTGATCTTTGCCTTCAATATGGTGAACAAGCGTAAACGTGACCATCCAAATAAAGCCGCTATGTTATGGGCGATGGGTACACCAGTAGTGGCATTTCTTGGCGCAGGTGTATGGGGCTTCATGCATACCTTAGCTCCAGTAAACTATTACACCCATGGTACGCAAATCACGGCGGCGCATGGTCATCTGGCGTTTTACGGTGCGTATGTCATGATCGTGTTGGCTATTATTTCTTATGCGATGCCTTTACTAAGGGGACGCGCGGCGGCAAATAGCAAGAAGTCGCAGGTAGTTGAAATGTGGTCATTCTGGTTAATGACAGTGGCTATGATCTTTATTACCTTGTTCTTAACTGGCGCAGGTATTCTGCAAGTCTGGTTACAGCGTATTAATGAAAACCCAATGGGCTTTATGGAAGTTCAGGACAAAATCGCCATCTTCTACTGGATGCGTGAAGTTGCAGGTATTATCTTCCTGATTGGTTTAATACTTTATGTTGTTAGTTTCTTTGTCGGAGGCGACGAAGAGGAAGCTAGTTCATAAACCAGCCACGCTACTTAATTAACCCGGAGTCTGTACAAACAGGCTCCGGAGTTAGTTTTTTATGACTCAATCACATACTAAAATTAGTCAATATCCTCCAGGTGATTTCGCTATCTGGATATTTATCTACGCAGAACTACTCGTATTTGGAATTTTCTTTTTATCTTATGCCTTTGCACGTAGTCAGAATGTAGAGTTATTTAATGAATCACAATTGAATTTAAATCGTATCAGTGGTGCTATTAATACACTGATACTCATTACCAGCAGTTATTTTGTAGTCCGAGCTGTTGCGGCAATACGTGAAAACAAATCTTTGTTATGCGCCAGATGGTTGTTGGCAGCAATCGTATTAGCAAGCGCTTTTATTGGTATTAAACTTTTTGAATTTATTAGTATATATTCAGAAGGTATTTCACTCAGTACTAATGATTTTTATATGTTTTATTTATCGATGACTTTTTTTCATTTTATGCATGTCATTATGGGCATGGTGATTTTGATCGCTGTTATGCTAAAAGCAAAACAAGGTGGTTATTCTAACGAGGACCATACTGGAGTAGAAACAGGTGCGTCATACTGGCATATGGTAGATTTGGTCTGGATTATTTTATTTCCATTAGTTTATGTTATGCGATGATGTATTTATAATTATTTAAACTAGAATAATAAGATGGATAAAACAACGACAACAAAATCAAATTTACGTCCTTGTACCTGGGTATGGTTAACGCTAATGGTATTAACATTAGCGGTATTGACCGTCGGGCAGATGGGCTTGGGTGGTGTAACCATTGTTGCGTTACTGCTCGTTTCAACATTAGTAAAAACACATATCGTTGCCGACTATTTTATGGGGCTAAAACAGGGGCGATTATTGTGGCGAATGATAATAATTGTCTATTTATGGATTATTGTTTCAATGATTGGACTGGCATATTGGTTAGGTATTTCATAGGAGATGTTTGATGACTAACTCGGTACAAGATGTAAGCCTGGTATCAGAAGAAGAGGATAGCCCGTTTTATTTATCAAGCGGTAATGAAGAGGCTTTGTTTGAATTTGCCTGGAACAACCAGTTACCTCTTTTAATCAAAGGGCCAACCGGTTGTGGTAAGACGCGTTTTATTCGGCATATGGCGAACAAATTAAATCGACCACTTTATACCGTTGCATGTCATGATGATCTGACTGCGGCTGATCTGGTCGGACGTCATCTTATCGGCGAAGGTTCAACTTACTGGGTGGATGGGCCGCTAACAAAAGCGGTACGTGAAGGTGGTATTTGTTATCTGGATGAGATTGTAGAAGCACGTAAAGATACCACTGTTGTTTTACACCCCCTTTCAGATGACAGACGTATCTTGCCAATAGAACGTACCGGTGAAACCCTGAAAGCACCACCAGGATTTATGCTGGTAGTATCTTATAATCCGGGTTATCAGAATTTGTTGAAAGGGATGAAGCCGAGTACGCGACAACGCTTTGTTTCAATGCGTTTTTCTTACCCGTCAGCTAAAAAAGAACGGGAAATTGTATTGGCAGAAACAGGTATTGAAGAACATCGCGCCAAGCAACTTGTGTCCTTAGCGCATGCGTTACGTGCATTAAAGGACCATGATTTAGAAGAAAGTGCCAGTACACGACTATTGATTTATACCGCTACACTCATTGCCGGTGGTTTCGATCCTGTTGAAGCATGTCGTGCAGCATTGATAGAACCATTAACAGATGATGAAGAAACCGTAGATGCTCTAATGGAAGTTGTATATGCAACGTTCGGACGCTGACAATAATTTATCTGATTCTGACGAGACTCAACCCGGTCAGGCTTTGGCCGTGGTTGCAGAATCCTGTTTCCTGTTAAACCTGATTTTTCTTCCAGTTATTGGATTTATTATTTTAACAGTTTTATATTTTCGTTATCGTAATAACGCACCATCATTAGCACGTTGTCATTTACGTCAAACTTTTAACGCCAGTATATGGGCCGGCATTATGCTGGTATTAGTGAATGGCCTGATTATTTTATTCGGTGGTTATGATTCCCCTTCTGTCTGGGTTATTGTCATCCTGTATTTAACATCTTTTCATGCTGCTTTTATTATGTATGGCACCTTTGGTTTAACACGAGCAATGAATGGACAGCATTATCATTACCCATTAATAGGACGAGAGTGTAAAGAGCAGTAAATGACGTCGTATCCTTCTATCGCTAAAATTACCGTTTCTGTCGATCCAAAGTTACAGTTGAAACGGAGAATTACTCAAACCAGCTTTTTTATACTTTTTATAATTACTCCTATATTTGATCTTCTTCGATTAGATTTACATTTGGGTCACTTTATATTTTTAGGGCAAAACTGGACCCTGGGTCTGGATGCATTGCAAGCCGGTGAAGGAAGTGTTGCTGAGGCAGTTATAAATATATTCCTTCGGGTTTTTTTACCCTTCTTTGGGCTGGCTACAGCATTTCTATGGGTGGCATGGAAATATGGTCGTCTTTACTGTGGTTGGTTGTGCCCGCATTTTTCTGTTGTTGAAACAATAAATGGTTTAATGCGAAAAGCCAGTGGCAAGTTTAGTATATGGGACAAGAAAAAATCCCTAAATAAAGTCGATGGCAGTAAAATTGAAACAGATAAAAGATATTGGTGGTTGGTTTACATTGCTGTAGTTGGCTTTGCTTTTTTATGGGCGGTGGTTTTTCTTACCTATTTATTACCGCCAAAAGAGATTTATTATAACCTTGTGCATTTTAGTTTAACGCGTAACCAGATGATATTTATTGGTGCTGCAACCATTTTGTTGTCAATTGAATTTATGTTTGCACGTCATTTCTTTTGTCGTTTTGCCTGTGCCGTGGGTGTATTTCAAAGTTTGGTTTGGATGGCAAATAAGCATGCGATGGTGGTGAGTTTTGATAGAAAAAATGCACTACAGTGTCAGGGCTGCCATGTTGCCTGTGAAGATGAATGCCCGATGCGTTTAAAACCACGTTCAATTAAAAGATATATGTTTAATTGTACTGAGTGTGGACGATGTCTTAGTGCATGCAAGCAAGTACAAAATAAAAATGATCATGCATCATTACTCACATGGAAAGATGGACAATCAGCCTTTCAGGAAAGTGATCGCTAATGGCTCTTAAAGCACCAAAATTTATGCAAGCGTTACATCGGCTGGTTGAGATAGAAGAACATGTCGGTTCTATATGGCATCGATTGATAATGCATGAAGACAACAAACGCTATCCGGAAGAAGCCGTATATCTGGACGATGTTCGACGTAGTGTTGCCGTGATGTTTCGAGCGCTTGGTGGAGATGGCGCTCTTAAAATAGAATCCACAGCGGCAACAGAATATGCAGCGCGGCGTACCTGGCGACAACGGATAGCAGGCAGTAACAGACATGTTGAATTGAGTTGGCGTAATGAATCATCATTAAATCTACCCGCATGTATAGATATCTTTCCTGAAAAAGAATTGAATCGTGATCTTTATTTATGGCTTGCGGCACTGGCATCGGGTGATGCAGGCATTAAACAAAAACAGAATGACTGGATTCGATACAACCAATGGTTGAGTTGTAAAGTATTAAAACGTTTCCCGGGTTTACTTGAACGTTATCAACGATTAGTTGCAGCACAATTAGCTTTGCGTCCCGATATTAAAAAATTAAAAAAAGATGAAGCAGAGTTAGAACTTGTCATTCAAAAGGCAATGGATAATCCAGGTGAAGTGTTCGAATCTCCCACTATAGAAGATAAGACTTATATGCCTCAACCGGTTTATCTCTGGTTGCATCCTTCTCCACCTTATTCTGAACTGGGCACAATTTCTTCGCAGGATGATGATGTTATACCGGAATCAGAAGGTGAAACAATTGATCCTGAAGAAGAACGTCGTTATCGCGCAGAGCAAGTAGAGATGCCCAATGGTAAAGATGGTCTGGTATTGGATCGTTTTGAAAATATATTTAGCTGGACGGAGTATATAAAAGTAGATCGTAGTACAGATGAAGATGAAGACCTGGAATCAGCAGAAGATTCTGCAAAAGATCTTGATCAGTTGAGTGTTGCACGTGATAGTAAAAGCACGGCAAAACGTATCCGTTTTGATCTTGATTTACCATCTGCTGAAAGTGATGACACTTTGATCGGTGAAGGTATCATGTTGCCCGAGTGGGATTATCGTAAATCTGAATTAGTAAAAGATCATTGTTGTTTACAACCGATGGTTGCGGATACAGCAGAGGCCATTGAATTACCGCTAAGATTACGAAGCACTGCAAAACGATTACGCAGCCAGTTTGAAGCCTTAGTACCTTCACGAATCTGGTATAAAGGTCAAAAGGAAGGCAGTGAGGTTGATCTTGATGCTTATCTTGATTTTGTAACTGAACAAAAACAATCACAAGCCATTGCCGATCAAGGTATGTACCGAGAGTTCCGGGGAGGCTTTCGTGATATGGCCTGTTTATTACTGGCAGATTTATCATTATCAACAGACTCTTATGTTAATGATGAATCACGAGTTATTGATGTTATACGCGATAGCTTAATGTTATTTGCAGAAGCACTATCTGCTACCGGTGATCAGTTTGCTATGTATGGTTTTTCTTCTCGTTATCGTGACCATATTCGATTCCATACCTTAAAAACTTTCAGCCAATCTCACAATAACATTTCACGTGGCCGTATTAATGCGATCAAGCCAGGTTATTACACTCGAATGGGCGCAGCTATTCGCCAGGCAAGTGAGGTGTTAAGTAAACAATCGGCAAGCCAGCAATTACTATTGCTATTAACGGATGGTAAACCGAATGATTTGGACTTGTACGATGGTCGATATGGTATTGAAGATACTCGCATGGCACTAATTGAAGCCAGGCGGAAGGGTTTGCAGCCCTTTTGTGTCACCGTTGATGAAAAAGGCGGGGATTATTTGCCCTACATGTTTGGAGCTGAAAATTTTGTGGTTATTCGCAAGCCGTCTGAATTGCCCAGAGAACTACCTCTATTATATGCGCGGCTCACTAATTAGATGAAGTATATGTATCGATACATTACTTGATCAAAATCAAGGTTTCTTAACCGATAGCATGTGTAGAATTAGCCAATCTTTTATTGTAGGGCTTGTGAGTATTGAAAGGCTATTTGGGTAGCCTCATTACTTGCCATTTAAATCCTTAGATTATGTTTAATTTATGGATTTAGAAGTCAAAACCCCTACTTATGTTAAAGGTTTTTTATAGGGCAACAGAATTTAGTTATAAAAGAATTTTTGGTAAACACAAAAAGTAGGAGTACTAATTATGAGTACAAAACATTCGATAAAATATACGACGGCGATGTTAGCTGTCATCATCGGCATGGCCGCGTCCACGGGCGTTGCGTTTGCCAAAAAGAAATTTAAACCACTTAATGAAGCTGAGTTTGAACAGGCAAAAAGTATGTACTTCCAGCGTTGCGCAGGTTGTCATGGCGTTTTGCGTAAAGGTGCGACAGGTAAAAATCTGGAACCGCATGCAAACAAAGCTAAAAAGACAAAAGGCACGCTTAAGTTAGGTACCAAGCGTCTTGCGAAGATTATCACCATCGGTACAGAAGGTGGTATGAATAACTTTGATGATATCTTCAGTAAGAAAGAAATCAATTTGCTAGCTCGTTACATCCAGATGGAACCACCTATTCCGCCTGAAATGGATTTAGCGTTAATGAAAAAACGTCACAAGGTTTATGTTCAGCCGAAGGACTATCCTAGCAAGCCAATGCACGGTCGCAACTGGCAGAACTTCTTCATTGCTATCGAACGTGATAAAGGTTCAATCGCGATCATTGATGGTGACAAAAAAGAAGTGATTGCGCATATCCCTACCGGTTATGCCGTTCACGTACTTAAAACGGTTGAGCATCATAACACTCTACATGCCAAGGACGCTGGTCGTTTCTGGTACATTATGGGTCGTGATGGCATGATGACCAAGATCGATCTCTGGGCGATGCCTAAGAATATGAAGGTAGCCCAGGTTCAGGTTGCTTATGACGCACGTGACGTTGCTGTATCAGGTGATGGCAAGTACGTTATCGGTGGTGGTTACTGGCCTCCTCATTTCGTTATTCTTGATGCTAAAACCATGACCCCACTGAAAGTCGTTTCTACTCGTGGTACAAACATTGATGGCGAGTATGTTAACGAGTCACGTGTTGCTGCCATCTATGACACACCGATGGCACCTACATGGTTAGTGGCTGCGAAGGAATTAGGTCAGATGTGGCAGGTTGATTACTCTGATTTGGATAACATGAAGATCACCAAAATAGACTCAGCTAAGTATCTGCATGATGGTTTCTACGATCCAACAGGCCGTTACTTCCAGATCGCTGCTAACGCATCTAACAAGATGGTTATTATTGATACAGTGACACAAAAACTGGAAGCAATGATCGATACTGACAAGAAACCTCACCCAGGTCCTGGTGCTAACTGGAACGACACCAAGTGTGGTCCTGTTGCTGGTACTACACACTTAGGTGTGGGTAAAGTAACTGTCTGGGGTAACGATCCTAAAGGCCATAAGAAAAATGCCTGGAAGATCTGCTACGAAGTTGATACCGACGGCCCTGGCGTATTCTTACGGACTCATCCTAAGAGTGACTACGTCTGGATAGACCAGACTAAACATCCAGAACCAGTAATCCAGCAGTCAGTTAAAGTCCTTGACAAGAAAACACGTAAGATTGTTAAGACTATCCAGTTGACTACGAAGAAAGGCTATGCAGCTGTTCACTTCGAGTTCAACAAAGATGGTACTGAGGTTTGGGCATCTGTATGGAATCGTTCAGATAGTTTGAAGCCAAACGGTGAAATCATTATCTTTGATGCGAAGACTTTGAAAGAAGTAGGACGCATTAAAGGTCTTTACGCTCCAACAGGTAAATTCAATGTGTATAACCGTGTTAACCACGTAACTTAAGGAATACTTTTAAGTTACTTAGTAAATGAAATTGGGCGGACATACCGTTGTATGTCCGCTCTTCTTCTAACCAATAAGTACACATATTACACAAGGGACTTTATGACAAGGTTTCTTATGTAATGTTAACTATACAAAGCTGGATGTAAATTATGTCTATTTCATCAAGAAAGTTCGGTTTAATGTCTCGTAAAGTAATGTTTGGAACCACTCTTGGTGCATCGTTATTTTTTATGATTGTTGGTGTTATTTTCTGGGGTGGTTTTAATACTTCAATGGAAGTCACCAATACAATGGATTTTTGTATTTCCTGTCATGAAATGGAAGAAAATGTTTACAAGGAATACCAAAAAACTATTCACTACACTAATCGAAGTGGTGTACGCGCGACCTGTTCCGACTGTCACGTCCCACGCCCATGGATACATAAAGTAGTCCGTAAAATTCAGGCAAGTAACGAGGTTTTGCATAAAGTACTCGGTTCTATCGATACCCCTGAGAAATTTGATGCCAAGCGCTTAAAACTGGCAAAAAATGTATGGCGCGGAATGAAAAATACCGATTCGCGTGAATGCAGAAACTGCCATAACTTTGATTCAATGAAACCGGAAGACCAGAAAAAACGTTCACGTAAGCAACATGCTGCGGGTATGGAAGACGGTAGTACCTGTATCGATTGTCATAAAGGTATTGCGCATAAGAAAGTTCATGATCAGCTCAGTGAAGAGGAACTTGAAGAACTATCAAAACCAGATCCTGATAATAAGCGTCCAATTGCTCCGCAATGGCAGGCCTTTATTGATAATGGTAATAAGCTAGTTAAGAAAGCAGGCGACAAAGAAGCTGAAGCAGCAACGGAAACTCCTGCTGAAGTAGCTGAAACAAAACCAGCTGCAGCAGCTCCTACAGCGAAATCATCTTCAGCTTCAACTTCGAAGGTAAATTGGGCAGGTGTAGAAGCGAAAGAAGTTGTGTTGTTCTATCCAGGACAAGCTTCAATGGAATGGGTAATGAAAGGCAGTGATCATGGTGGTAAACGTGCCTTCATGACCGGTGATCGTTGTTTTGACTGCCATGAAGAAGAAGAAATTGATATTGGTGAAGTAATTGTAAGTGGTGAAAAAGTTGAACCGACTCCGATACCAGGTAAGCGTGGCAGCATAGCAATGAAAATCCAGGCTAAACATGATGCCAATAATCTTTATATGCGCTTCCAATGGGACGATGCTGGTAAGCATAATCCGGTACCCTTTGTATCTGGCGGTAAAATGGATCCGAAGAATCCAATTAAACTTGCCGTTATGTTAACAACGGATAGTGAAGAAAATCCTGATGTTGAATATGCTGAACGTGCGGGTTGTTGGCAGACTTGTCATCATGATGCGAACTACATGCCGCATCAACCGGACAAATCAGTCTTAAAATCCAGCCCGTTAGCTAAACAGCTTGATTTAAGTGGTGGATTCACTAAGTACCTGAAAGAAAGTCGTACCGCGATTGAAATTGAAGGAAAAAACAACAAAAAACGTGGTGGCTGGGACAAATTGAAGAGCCAGGCAGAAATTGATGCCTTACTGAAGAAAGGCGCGTTCATGGACTTACTCCGTTACAAGTCGGGTACAGGTGAATCAGAAGATGGTTATATTCTGGCTGAGCGTGTTATGACCGGTGGTCAGGGTGTGTCTTTCACTGGCGGTCTGGAAGGCGGCGTATGGACAATTGAAATGACCCGTAAGCTGACTTCTGACAAGTTGGGAGATATTAGTATGGCTACAGATCAAATGTATAACATTGGTTTTGCTATTCATGATGACTACACTAGTAGTCGTTTCCATCATGTATCTCTTGGGCTCAAGTTAGGTTTCAATAATGAAGATGCTGAAATTAACGCTGTGAAATAATAGCTGTAACTGACTCACAGTAAGAACCACACAAAAGCCACGGGGTGAATGCCCCGTGGCTTTTTTTGTGTATACTTAAGTTTAATTTTTGATTCTTGCTGAATTGATTAAGGGTAAAAAAATGAAAATTAAATTACTGGTTATGTTTTTTACACTAGCTGTTTTTAGTCTTAATTCATTAGCGAGTGATAAAAATGGCAGCAGCAGTAACCCATTAGTGATTATTAAGAAAATGAAATTTATCCCCCAGGAAATCACGATTAAACGCGGGCAAAAGCTTCGTTGGGAAAATCGTGAAAAACGTCAATATCATAGTGTTTGGTTTGAAGCGTTGGGTGAGGAAGAACCTGATGATTATATGTTTCCTGATGATGAGAGCTTTGTTTATACGCGTGAATTTAAAAAAAGCGGAACCTTCCCTTATCGTTGTGGGCCGCATCCAGAGATGACAGGCACAGTACGCGTCATTGACTAAGATATATGAAGAACAAGTCCATCAAACTCAACAACCTTGTTTTATTTAAGTTTACTTTTACTGTCTTTTGCCTCTTAGCTATGAAGCAGGGGTTTGCCCAAACAGCATTTACTCATGATGCTGCAAAATTATTTAAAACTCATTGCGCAGAATGTCATAGTGAGTATCGATTGGGAGGCATAGGGCCTGCTCTGTTGCCAGAAAACCTCAAATATCTCCGTAAGCCTGCTGCTATTAATACCATCTTAAACGGCCGCGCAAAGACACTCATGCCGGCTTTTAAAAGCAAATTGAGTGACAACGAAATCCAGTCCCTCGTCGAATTTATCTATACCCCGTTAACAAAAACACCCGACTGGAATATAGAGAAAATTAAAGCCAGCCACATTATTCATAACAAGCAAAACAACTTACCAAATAAGCCATTATTGAATGTTAAGGATCAGCTTAATGTATTTGTCGTTGTAGAAAGGGGAGACCATCATGTCACCTTGCTTGATGGTGATACCTTTGAACCGGTACATCGTTTTAAATCAAGATTTTCATTAATTGGAGAACCCAAATTTTCACCTTCAGGGCGCTTTGTTTATTTTTCTTCACGTGATGGCTGGATTAGTAAATATGATTTATACAATCTGAAGTGGGTTGCTGAAATTCGAGTCGGAATTAATACACGTAACCAGGCAATATCCGCTGATGGGCGTTACCTGCTGGTTGCAAATTTTTTGCCCCATACTCTGGTGCTGCTTGATACGCGGGATCTGAGCCCGATTAAACTGTACCAGGTAAAGAATCTGCAAGGTAAATCTTCACGAGTGAGTGCCGTTTATACCTCGCCTCCAGGCAATAGTTTTTTTGCCGCTTTTAAAGATATTTCTGAGTTCTGGGAAATATCTTATGCCGATGAACCTCCGCATGGATTCGGCATGTGGATGCATGATTATCGGGTAGATTCTGGTGAAAATACCAAACCCCAACCTTTTCCGCTGAGACGAATCCTTGTTAATGATTACCTGGATGACTTCTATTTTGATGAAGACTATATCTCTTTTATTGGTTTAACGCGTGCGGGTAAAGGTCAGGTCATCGACATGGATGTAAGAAAGATTATTGTTCCTGAAATAATCTTAAAAGGTAAACCTCATTTTAGTTCAGGTGTTAGCTTTAATTATAAAGGTCGAAAGGTATTGGCCGTACCTAATTTTAGAAAAGGCATTATTAGTGTTCTTGATATGGAAAGCTGGAAACTCATTAAAGAAATTAAAACTTTAGGTCCTGGTTTTTATATGCAGACGCATAAAAATTCCCCTTACATCTGGACAGAAGTATTATTTGGACCAAATAAAGATGTAATACACGTGATTGATAAATCCAGTCTTGAAATTGTAAAAACATTACGACCTGCACCGGGAAAAAAATCTGCCCATGTTGAATTTACGCGTGATGGCAAACACGCTTTAGTCAGCATCTGGGAAAAGCAGGGTGCGGTAATCGTTTATGATGCAGTAACATTAAAAGAAATTAAACGTATTCCAATGAATAATCCTTCGGGTAAATATAATGTGTTTAATCGGACAAGATACGTTAAGACAAATGATTAACAATTATTATTTGTTGTAGCTAACATCGTTTGAAGAAAAGGAGTCATTGAAATCATTTAACCTAATAGGCAGTAAACGGCCAGCCTATAAATAAGGCATCAATTATTTAGGGGTAGGTTCAGTCCCAGCGAGTGGTAAGAGCGATTTTGACTTGCTGGTTAGCTGTTTTCTTCTGCTCTTGCATTTAGTAAATATTTTCTAAGTTGTTTTTCACTTCGCATAACATAAAGTATATATATTTTTTCTTTTTCAATACGATAAAAAATACGACAAGGTTCAACGATAATTTCTCGGTATCTTGAATTCTTAAATTCAGATGGTTTTCGACCAGGTTCAGGAAATTATTCAAGCCGATCTGTTGTGGAAAAAACTTTTTGGATAAGCTGTTTTGCTGCACTTGGTTTATCAAGTGCTATATATTCTGCTATTGCATCGAGATCTAATAGTGCTGGCTCAGCCCATATTATTTGAGCCATTTACTCATTTTCTCCTTTGCCTCTGAATTTGTATAAACACGATCATCTCTTATCGCCGCTTCACCCCGCGCTAAACCTTCAAGGATACTCATGCGATTTTGCATCATTTCATAATCTCCAACATCAACAAGATATGCTGATGGTTGGCCATGCTCTGTTATGAGTATGGGTTCCTTAGAATCATGTAATTCAGCAAGAATCTTGGTTGCTTGGCGCTTTAGTGTAGTGACTAATTCAGTTTTCATAGAGTGATAGCATAGTATCACTTTCCAGGTATGCAAGTATTTTGACAGCTAACGATTATGCTCAGCGGCGCGCATCTTTGGCGCGTCCGCAGGAGCATTTTGTTAGCGCAATTACCAAGAAAGAGTTTTCACGTTAGGATTAAAAAGTATTCCGGTAACCATATCTGCGTTACCCATCTTAATACCTTTAATCAAATCTTTCTTAGTAATACCTGCGCCCTTTGAACACATTCTACACGCAATTACAGTACCCCCATCTTTCATAAAGCTAATGAGTTTTGCTTTAAGTGCTGGAGGGGCGCTCATCTCATCTGCAAGATGAATCCCGTTCACGTTAAGCCAGATGGCTACAGGACTATGGCCCCGCTTAAGTGCAATCTTGTGAGCAAACATAATTGCTTTATTTGCTGCTTTTGTATCATTTGTTGTTAAATTTACGAATAACCCTGTTGGCTCGCCTGCATGTGCAGTAGTAGTTACACTTGTAATTAGTACAAACGCTAGTACTTGAATAATAGATTTAAGATTTTTCATAATGTTGCCTCTCTTTGCTGAGTGTTTAAGTGAAATTGTTGAGATTTTACGCGAAAATACAAGTTTTGGTGCTAACGTTTAGCTAAGGGGCGCATGTCTTTTATGCGTGATCTTCCCCCGAAAAAATGGACAGGGTAATCAATGAAGTTGACGTCGTTCAAATTCATTGGGCGAACAATAATTTAATGATGAATGTAACCGAGTTCGATTATAAAAATTCACAATATAATCCATTATCGAATTTCGTAATATATCTACTGTAGCGTATTTATTACCGTTGATCCATTCACCTTTAAGTGAATGAAAGAAGGACTCCATGTGAGCATTGTCTGTGCAATGACCAGGACGGTTCATACTGGGTTGAATATTATGTTGAGCAAGTAAATCACGGTATGCGCCAGCCGCGTATTCAACCCCTCGGTCTGAATGAAAAAGCATATCCGCTTTAGGTTTTCGATTTTGTAATGCTTTCCTCAACGCGCTTATTGTTAATTCTTTTTTTCGATAACTTTCAAGAGACCAACCAATAATTTTACGTGAGTATAAATCCATCACGACAGAGAGATACCACCAGCGTTTTTGATGCCAAAGATAAGTGACATCACCCACCCAAACTTGATTGGTGCGAGTTGGCTTTGGTGTTGTTAATCGTTTGTTCTTTGACCTTTTAATTACTTCAACAATACTCGGTGCACGTTGCTTACGTGTATGAATTCGCCCAACAATACATTCAGCCTGCATAATAGGTGCGACGCGGTTCTCGCTAACGTGAATACCTTGTTGGTGTAATTTTTTTGTAATGCGTGGACTGCCGTAAATACCAAAACTTTTCACATGAATATGTTTGATTTTTTTGGCAAGTGACTGATTGGCTTTTGCTCGTGCGCTGATCTTACGGTCACGCCATGTGTAATAACCACTACGTGAAACATCATAAATTTTACACAGGCAGACTGTACACTCATCGTCGTATCTTGTTTTATGAATGCGTAGACGTCTTGTTTTGTTTTGAAGCAAAGTCGATGCTTTTTTTTAGCATCTTATTTTCCATTTCGAGGCGTTTGATTCGCTTTTCGAATTGACGTAGTTGTTTTTGTTCAGTCACTTTCTCCTCCAATTCCTTGAGATTTTCTTCAACAGCTCCTTTTAACAGACCTTCACGGTGTTCTTTTTTCTAGCGCGACAACATAAAAGGGTGTATTTCTAATGCCAGAGCGACATCTTTGGTTTGAAACGCTGAGTAATTTGAAAGTTCTACTGCGGCTATTTTAAAGCTCTTTGTATATCTTAAATGCTTTTCTATAGTGGTTTTCATATGACACTTTCTCCGTTAGGTTTTAGTGTCCAGTAATTCGGGGGAAGTCTCGCGTCCCGTGCGTAGCACTTTACTTGAGCGCCTTGTTATGTATTTAACCATTCTCTAGCTTTTTCTTCAGATTCAAAAAACTCTGTTGCCCATGATACATTGTTACTAGACAGCTCAAAGTAAACCCTATACATATTGGTTAAACCTTTTATTACTTTTTGATTTGCAACAACAGCGATTTTAATATTAGGGTTGATTTCAAAAAACTTAGCATCCTGTTCAGCTATGTTACGAATTCCATTCGATGAAACAGGATAAGATTTAATGTCATTGAATGTATGTAAATGGTATTTAGTTATGTGTATATCCATTAATAAAAACATACTTTTACGTAATGTTCTTAAGTCTTCATCTGTAAAGGCTTCAGTAAAAATAGAATGAACCCCTTCATTTTCAAGATGTAGTTGATATGGCATTATTTTTCCTAATTTTATACATAACGTTACAAGTAAGTGGCAACTAAAAACGTGCAGAGCACGGCTTTTAGTTGTCCAAATGAGCGAGAGCGAATGTTCTTGACTGCCTTATAGTTGGACAGCTCCATTGAATCCACAATTTACCTTTTACCTGATTTAGTGGAACATGCTTCTGTTGATCACGAATATTGATTGCCAAACATTTAATGTTCATAACAAGACGTTCGGATCAGCAGACAGCATTTTGTTCCAAAACGCATACTCAGGGATCTTCGTGCACCGACTATCTATAAGACCTGCGAGAAACAAATTCCAAGCACATTCCAAAACTGACTTTACACCCAGGAGGTGTGATATGAAAGAGTTTGATATCAATGATTTTTCCGTGTTGGTTGGTATAGACTGGGCAGATAAAAAAATGATGTTTGTGAACATGTTATAGGTACATCAAAATATCACTATTCAGTTATATTGAGTAAGCCTGAGTCTCTGCATGAGTGGGTTATGTCATTAAAAAAAAGGTATCCGGATCGTACTATCGCAGTGGCTTGTGAACTCACAAAAGGGCCTCTTATTTATGCCTTAAGCAAATATAACCATCTTATACTTTTTCAATTAATCCATCGACTGTTGCAAAATATAGAAAAGCATTTATCCATAGCGGCGCAAAAAATGATCCGAGTGATGCTTTTTTCCAAACAGAAATATTAGAACAACATATGGATAAGCTTGATGTCATATGGCCTGATTCAGTTAACGTAAGAGCTTTATCACAGCTTCTGGAATATCGTCGTAAAGTTGTTCAAGATAGAGTTGATTTATCTAATCGTATTACCGCAACGCTGAAAAATTACTATCCTCAAGTACTTGATTGGTTTAAAGAAAAAGACACTCGCTTGTTTTGTGATTTTCTGGAAAAGTGGCCATCATTAGACGCAGTAAAAAAAGCGCGTAAACAAACTATAATGAATTTTTTAAAACAACATCATTCACGATATCTTGAGGTTAATGAAAGAAGAGTTGAAGAAATTAAATCTGCTATGGCATTAACAGAAGACCTTGGCGTGATTGAACCGAATAAAATAATGATAGAAGTATTAATACCACAATTAAAATGCTTACTTGAATCAATTGAGCGACTCGATAAAGAAATTAAACAACGTTATAAAAAGCAAAGTGAAAGAAAAATATTTGATAGTTTACCGGGTGCCGGACCTCAATTAGCGCCACGAATATTTGTCGCCTTTGGTTCTGACCGAACACGATATCAGTCAGCGAATGAAATACAAAAATATGCGGGTATCGCACCTGTAATTGAGCAGAGCGGGCAAAAGAAGTGGACGCATTGGCGGTACAGTTGTCCAAAATTTTTAAGGCAGACGTTCGTAGAATGGGCAGGACAATCGATTCGTTATTCATTTTGGGCGAGAGCGTATTATGAACAACAACTTAGCAAGGGCAAACCCCATAATCGATTATTCGTTCATTGGCTTTTAAATGGATTAGAATTGTATATAAATGCTGGCAAACAAATACACCTTATGATGAGTCAAAATATTTAAAAGCATTGAAGAAGCAGGGTTCTCCGTTGCTAAAGTTTGCGGTAGACAGCTAATTTTTTACTTGTTGTCCACCTCAGGGCGTGTTGTTATGTATTATTTTTGAATCCATGCAACAGCATCTTTTTCTTTTTTAAATATCCTAATCTCTTTCTTGGACTTTTTAGAAAAGCTCCTATATGCCTCGTACATTCTGGCAAGACCATACGCTAAATTAGAACTAACAATTATTGCAAGCTTCCTATTTCCATCACTTTTGTCTGTGCTTGATGCAATTTGACCGATATTTTTAATTCCTTCTGTAGATAGTTTAAAACTTGTTACTTCACTTAAATTAACTATTTCATTGTAATTAATATATTCAGATTTGTTTTGAATATCGTTTTGGTATTTTTTTATTGCTTTTATGAATTCAGCATCATGCGCTGTACCTTCCCATGAAGTGATAATGAGTTGGCGTTTATTATCTATATAATGTTTAGCAGGCATAATTTATTTTCATACATAACGGTTAAGTTAACGGGCGCGAGTCTTTATTCGCGTCCGGCCCATGCTTTTGCTTTTTATGGGCGAAGTTGAACGCCTTGTTAGGTGTTTTTCGATATATCTTCATCAATATCTCTTAGCGCCTCATCAATACTTTCTGATAATAATGTATCAAAATGACGAGCATCAGTTAATAAAATACTTGCAGCTGTCCTGCCATTATCGAATTTTACTGTAGCAGAACGTGACGCCAAATATGCTTGTTCTTCAATTTTCTTTACAACATTAATTACATAATAAGCAGAGGCAATTCTGTTTAGTAATTTATGGTTTTGTATTAAGTTTAGTTTTCCCGCAGTAGTTATAGATGCCCACAGATCAGATTTTAAAGGCTGGGTCGGAATATGAGTAGAGTCACCTTTCACACACACATGTAAACTGTTAGTAAATGATAACTCTTCCTTAATTAGTTCTAGTAATTCTAACTCCAGTTTCCTTTCTTCTTTATTATTTTTTACTTCATCTTTATGTTTAATTGCTCTATCTATCCATAAAGCAAAAGGTATGCCTGCTACTAATGCAGCAGAAGTTGCAAGCAACCCACTAACAACACTTTCCCAGAACACTGGACCGGGACTACAAAAACTTATATATACAATTGGTGTCGCAATAATTATTAGGACAATAACCCATAAACTATATTCTGTACTCTTTATCATGGCATATCCTTACACCTAACAGTGAATTATGTGGACATCTACATATACCTAATATTGTAGACATCCATATATTGTGTTTTATATTTCCAAACGTTTATTTAAAGCTTAATTATTAATCAATAACTTAAATGAATATTAATAGAATATCAAATCAAGAAAAGGGAGAACAAACACTATTACAGTTCTTACTTGTTATGGAAATGTCGGTTTTTGGTGATTCGTTTTGGTGCAGTTTAATATTGATTTAATATGGCTGCTTTTAGTTAACTTTATTATTTTATCAAATGTCAGATCATACCAAAGTTCTATTCCTCACTTTGTAAGATCAAGTCTGAACTGCTATATTATTTTGGGGGTAAAAATGTATTTCGTAAGTCTGAAACAATACGATGAGTATTATGGCAGCGTGCGCAAACAGTAACGGCAAGTTTACCCATTAACTCCTTACTTTCTTTTACGCGCCACTTACCGATACTTGATTCGAGTGAATCAAGCTTTTTAAGTGTGGCTTTACCTAATATACGTTCTCTGGGATAGGCATCTTTCTTGTGACAGCTGCTGCAACTATCTCCAAGATTGTGTAATTGTTTTTTAAGCTTGAGTCGAGCTTGCAAGGCAGTGGATTTATGACCATCATCCAGCGCAATGAGTATTTGATTAACTGATCTGGATAACTCATTCATATTTTCTTTAAAGCTATGAGAGGTTCCTTTTAAGGATTTTACTTTAAGATCATCATAGCTGGGTGAACGATAAATAGCGGTTACAACAGGCTGATAACTTTCGTGGCAATCACTACAGGTACGCTTAATCATTTTTAACGTTTTAGCAACGCGTAAAGCATCCCCTTTCTTTGCAAACATCTCGAGCTCAGATAAAAGACGGGGTTTAATTTCTTTTTCCCATTCAGGCACCATATCCGCAATCTTGTTGTAATCTTTATCCAGGCGTTTTATCCATTTTTTCATTGCCGGTTTGTTATTTTCTTTGGCATATTCACCAATGGCCTGCATTTCACGTCGTAGTCGGAACATGGTGTGTAACCATACCTGGCGTTTGTTGCCGGGTTTGTACCATTTTTCCAGAGCAGCAGGAGGGGTATCGAATTTAATGACATGCTCTGCATATGCAGAGCTAAACATAATGGAAAAAAGAAAATGAGTCAGGAGTAAAACAGGAATAATTTTCATATCGTTACTCAGCTGAAATTCAAAGTGATTTTAGCTGTAATTATTTCACGCCTTTTTCAATTAGAAAACTGCTGTACTGCTTATCAGTACCATTGATGTGGTTAATCAACCAGCTTTTAAGATACTCTACCGCATTACTCATTGCAGTATCATGGTCTTTTTCATATTCAGCTAACACTTCTTCTACGTGCTTAATCATCTGTTTATGTTGTTCCTTATGGGGTTCAAAATCAGGATAACTATTTTGCTCCAGTAGACCTTCTTCATAGCTAAAATGTGTTTTTGTGTAATCCACGAGTTCATCCAGTGCATCGCGTTCAAATTCTTCACCTGTTGAATAATCTACAGCGGTCTGTAATTGATTTATCAGGTTAAGAAGCTTTTTGTGTTGACGATCGATAGAGTCAATGCCCACGCTGTATTCGTCTTTCCATTCAACGTAATGTCTGGCTGATAATCGTCGGTGCACATAGGGGATTATTAGCAAAGCAGCAATTAGGAACCAGGTTAAGGGACTGTTTGGTCCAGCTAAAAGCCCTAATATCACTGCGATTATCAGGGACATAATAAGCACTGATAGACCGAACATACACATACGTTTATTTAGACATGCATTTAGCTTCATGATGAGCTCTCTTAATGATTTGTTATAAAATTATATTATGGCATTGATTAAGGACGTTTATTGCTTGTTTGTCCAGTGTGTATGCTATTGAAACTCAACATGAGCACTGGCTTTATTCTGATACCGTCCTTTTGCTTACCATATACCCTATGATATTCCTGATATCCAAGTTTGTCACAGAATAGCCCTCTTCATACTATTCTATTGCCTATTTTTATCAGAATATTCATTTAATTTGGTTGATCTAAATCAAGGCATAATTTGTATATTAAGTAATAATTTCATCCTATGTGAGAAAGGCTCAATATTTTTCATAACTGAGCTAGACTAACGTTTAGACAGGGTTAAATACCGGCAATCACCAAACTGCCAATTAAGATTTCTGAGTTACAGTCTTGAGGTAATGTAATGAATCAGTCAAAAAAAGTTTATCTGGTTGGCACTGGTCCGGGTGATCCTGAGTTATTAACTGTAAAAGCATTACGCCTGATTCAGAATGCTGATGTGGTCATATATGACCGATTAGTTTCAGAAGGTATTCTGGAACAGATTCCAGCAGGTGTGAGTAAAATTTATGTAGGTAAAAAAACAGGCAGTCACACTTTGCCTCAAGATGAAATCAATCAATTATTATTAAACCTTGCTGATACCAAACGCAGCATAGTACGACTAAAAGGTGGTGATCCCTTCATCTTTGGCAGAGGCAGTGAAGAAGCATTACTATTAGCGCAAAATGGAATCAATTTTGAAATTGTACCGGGTATTACAGCAGCATCTGCATGTACAACCTATGCGGGTATTCCTTTAACACACCGGGGTTTATCACAAGGCGTGCAAATTGTGACAGGGCACAGTCAGGCCGATCAACCTCTTGAGTTAGACTGGGCGTCACTTGCAGATGAAAATAAAACAACCGTCATCTATATGGGGTTTGCGAATAGAGAATTAATCAGTAATAAATTGATTGAAGCAGGCCTGGATAAAAATACACCGGCTGCTGCGATTCAAAACGGCACTACAGCCAGGCAGAAGAGCATCTTGACTACTTTAGGCAATCTGGCAGAAGATACTTCTATGTTACAAGCCCCGGTTATATTTGTTATTGGAAAAGTTGTTTCACTTGCGGATCAATTAAATTGGTTTGAAGTCGAAAATGCTCTAGAGGGTGACTTTACTAATAATGAGCAATCGTTGCATGGATGATTGAATGGCAGTTAAGTCGAATATATTACCCCTTGTTTGTCTCTTTCTGTTTTTAGGTTCTGCTAGCGCACAGGATAATACTCTATCTAAAGAACGCATTACCGAGTTAAATAATTTACTCATTCAGGATTGTGGGTCATGCCATGGAATGACGATGAAAGGTGGGCTTGGTCCAGCATTAACACCAGAGGTGTTAAGAAATAAACCTCGTGAATTTATTGAAACAACAATTGCAAATGGCAGACCAGGAACGCCAATGCCACCATGGAAAAATATATTAACCCGACAAGAGATTAACTGGATTGTGAATACTTTATATAACGGCGTAAAACATGACTAAGTTTAAATCATTACTTTTAATTTTATCTGCAACAGTTGTGTTGAGTGCTTGTAATACTTTACGTGGCACGGGTGATTTAGGCGTAGTGATCGAGCGTGCAACGGGTAGTGTAAAGATCGTTGACTCAACACAACGAGTAACTTTAAAACAAGTTAATGGACTAGGTGACTTATCTCATGCCTCAATCGTCTATTCTCGTGATGAACGATATGCTTACGTGTTTGGCCGCGATGGTGGATTAACTAAAGTAGATATTTTAAAAGGTGAAATAGCAAAACGAGTAATACAGTCCGGCAATAGTATTGGTGGTGCAATCTCACAAGATGGAAAACTTGTTGCTGTGTCAAATTACACACCCGGTGGCGTAAAAGTTTTTAATGCAAATACGCTGGAACTAGTGGAAGATATTCCTGCTGTATTTGGAAAGAACAACCAGCAATCAAAGGTAGTCGGTCTCGTTGATGCTCCAGGACAACGATTTGTGTTTTCGCTTTATGATGCGGGTGAAATTTGGCTGGCCGACTATACTAGTGGTAAGGCGGTTATCACGCGATTTAAAAATATTGGTAAGCAACCTTATGATGGTTTGATTACACCGGATGGACGTTATTATATTGCAGGCTTGTTTGGTGAAGATGGCCTTGCAGTGTTGGATTTATGGCATCCTGAAAAAGGTGTTAAACGTATTCTTGCAAACTATGGCCGTGGTGGTAAAAAAATGCCGGTTTATAAAATGCCGCATTTAGAGGGCTGGGCAATGACAGAAGATTATGCCTTTTTTCCTGCTGTTGGTCGTAATGAAGTATTAGTTATGGATCGACGCAACTGGAAACTAATTAAAAAAATTCCCGTTCATGGTCAGCCCGTTTTTGTTATGGCGCGTCCTGATGGGCGACAAGTGTGGGTAAACTATGCTTTCCCAAAAAATGACACGGTACAGATTATTGATACGGAAAGTTTAAAGATTGTAAAAATATTAAAACCCGGCAAAGCCGTTTTGCATATGGAGTTCACTCCGCGAGGCGAACATGTCTGGATTTCTGCGCGAGATGCGGGAAAAGTGACTGTTTATGATACAGATAGTTTTAAGGCATTAACGACCTTACCAATGGAAAAACCAAGTGGTATTTTCTTTACCAACCGTGCACATCGTATAGGCTTATAGTTCAGTAGGAACCTTTATGAATTTAAATACTGATAATAAATTAAATGAGCAGCAATTAAATAGTATTGAGAAGCATTTATTAAATGATTTTCAACATGGCTTTCCATTAGTCTCAAGACCCTTTAAAAAAATTGCAGATGAAATTGGTACCAGTGAAGAAGTTGTTATTGAAACATTAAATCAACTTCAAAATGACGGCTACGTTAGCAGAGTGGGTGCAGTATTCAGAGCGAATAGTATTGGTGCAAGTACATTGGCTGCAATGGCGATACCTGAGGATGAACTGGAATCTATTGCTGCGATGGTAAATGAATACAGTGAAGTGAACCATAACTACAAACGAGAACATCAATATAATTTATGGTTTGTTTTAACTGCAAGTGATGAACATACGTTAAATGCTGTTCTTGATGATATAGAGCATCGTAGCGGGCATGATGTTATGTATTTGCCTATGCTTGAAGATTTTCATATTGACCTGGGTTTTGAGCTGGATTTTGAACATGATCAAAAATCGGCGGCGAGAATCTGATTATGGATATGAAAGTTAAATATCGTCTTCCTTCCTTGCCTCAACAAGCGGTGCTTGATGAACAGGATCAAGCTTTAATTACCTTGATACAAACTGGGTTACCTCTTACGCCAACACCGTATGCAGATTTGGCAAAACAACTGAATATTGATGAGAAAGAAGTTATTCAACGTATACAAGATTTAAATGAAACTAAAGTAATTAAGCGTTTTGGTGTTGTTGTACGTCACCATGAATTGGGCTACCGTGCTAACGCCATGACAGTATGGGATATCCCTGACGAAACGGTGAGTGAGCTGGGTTTATGTATGGGACAATTTGATTTTGTCACTCTATGTTATCGTCGCCCACGCAGACTGCCTGACTGGCCATATAATTTATTTACCATGATTCATGGTAAGGATCGTGATGACGTTTTGGCAAATATACAATTGTTAGCTAAACGTTGTGATCTTGATGAAATCGAACATAAAGTATTATTCAGTACCCGTCGCTTTAAACAACGTGGTGCGATTTATCGCTAATACTGTGTAAGTAGAAGGTAATTTGTGGATACTTTAAACCGAAAAATCATTAACCTTTTACAGGCTGGTTTTCCTTTATCTGAAGAACCTTATTTAGAGGTTGCCCGGCATCTGGGTATTGAAGAACAAGAGTTATTAGATCGTCTATCCAATCTACTTGATGAAAAAATATTATCTCGATTTGGACCAATGTATGATGCACAAAAGTTAGGTGGAGCATTTAGCCTGGTTGCGGTGCGTGTTCCTGAAGATGATTTCGATAAAGTAAGTGAAATTGTAAACAGCTATCCTGAAGTTGCTCATAATTATAAACGCGATCATGACTATAATATGTGGTACGTATTGGCGACCGATTCACCAGAAAAAATTGATGAGGTAAATAGTGATATTGAGAAGAAGATCGGCATGAAAGTTTTCAATATGCCCAAGCTTGAGGAATATTACATTGGTTTGCGGTTACCGGTTTAAATATTTCAAATTATGAAAGATGTATTAGTACAGCAGGAACAAGTTGAAATGGAGCAGATTGCTTTACTCGATGATGTTGATCGAAAAATTATTGAGTTAACTCAATCAGGCTTACCTCTTGTTTCCCGTCCTTATGAAAATATTGCGCAACGTCTGGGTATTAACTCAAGTGACGTTATTTTCCGAATGGACAAGATGAAACAAAGTGGAGTTATTCGTCGTATAGCCGCAGTACCAAATCACTATGCGTTGGGTTACAAAGCAAATGGTATGACGGTATGGGATGTGCCGGATGAACGTATCAGTGAGCTGGGTCACAAAGTGGGTGAACTTGATTTTGTTAGTCATTGTTATCATCGACCACGGTTTTTACCGGAGTGGCCGTATAATTTATTTGCCATGGTGCATGCGCATACGCGAGATGAAGCAAGAACATTAATGGCAACGATTGGTGAGTTGCTAGGTGAATATGATCGTGGCCATGATATCTTATTCAGCACAAAAATTTTAAAGAAAACGGGTTTACGATTTAACCTGTAATAATAGAATTTTGGAGAAATTAATGCGTTCTAACAAGTTGCATAAGTTTGATATCCGCATTTGGTTTGTAGTCTTGTTGGTCTCACTGCCTTTAGTCTTTACTGAGGTTCAGGCTGAAGTTATAAAAACATACGCGTCAGCTATTAATAAAGCAGGTCGCCAACGTATGTTGAGCCAGAGAATCGTTAAAGCCTACAGTATGATTGGCCTGGATGTACAAATTGATGAAGCAAATGAACAATTATTGTTATCTGTAGAGTTGTTTGAAAAACAACTCGCTGAACTTAAACGCTTTAGTAAAAATAAAAGTACTAAGAAAAGTCTTGCCAGGGTTGAAGCACTTTGGACACCGTTTAGAAATATCGCAATTGGTAAGGTTTCAAAAGAAGGTGTTAAAAAGCTGGTTGCTAAAGATAACGCGCTTCTGAAAGCTACCCATCAGGTCGTATTAACATTACAAAAAAGTGCAAATTCTAAATTAGGAAAAATCGTTAATACTTCCGGACGGCAAAGGATGTTGTCACAACGTATTGCAAAATACTACATGTTGACAGCATGGGGTGTGAATGCCGATAAATCATATGAATTAATGCAAAATTCCGGGAATGAGTTTTCTACTGCATTAAATGAATTGTCATCTTTGAAGATGAATACAAATGAAATTAACAAAGCATTAGAGGAAACAAGAACGCAATGGAGTATTTTTGAACGTAGTTTTCGTTTGAAAAAGGGGCGTTTTATTCCTTTACTGATTGCTATATCGAGTGAAAAAATACTCGTTAGCATGAATAAAGTAACCGGTTTGTATGACAAGCTGGGAAAATAAACAGTAAATAAAATAACCGTAGGATGAGGGTAAAAAATGTTTCGTATTAGCCAATATATGCGTGAATTGAAATCACCTACTGCAATGGGTGAAAAGCGTAATCCTCCTGGCCCCGTGGTCATTTGGAACTTAATCCGTCGCTGTAATTTAACCTGCAAACATTGTTATTCAATTTCAGCAGATAAAGACTTCCCCGGAGAACTCAACACAGAAGAAGTCTTTAAGGTGATGGATGATCTAAAAGCATTCCACGTGCCGGTGCTGATTTTATCCGGTGGTGAACCTTTAATGCGCCCGGATATTTTTGAAATATCGAAGCGGGCTAAAGACATGGGATTTTATGTTGGGCTTTCAACCAATGGCACTATGATTGATGAATCTAATATCGATGATATTGCAAAAATTGGTTATGACTACGTTGGAATAAGTATTGATGGTGTAAGAGAAACGCATGATAAATTTCGTCGCAAGATAGGAGCCTTTGATGAATCTATGAAAGGCATTCGTCTATGTCGTGAAGCAGGTATTAAGGTGGGTATGCGCTTTACCTTAACCATGGATAATGCAAACGAATTGCCTCAATTGCTCGATATTATGGAGCAGGAAAAGGTCGATAAGTTTTACCTCTCTCATTTGAATTATGCAGGTCGTGGCAATAAAAATCGCAAAGACGATGTGGTTCATCAATTGACTCGTGATGCCATGGACCTATTATTTGATACTTGCTGGAAGCATGTAGAAGAAGGTCGGGAACGTGAATTTGTTACTGGCAATAATGATGCGGATGGGGTTTATCTTTTATATTGGATAGAAAAACATTTCCCTGAAAAACTTGAACATATGCGTGCAAAGCTGGCGCAGTGGGGAGGTAATTCATCGGGCGTTAATATTTCAAATATTGATAACCTGGGTAATGTGCATCCCGATACATTTTGGTGGGATCACAATTTAGGTAACGTTAAAGAACGTAAGTTCTCCGACATCTGGCAAGATCGAAGTGACCCACTCATGGACGGGTTAAAATCACATCCACGACCATTAGAAGGGCGATGTGCAGCATGTAGTTATCAGGATGTTTGTGGTGGCAATACGCGAGTCCGTGCTTATCAGTTAACCAATAATTTCTGGGCAGAAGATCCCGCCTGTTATTTATTAGACAGTGAAATTGGTATTGAAGGATCAACCGAACGTTTGAAAGTTACTCCCTGGTCGCGACAAAACTCTCCGCAAAAAAAGAAAGCATAAATGATAAGAATAAGTATTGTGAGTACTTTGCTACTCGTGAGTCATATTAGTTATGCCACAACGACAAACATTGATGCTCTGTACCAACAACATTGTGCCAGCTGCCATGGAGAAAATCGTTTAGGGGGCATGGGCCCCGCCTTATTACCTGAAAATTTAAAACGATTACGTAAAAAGAAAGCGATTAATGTTATAGCCAATGGCCGTGCAGCAACACAAATGCCTGCTTTTGCAAATAAAATATCAGCTAAAGATATTCAATCGCTGGTTAACTATGTCTACACACCTTTACCGTATATACCAAAATGGGGAATGAATGAGATTAAAAAATCTCATCTTATTCATTTCAAGCCCGGTAGTCTTGGCGATAAACCTGTTTTTAAAGCAGATATGCTTAATCTTTTTATTGTTGTTGAGTTAGGTGATCATCATGCTACGTTATTAGACGGTGACAGGTTTGAACCTATTCATCGTTTTAAAACTCGTTTCGCATTACATGGTGGACCTAAATATTCACCCGATGGGCGTTATGTTTATTTTGCATCGAGAGATGGCTGGATAAGTAAATATGATATTTATAATTTAAAAACAGTAGTAGAAATAAAAGCGGGTATAAATACACGAAATCTAGCGGTATCGGGTGATGGTAAGTCAGTATTGGTTGGTAATTACCTGCCGCATAATTTAGTTGTATTAGATGCAGAAAATCTTAAGCCCATTAAAGTTATTCCTGTAAAGGATATGAATGGTAAGTCATCCAGAGTTAGCGCGGTTTATACCGCTACACCACGAAATAGTTTTATTGCCGCACTTAAAGATATTCCTGAGGTGTGGGAAATTTATTACAACGACAAACATGATAAAAATATTGAAGATAAAACTAACTTCTCTATACGACGTATTAAGCTTGATGATTATCTGGATGATTTTCAATTTGATCAGTCTTACACCCATATAATGGGAACCGGACGTAATAATAAAAATGGACAAGTTATTGATTTAAATCTTGGTCATAAAGTGGCAGATCTGGAGCTAACAGGTTTACCTCATCTGGCTTCAGGTATTACCTGGCAGTATAAAGGTAAGATGATAATGGCTAGCCCTAATATTAAAAAGTCAGAGATCAGTATTATTGATATGACGACATGGAAAACGATTAAAAAAATAAAAACACTGGGGCCGGGGTTTTTTATGCGCAGTCATGAAAATTCACGTTATGCCTGGGCGGATGTATTCTTTGGGCCAAATAAAGAAGCAGTACATATTATAGATAAAGAAACGTTAGAAATAGTTAAAACATTAAAACCCTCACCAGGAAAAAATGCTGCACATGTTGAGTTCGATCGATACGGTAAACACGTTCTGTTAAGTGTCTGGGACATGGATGGTGAATTGATCATTTATGATGCAAATACTTTAAAAGAAATTAAACGCCTACCGATGAAAAAACCATCCGGTAAATATAACGTCTTCAATAAAATTAATCGTTCATCAGGAACAAGCCACTAACGATAAGTATCTCATAGCCTGATATATTTTATTGTTAATCATCTTTTTAATATATCAAGGTATCTCTCATATAGTTTGATTATTATTCATAATTACTTGGATTAAAAGTAATAAATATGTATGAGTATTTTTTAGATATTGTTAATAATATAATTTATATTCCGGATGATGTTATGACTCATCCTGGATTGCCAGCAGGTTGGGTAGCATTTATTTTATTCAGCATGATTGTTATCGGTTTACGCACGATAATTTATTTTTCAACTAGCAAATATAATGTAAGGAATAAGGCGTTATTTCAATATACGTTATCTGCTAAACCCATTAAGTTTATAGTAACGCATCCATGGCTAATAGTTAGTTTACGATTATTCACTGCTACTGTTTTTTTAATTCTTATTTATGCGGGTTTATTTGGAACTCAAATAGCTGAAAAGAATATAGCTACCGTTTTAACATGGACTGTTTGGTGGTCAGGTGTTGTTATCAGTATTTTTTTTGTTGGTTCAGCCTGGTGTGCTATATGTCCCTGGGATGCCATTGCGACATGGTTGGTTAGACGTAAACTCTGGAAACGAGGTAACAAAAATAGCAGTTTAAATTTACGTGTACCAAAAACATTACGTTCCCTCTGGCCTGCACTTTTCATGTTTGTTGCATTAACCTGGCTAGAGCTTGGTATAGGTGTAAGAGTAAGTCCATATGCTACGTCATTGTTCGCTTTGTTTATGCTTGTTCTGGCAATAATGTCTTTAGTTATTTATGAACGTAAGGCATTTTGTCGTTATTTTTGTGCAATAGGTCGAACGATAGGTGTGTATAGTTCGATCGCTCCTGTCGCCTTACGTCCTGTAGATAAAAAAATATGCGCAAATTGTAAAACTCTGGAGTGTTACCATGGTAGCCAGCAATCTACTGGTGATAAAGGTTTGCCATATATAGAACCTTGCCCTACACATTTAGTGATGGGTAGCTTAACTCAAAATACTTATTGCACTTCATGTGGTGCATGCAGTATGAGTTGCCCATCTGAAAATGTGAGTTGGCAAATACGTGGAATTGGGGATGAGATCATCCAGGCTTCACGAAAAACAGTTTTAAGAGGCCGGGTTGATGAAGCCTGGTTTATTTTAGGGCTTGTTAGCTTAACTATTTTTCACGGTGTTACCATGATGCCTTATTGGGAAGACAGCATCCAAAAGCTGGCTTACACCATAGGTGACTCAGGACAGTTATTAATGAGTTTCTCAATGGGAATGATAGTGAGTATGTTGTTGCCAATTATTTTATTTGTGCTGACCGTAAAACTGACGAAAGTATTAATGAAAACAGGTGAGGAATATAAACGAATTTTTTCTGCCCTTGCCTTAAGTATATTACCTTTAGCTTTTACCTATCATATTGCGCATAACTTAACGTATTTGGTTGGTGAAAGTGCAGGATTCTGGAGTATTGTAGCTAATCCCATTGGTACTAATGTCTTACCAGGGGGAATGATGCGACACATGAATCCTTTGGTAGCAGATGATATTGTTTTTGCGCTACAGGGTTTATTAGTGGTTTTTGGTTTTTGGCTATCTTTGCGTATTGCTCGTCAACGTTTTCATCAAATAACAGAGTCAAAGAGTTTAAATTCAATAGCTTTTGTGCCGCTACTGGGTTTTATTTTTATAATTAGTTTAGTTGAACTCTGGTTATTGATGCAGCCCATGATTATGCGAATGTAATAGTATTAGGGAATAATTATTTTGATAAATAAATTTAAAAGTTACCTAAGACAATATTATAGTTTAAGTGCTTGTTGTCCTATTGGTGTATTTTTTAAAAGTTTGTCATTTATGTGATGACTGGCCATGTGTAAACGCATGTGAAGTGAACGCGCTTGTTTTATCTGAGGTAGAACCGAATGAACATATTAATATTCCTGGATTTTCCTCTGCAGAAATTGATACAAAAATCTGTTTACCTTATTCAGGTCCTGAGTGTGGGGCATGTGAGTCAGCTTGTCCGGTAAAAGGTACGCTGGTTTTTGTGCATGAAAAACTACTCATCAATCTTAAGCACTGTGTTGGTTGTGCTTTATGTCGGGAGGCATGTGTTGTTGAAAATAAAGCAATAAATATTAAGCCTCTGTAACAATAAACTAATAATATATTTCCATTCCTTTCTTTCTATGTTCCTATTAATTTATATGATTGTCGCTTGACTACAATGCATGTAAATTCAATACGGTTAATGATTGTTACAAGTTATATAAACGGGTATTTATAATTTATAAAGTTAAGTATCTTTTGTTAGCACAAATAAATATAAAAATAATACACAAGCAAAATAGTCAGGCATAAGACAATCATATTAGTATTTAAGCAATTTTTGATGTAAATCAATGTTAATTAGTTTGAATGTACTAGTATTGACTCGTCCTTTTTTTATTATGAGCTGGAGATTAAGTTGGGTGTGCTGAGCAGAAGGGCTTTATTAAAAGCTAAATTTAGCGGCTCTCAGCAAGCAGTACGATTACCCTGGGTACGAACAGAGCTTGAATTTACCGATAACTGTTCACGGTGCCATGACTGTATATCAAAATGCCCGGAAAAAATTTTAGTTAAAGGTGACGGTGGCTTTCCGGAAGTAGATTTTAATCGAGGTGAGTGCACCTTTTGCCAGGAATGCGTGAAAAGTTGTTCTGAAGATTTATTTAGCCCTCTGAATGAAGAACCCTGGGCATTAAAAGCAACTATTGGTGAGCAGTGTCTTGCGGCAAAAAAAGTTGTTTGTGTTGTGTGCAAGGAACAGTGTGAGACAGAAGCCATTAGTTTTACTCCTAAAGTGAGGAGTGTTGCGCAGCCGGTTTTAACGATGGAATTATGTACAGGTTGTGGCGCATGTGCGAAGCCTTGTCCAAGCAATGCGATTAGTTTTAGTTATATAAACGAATTTGAACATCAGGAAAATGGAGAGTAATACATGAATATTAGTGGTGTTTTAGTCCATGTCCAGCCAAAGCAAATGGACGCTCTGAGTGAAGAATTAAATGCCATCGAAGGGGTGGAAGTTCATGCCGCAACGGATGGTAAATTAGTAGTAACAGTAGAAAATGAAAAACTTCATGCTTTAGCCGATCAGGTTATGGCTTTCCAACATCTAAAAGGTGTTATGTCTGTCGCAATGGTTTATCACGAAAGTGATGATAATGAGAATATCAATATAGAAGAAGTTCTCGCCGAAGTAACTCCAGCTTGCACAGTAAACACTTGTAATGAACAACCTTCACAGGAGGCATCATAATGAAGCTTAACCGTCGGAATTTTATAAAAACAAATGCAATTGCAGCCACCGCTGCGGCCGCGGGAATTACGATTCCAGGTATTAGCACTGCTGTAGCCAAAAGTGGACCGAATAAAATTCGCTGGGATAAAGCAGCATGCCGCTTTTGTGGTACAGGTTGTAGTGTTTTAGTTGGAACAAAAGACGGCCGCGTTGTGGCAACACAAGGTGATCCGGATGCACCTGTAAATCGCGGTTTAAATTGTATAAAAGGTTATTTCCTTTCTAAAATTATGTACGGCAAAGATCGTCTGACCAAACCGTTACTGCGTATGACCAATGGTAAATACGATAAAGAAGGTGATTTCGCTGAAGTTAGCTGGGATCAGGCCTTTGATATTATGGCTGTTAAATTTAAAGAAGCCTTAAAGAAAAAAGGTCCAACTTCAGTCGGTATGTTTGGTTCTGGTCAGTGGACAATATGGGAAGGTTATGCAGCATCCAAATTATTTAAAGCCGGTTTACGAACAAATAATCTAGATCCTAATGCGCGTCATTGTATGGCTTCAGCAGTAGGTGCCTTCATGCGTGCCTTTGGTGCGGATGAGCCAATGGGTTGTTACGATGATTTGGAACATGCTGATGCGTTTGTACTATGGGGCGCGAATATGGCCGAAATGCATCCAATTCTCTGGTCTCGTTTAAGCGATACACGTTTAACCAAAAAAGGTTCTTCAGTACACGTATTATCAACCTTTAAACATCGTTGTTTTGATTTAGCCGATAACGGAATGGTATTTACACCACAAACTGATTTAGCGATTGCTAACTATATCGCGCACTACATTATTGAAACAAAATCGTATGACAAAAAGTTTATTGGTGACAACGTTAACTTCACTAAAACTGCGACGGATATTGGTTATGGATTACGTCCGGAACACCCGTTAGAAAAAGCGAAAAAAGGTAAAGGTGGTAAGTTAACAAAAATTAAATTTGATGAGTACGCTAAGTCAGTAGCAAAATATGATTTGGAATATACTTCTAAATTAAGTGGTGTCCCTAAAGCAAACTTGCTTAAGCTGGCAAAACTTTATGCCGATCCTAAAAAGAAAGTGACGTCTTTCTGGACCATGGGTTTCAATCAGCATACGCGTGGTGTATGGGTAAATGGTCTGGTTTACAATATTCATTTATTGATGGGTAAAATTTCAGAGCCTGGTAACAGCCCATTTTCATTAACGGGTCAGCCTTCTGCTTGTGGTACCGCGCGTGAAGTAGGTACTTTCTCTCACAGATTACCTGCTGATTTAGTTGTTAAGAAAAAAGCACATCGTGACTTTGCAGAGAAAGTCTGGGATTTGCCGGAAGGTACCATTCCACCTAAACCGGGTTATCACGCTGTATTACAAAATCGTATGTTAAAAGACGGCAAGTTGAATGCTTACTGGGTAATGTGTAATAACAATGTTCAGGCCGCGGCCAACTTTAATGATGAAACCTATCCTGGTTACCGTAACCCTGAAAACTTCATTGTCGTTTCTGATCCGTACCCAACGGTAACTGCATTAGCGGGTGATTTAATTTTACCAACGGCAATGTGGACAGAAAAAGAAGGTGCCTACGGTAATGCAGAACGTCGTACTCAATTCTGGCGTCAGCAAGTTAGTGCTCCGGGTGAAGCAAAGTCTGATTTATGGCAGATGGTTGAATTCTCAAAACGCTTTAAAGTTGAAGAAGTATGGCCTGCAGATTTAATTGCCAAGAAGCCGAGTGTAAAAGGTAAAACCTTGTACGAAGTTTTATTCAAAAATGGTCAGGTAAATAAGTATCCAAAACAACAGGTAACCGATAGTCGTGGTAACACATACGATAATGCTGAGATGGATGATTTTGGTTTCTATTTACAAAAAGGTTTATTTGAAGAGTATCGCCGCTTTGGTACTGAAGGTCCGAAGAAAGGTCATGATCTTGCAGAATTTGATGCCTATCATAATTCACGTGGTTTACGCTGGCCGGTTGTTAACGGAAAAGAAACCTTGTGGCGCTACCGCGAAGGTTATGATCCTTTTGTTAAGAAAGGTGAAGGCGTTAAGTTCTATGGTAAGAAAGATGGCAAGGCCAATATTATCTTTGCACCTTATGAGCCACCAGCTGAAAGTCCGGATAAAGAATATGATTTGTGGATGTCAACCGGTCGCGTACTTGAACATTGGCATTCAGGCTCAATGACCCGTCGTGTTCCTGAGTTATATCGTGCATTCCCTGATGCGGTTATGTTTATGCATCCAAATGATGCAAAAAAACGTGGCTTGCGTCGTGGTATGACTGCTAAAGTTGCCAGTCGCCGTGGTGATATTACATTGAAGGTGGAAACACGTGGACGAAATCGTCCACCAGAAGGTTTGATTTTTGTACCCTGGTTTGATGCAGGACGTTTGGTTAATAAGTTAATTCTTGATGCAACGGATCCGTTATCAAAAGAAACAGATTATAAGAAGTCTGCCGTTAAGGTAACGAAAGCGTAATAAAGGAAAGCCAACGTGTTAAAACACCAGTTAAGCCGTAGACGATTTATCGTTGACACCGCAAGAGCAGCAAGCGGTGTGGCTTTGTTGGGTGTTGGCTTAGGTTTATATACAAAAGAGGCTAAATCTTTACCGGCATATGCACTGCGACCACCGGGTGTTGAAAATGAAGATGATTTTTTAGCCGCCTGTATTCGCTGTGGTTTATGTGTTCGTGATTGTCCTTATGATATTTTAAAACTTTCGGAATTGGCTGAACCTGTTGCACTGGGTACTCCCTATTTTGAGGCACGAAAGATTCCTTGTGAAATGTGTGAAGATATACCGTGTGTTGTGGCTTGTCCGACCGGTGCTTTAGACAAAGAACTGACTAATATCGATGATGCCCGTATGGGACTTGCCGTTATAGTGGATCAGGAAACATGTTTGAATTATCTCGGTTTACGTTGTGATGTTTGCCATCGTATTTGCCCTTTAATAAATGAAGCGATTACGCTGGAACCCAGACATAACCAGCGAAGCGGTAAACATACGATCTTTATACCGGTTGTTCATTCAGATAAATGCACTGGCTGTGGTAAATGTGAGCGGGGCTGTGTACTGGAAGAAGCCGCTATTAAAGTATTACCGCTGAAGCTGGCTAAAGGTGAGTTGGGTCATCATTACCGCCTCGGTTGGGAAGAGAAAGAAAAAGCGGGTAAGAGTTTAGTGACGCCAGATAAAGAACATAAATATAATTTACCTGAAGGTTTGAAGTACGAACATGAAGGTGAAGGTTTGATGAAGGATTCACGCTAATGGCAGCAAATTTACCCGAGCAGGTCGGTAAAGAAGCAGTGTTAGTTAAAGGGTGGTGGCGTGCAAATAAGTGGCTATTACTTCGACGAACAAGCCAGCTTTTGGTCATAGTAATATTTTTAACTGGACCTTTATTAGGAGAAGGTTACTGGATTGCAAAAGGTAATTTAACATCAAGTTTAACATTTGATATTTTACCGTTAACCGATCCCTATGTTTTATTACAATCATTTTTTGCCGGACATGAGATTATAAGTCAGGCACTCATTGGCGCAGTGATTGTAACCGTGTTTTATTTTTTAGTCGGTGGTAGAGTTTTTTGTTCATGGGTTTGCCCGGTCAATGTTGTTACTGATGCAGCCGATGGATTACGAAGAAAATATAAAATTAAAGGTGGTGCGCGGTTCTCTCGAGATTTACGTTACTGGATACTCGCGATGACGTTAATAGTGGCTGCGGTAACAGGTAGCATTGTCTGGGAGTTTATTAATCCTGTTTCAATTTTGCATAGATCAATTATTTTTGGCTTTGGTTATGCGGGATTAGTTATTTTAGCCATCTTTTTATTTGATCTCTTATTAAGCCGGCAAGGATGGTGTGGTCATCTTTGTCCAGTAGGTGCATTTTATAGCTTGTTGGGACGTATTAGTCTTGTTCGAGTTAGTGCACCAAATAGGGAAAGCTGCGATGACTGTATGGACTGTTTTATGGTCTGTCCTGAAAAACAAGTCATCAAGCCTGCCTTAAAAGGTGCAGATAAAGGAATAGGTCCCGTTATTACGGACATGAATTGTACGAATTGTGGTCGCTGTATAGATGTTTGCGCCAAAGATGTATTTAAGTTTTCAAATCGTTTTAATAATGACACGTTATTGAATGAATCTAAAAAAGAGGAGGTTGCACCATGAAAAGGTCAACTGTAATGAGTATTGTAATGATGTTGGGTTTTGGCTTATTAGTGAACCAGGCTTGGGCAGAACATGTTGAATCTTTACGTGGAGCAAATCCAATGGATGAGCCTGCGAAAACACCACAAGTAATGAAATGGCAAAATGATCGTGAACCGATTACACGTGATTATATGCAACAGCCGCCATTGATTCCTCATAAGACCAAAGGCTACAGGATTAATATTAAATTCAATAAATGTTTAACTTGTCATAGTTGGGCAAATTATAAAGAAGCTGGCGCTACTAAAATCAGCCAAACACATTTCAATGATAGAGAAAATAATGTCTTAGCGAATATTGCGCCACGTCGTTACTTCTGTACTCAGTGTCATGTTCCTCAAGTGAATGCAAAACCACTGGTGGAAAATACATTCAATCCATTACAGACAATCAAACGTCATTAATTGGTAAATTAATTGTATTTAAAGAAGGATTGAACAATGAGTGTTTATAACAATGTAAAAGATAAACTCCAGGCTATTTTGAAGTTTCTTAAAAAGCCAACGGCAAAATATTCATTAGGTACTTTGCTGGTAGTTGGTTTTATAACCGGAGTTATATTTTGGGGTGGCTTTAATACCGCCATGGAAATGACCAATAATGAAGAGTTTTGTATTTCATGTCACGAAATGCGTGACAATGTATACGAAGAATATAAAGACTCTGTTCATTATTCAAACAGAACGGGTGTGCGTGCAACATGTCCTGATTGTCATGTTCCAAAAGAGTGGGTATACAAAGTTGTTCGCAAGATCAAGGCAACCAATGAGCTCTGGCATAAAGCTTTAGGCACGATTGATACACCTGAAAAATTTGAGAAAAAACGTTTACAGCTCGCGAGAAATGTCTGGAAAGCAATGAAAGAAACGGATTCTCGTGAATGTCGTAACTGCCATGATTACAAGTCAATGGATTATACTGAGCAAGGTCGACGTTCTATGGATCAACACTCAAAAGGGTTGGATAAAGGAAAGACCTGTATCGATTGCCATAAAGGTATCGCACATTCTTTACCTGCAATGTACGAAGTAGATCCAAGTACAGCGGTAGGTACTGCAGTACACACTACAGAATAAGTCGTAATTATTTAAAACCACTCTGTAACAAGGGTGGTTTTAAAGATTCAAGTTCTCTTCTTTTTTTATTTTATAATGCTAACGTTATTTTTCCTTATATTGTAATAACTATTTTTGCTCCACCTAAGGGGCTATTAGATATTTTCATTTCACCTTTATAAAGTAATAGAATATTATTTACCATCGCCAGTCCAAGGCCATGTCCTGGTGTATTTTGATCTGCTCGTTGACCTCGTAATAAAATCCGTTTCTGTTCATTTTTATTGATGCCAGGGCCGTTATCTTCAATATTGATTTGTACTTTTTCGTTTAATGGTATTGCAGATATAGTTACTTTTGAGCTACACCATTTATATGCATTTTCAAGAAGATTACCCAGTAATTCATAGAGATCGCCTTGATCCATCTTAATCATTAATTCGTCAGCTATATCAATTTGTACATAAATGTTTTTATCTTTATGTACCTTATTTAAGGTGTTGATTATTTTTTTTGTGATGGGGTAAAGTGCAACAGCATCAGAGAGTTGTATACGACTAACTGTAGCTGCACGTTGTAATTGAAATTCAACAATATTATTAATGGTTGCAAGCTGTTCCAGTGCGACTTCTTTTTCTTTATTCGAAGTTGTATTAATTATTCCTTGCAATACTGCTATCGGTGTTTTCAGACTATGCGCCATATTTCCAAGAGCATCGCGATAACGGGTAAGTTGTTGTTGCGATGTGTCTAATAATTGATTTAGATTATTTGTTAGTGGGGTTATTTCTTTTGGGTACTCATCACTTAGTTTTTTAGACTTGCCTTCTTCAATCCTGATTAATTCTTCTGCAACGTGGCGCAAAGGTTTTAAACCCCAGCGCAATATTAATGTTTGGATAATAATCAAGATTAAGCTAACACCGGCTAACCATCCCCACAGATTTTTTCTGAAGAGTATGATTTGCGAATTAAAAACACTTTTATTCTCGGATATTTGAAAAATATAGGTTTGTTCCCCGTCATCGCTAACCCATTGTGTTGCAAAGTTTAACAAAGTATAAGCGCTACCATTATGTTTGAAATCTGAAAATATGAGCTCGCCGATAATGATGTTCTTCGGGAAATCAATATTTTTACTTAACATGGATTTTGAACGCCAAACGGTTTTTTTATCGTCTGTCATTACTCTGGCATGCAGAGTTGACTCTGGAATATTTAAACGAGGTTCGGTTATATTTTCAGGAAGATATAATCTATTATTTTCATCAAGCTCAGCGGTTGCTAACAGGGTATAAATTTGTGTACGCAGGTTTTCACGTTGCGCACGTTCAACATTGTTACGGAAACCTTTATCCAGCACTAAGCCGGTTAAGGTCATAAATAATATTAAAATTATTAATACAGAAAACAGGACGCGTGAGTGGATTGAAAATTTCACGATACGGTCGAAACTTCATCGCTATTAATGCGATCTAAATTCCATCGATAGCCACGGCCTCGTAGTGTTTCAATGGGTTTTAATTTTCCATCCGGGTCGAGTTTTTTTCGTAATCTTCCGACAAAGACTTCAATAACATTACTATCACGATCAAAGTCCTGATCGTAAATGTGTTCTGTCAATTCTGTTTTGGAGATAACTTTTTCGGAATTCATAACAAGATATTCAATAACTTTATATTCATAAGCGGTAAGCTCAAGTTCTTTGTCATTAACTAAAACAGTTTGAGCAGAAATATTAATGCAAATGGAGTTGAATTGAATTGTGGGCTGACTTACGCCTGCGGAGCGACGCAATAAAGCACGTGTTCGTGCCAGTAATTCTTCGTTATGGAATGGTTTTACCAGGTAGTCATCTGCACCGGCTTCAAGTCCTTCGACTTTATCCTGCCAATTACCCCGCGCCGTTAAAATAAGAATAGGAAATGTTTTATCGAGCTTTCGCCATTTTTGAATAACGTCTATGCCAGAAAGTTTTGGCAATCCCAGGTCGACAATCGCTAAATCAAAGGGGTATTCGCGTCCCATAAAAAAGCCGGCTTCGCCATCTTCTGCTGCATCAACGGCATAGCCTTGTTTTTGTAGATACTGTTGCAGTTGTTCTCTTAAGTTGGGTTCATCTTCAATGATTAATAAACGCATATTGAGATATTATTTTGCGTTAACGGTGAATGTTCGTACTTTGCCAGAAGGTAATAAGACTTTAATTTTATATACTCGCTGACCACCACTTTGGCTTGTTTTGGTAGAAAGAATACGGCCGCCAGTACGTTGTTTAACAGACTCTGCTGCTTCACTAAGGCTCTGGCCGGCATATGTTGGTAAGCTTAATAGTGTTGTAGAAAGAAAGAGTATGATTGCTAAAAATATGTATTTCATCTGTCTGTTCCAACTTGAGATTAGTTCTTTAAGTAAGGGTCAGAATTGCTTCTGACCCATTCTTAAAGGATAACCAAGCTTTCTACATTTCACCAGATTTATATCCGGCGCCAGAACGATAATTGCGCTTATTACGGTAATATCAATTCTAGTGGTGTGCTATCGCATTCCCTACAATTGCACCAAATACTGCTCCACCTAATGTAGCAACCGGGTCTCCACCACTTGCATCGTTCGCAATCGCCGAGCCAATTAAAGTACCTGCTAAAACTGGAACTGCGTGGTTTGAACCATGACTACTAACGCTAACATGTGTTGAGTAGCTGGGTGCTGAATAATATGATGTACCGTAGTTATATCCGCCAGTGCGATAATAGGCTCTTTTATATGGACGGTTATGGCGATGTTTCCAACCGTGTTTACGTGAAGGTTCATAGGCCCTGAAATGACGTTTTGCATGGCGATCGAAGCGTCTATGCTTTCGAAAATGTCGGCGTGCTTTACGCTCGGCGCGCATATGTTTGCGAAAGTGGCGACTTTCTTTGTAATCCTGGCGATGGCTCGCACGGTGCATGTCTTTACGACGATTTTCCTTGCGATGGCTACGCTCCTGACGTGGTTTTTCATAGTTACGATCACCGCGGTGATCGCGCGCTTCAGCGATGGTCATGCTGCCTAAAGCGATAGCGATAATGCCAATTGTTGTTTTGATTGTATGCTTCATGGTGGTTCTCCTTTTATTTTTGCAGCTTTCTTAGCTGTTATGGAGAACTATAGACAGGTGAAGCTGAATGGAAGCTGAACCAGATAAAAACAGAGTGAAAAATATTTTAATTATTTGTATCTCATTGATTTCTATGTATTTAATTGTGTTTGGTTTGTTTGGGCGAAAAATAAAAGCCGAAATTACATGGCACAATTTCGGCTTCTAACAGGTATATAGACTGAGTTTTATTACGGAATATTCGTGAAAGGATCGGCTGTTCTACCCAAAGCTGAATTAGAGACGGCATCTTTAATTCGATAAAGAACAATGCCCACAGCAGAACTATTATCCATAATATAACCCTCTCTGAAGCTTTGACCTACGCTTATAGACGGGTTATTACTGCTTGCAATAGTATAAGGAGCGTCTACAGGTAGCAGCTTTAGGCTATCAGCCGCAGTAGCAGGTGGATTAGCATATGCTCTCTTACCGTCGATCCAACTTTTAAGTCTTTTGTTGCTGCCTACCTCTATAGTGGCTACGGCTGTTGTGGTTGAGGTGAGATTTGAGCAAGTATTGTCTCCAGCATGTGTTTTAACGGTATAAGTCCACTGGGTATCGTTCATTAAAACGGGCTCAATAATACCGTCAGAATTTCCATTTTCGTAGCAAGCGGCACTAATTGAGGCTTATAGATCACCACTTTGTAAGTTAAGTGCACCATTTGTAGCGGTTAAGGGAGATATAGTTGAAGCATCTCCTGCTTTATAAAGTGGTTCAAAGCTGGCTAAATTATTAGCGATGTTAATACGCCAGACATGGATGGTTAAACCTTTCATCTCAGAAAAAAAATATTATTTTCAGTAGATAAACTAATTTAATTTTTTATCAATGCAAACCAGGTAATTAAGAAAAGAAAATGTACTAGCTGTTATATAAAAAAATGGGCAGGAAAACCTGCCCACATTAGATGAGTAATATTTAATAAGATTACTCGAGTTTAAAGTAACCTATCAAATCTTGAATACGCATTGTTTGATTGCTGAGGTCGCCTGATGTTGCCGCGAGCTCTTCAGAAGCGCTGGCATTTTGTTGCGCCACTTTATCCATCTGCTCAATTGCGCCACCAATATGGGTGATTGTATCTTGTTGTTCGTTTGAGGCAGCAGATATTTCTTCAACCAAAGAAGCCGTATTTTGGATGTTAGGAACTACATCTGAAATTAGCTTACCTGCAGTTTCTGCAATACTCACGCTGTTTAAAGCAAGTTCTCCAATTTCTTGTGCTGAAACTTGGCTTCGTTCCGCCAGTTTTCTTACTTCATCAGCAACAACCGCAAAGCCCTTGCCATGTTCACCTGCTCGGGCTGCTTCAATTGCTGCATTTAATGCAAGTAAATTAGTTTTGTAGGCAATATCTTCTATTAAACTAACTTTATTGGCTATTTCAGACATTGCAGTTACTGTTTTATTTACAGCATTACCACCTTGTTGTGCTTTTTCAGCAGCATCAGAGGCAATTTTATTAGTGGTCGTTGCATTTTCGGTATTTTGATTAACGGTGCTGCTCATTTCTGTCATTGATGCGCTGGTTTCTTCAACATTAGCAGCCTGCTCAGTTGATGCTTGACTTAAAGATTGTGCTGTTGCGTTTACTTCTTCAGAAGCTGAAGCCACACTTTCTACCGAGCTACTAATGTCGACTAAAATTTTCTGAATATGCTCAAGGAAACCATTTAAGGAATGCGCAGTATCGCCAATTTCATTTTTACCAAAATTAGGCAAGCGGTAAGTTAAGTCACCGTCACCTGTACGCAAGTCTTCAACTGCGGTAAACATGGCCTTAAGTGGGCCAATAATGCCCGCTATAATAATCCATGATAATAGGCTGCCTGCAACTAAAGCAATAATGGTCACGGTGATTAATAATTTTACAGCAGATTGTTCGTCATGTTCTGCTTGAAGTGTTGCTTTTTCTGTAAACTTTTGAATTTCAGTTAATAAGCTTTCAAGTTCCAGGTCGAGTTTTTCTTCCTCTGCTTCTACACCCTCTGCTGTTGCATGAGCATCATGCATCTTACCCTTAGCAAGTAAATCAAAGACTTTTTCTGCATTGTGCTCATAGTTTTTATGCTCGCCTTCAATATTTTTTAATACAGATAAAATATGTTGGAACTCTTTTTTATCTGCATCAGTGTGTGCGTTTTTGATTGCTTCACCAATAAGTTTCTCAGTATCAATAATTTCTTTATCAACTTTATGGCTGAGCTCTTCAAAGTGTTTAACTGCACCTTTAAATTTAGGTGCTGATACTGAATCAGCATTCATCACTTCACCAAAACGTAATGCACGTTCAAAATTAATGGCCTGCTCTAGTTGGTGTACGGTTATTGTTGTTATTGCTGTTGTCATAGGGATATCTTGTTTTGCGATCGCCTCAATTTCACCACCAATTTTATTCATGCTATTAATACCTACGTAGCTTAAGGCGAATAGCAGCGAAAACAACATGGCGACAAGCGCTATAATTTGTTGTTTGACTGTAAAATTACTTAGGTTAATTTTCATTTTAATACTCCTGAAAAATTTTAATTATTATCTTTTACGTTTTAGTAAAGATTAAGTACGCAATAAGTGACTATTGTTACGATGTTGAATCGGACGGTTATTAATGCCGACGATAGATTTAAATTTACCCACTTGTTCTTGAGAAACCTGGGCATTACTCCGCATAGCGGACCGACGCACTCCTTCGCTGCAGGGTTGAGTAGTTGATGCCTCGCGGTAGTGATAATAAGATTTAGAACGAGGTAAAAGGTTATGACCATTTACAGAAAGATTATGATAAGTGGTTACAGGGCCAGCATGAGAAGGCATTTTCTTCCAGGGGTTACTTAAGAAAGAGTCAGTGTCGCCATAATTAAATAACACAGCAACAACAGCAATTTTAACTTTATTCTCCTCATTGTTATCGACAGTACCGTAGTTAATTTGAATAGTATGGCCATTATTTAAAATAGACATAGGTACAGATTGGTAATGGAATCCTGGTTTGGACAAAGAATCTGGTGTTGTGCTTTCATTAATAGGCGACTGATTTTGTCCAGTGCTATAGATTGAATATTTTGCAGATAATCTCCCCCAATGACTGAGGCCCTCTGAGCCAGTATATGCCCAATGTGGTTTTACATGTTTTTCTGCAGCGGATCCAGAAAAAGAACTGTAATGCATCCCTGCATTATTCTTTGCGGTATTTGAAGAAAAAGCTGAACCGTTAAAAAATATCATGCAGAGGCTGATAATGTAAATTCGTGAATTAAGGAAAGTCATAAATAGAACCTATTCTTTTTGTGCTCAAAAAAACAAATGGTTTTCGTATGTTAGTTTAGCGGTAGCTTGAGAAAAAACATTAGGGAAAAGTGGGGTGATTGTTAAAAAAATAACAAATTAAATTTTAGGTATAACACTGATTTATAGGGGTTTGTATGTAGTCTAGTAACGTGTCGAGCAACATTTATGCGCATAATCTATAAGTCTACAATTATCATTGTTTTTTATAAGTATAGATTTATTATTATATTCTCTAATGTTTTTTCCCTATTAGCCGCTATGTAACCCATAAGTTAAGACATTATTCTCATTAGCTTTTAAATTAATAACTTTTGTTGAAATACAGTAAATCCATGCTAAAAATAATATTCAATAAATCTCTAAGTCGATTTCTTTTTCTGCCTGTATTTGTGGGGTTGTTAATTGTTGTCACAACATCAATGGTGTTTTATGCATCAATAATTTATATCGTCAGTATTTTGGCGGTATGTTTCTTGCTCGGTATTAAGCTTGAAAAAGATAAAAATAAATTATTAGCTGCAAAAGATGAAACGATTGTTCTTGATGAAGGTAGTTTTCAGAATGAGCAAAATGATCAAATTGAACATTTTACAAATGTCATAACTCAGGTTATAGAAGTATCAAATCGACAAATTGAAAGTTCACGTTCTCAAACGGAAGAAGCTATTACTGAAATGGCACATCGTTTTGGTAATCTTGTACAACGATTAAATTCAGCATTAGATGCAGCAAGACTAGCTAATGCACAAGTGTCGGATAATGGGACGACAATATTAACAAATGTATTTGAAAATAGTCGTACTCAGTTAAATGGTGTTCTACAGAGTATGCATTCAGCATTAGTTGGGCGTAAGTCATCATTTCAAGAGTTACAAAGTCTTTCTGAAGGAACTGATAATTTAAAAGCCATGGCTGAAGGTGTACAACAAATTGCTTCGCAAACTAATTTACTGGCGTTAAATGCCGCCATTGAAGCAGCTCGAGCTGGTGAAGTGGGTCGAGGCTTTGCTGTTGTTGCAGATGAGGTGCGTTCACTATCCGTTCAGTCAGGTACAACAGGCAAACAAATTACAGAAACCATTAATCATTTTACTGCCAAGGTCGAAAATACGTTGAATCTTTCAACTCAAGCAATGGCAGAAGAAACGAAGCTGGAAGAAAGTGGTTCTAACATAATTAAAGATGTATTGAGTAGCTTAGAAATTGTTACACAGGGTATGGCTCAGTCATCTGATATTTTACAAAGTGAGAGTGAAGGTATTGTAATCGAAATAAATGACATTCTAGTGTCGTTACAATTTCAAGATAGGACCAGTCAAATTTTGGAGCACGTCCATAATGCGTTAAGTGAATTATCCATTAAAGTGAGTGAGGATAAACGGCGTATTGAGAATGGAGAGAAAAGCTTGCTGAATTGTGATGAATTTATGCTGCAATTAGAAGCATCGTATACAACCGATGAAGAACGTCAATTACACAGAGGCGAAGCCGTTACATCAAGCGATAATGATGAGCTCGAGTTTTTTTAATGAATTATATTTATAAAAGTAAGAGGAAAAAAGAATGGCAAAAACAATTTTAATAGTAGATGACTCCGCTTCATTACGGCAAATTGTTGCTATTGCACTTAAAGGCGCAGGCTATGATGTTATTGAAGGCTGCGATGGTGTTGATGGGTTATCAAAGTTAGATGGTACCAAAATTCATTTAATAATTAGTGATGTGAATATGCCAAATATGGATGGCTTAACAATGGTGAAAAAAATTAAGGAAATGCCAGCTTATAAGTTTACGCCAATAATTATGTTAACTACTGAAGCTGGTGCGGATAAAAAAGATGTGGGCAAAGCTGCTGGTGTAAAAGCCTGGATGGTAAAACCATTTAAGCCTGACCAAATGATAAATGCCGTTTCGAAATTAATAATGCCGTAGTGTTTTTTGAGGATAAGTCCATGATTAAGGTGAAAAAGAAAAAAACGGGATTGTGTGAAGTTGACCTGGATGGTGAGTTAACTATTTATGAAGCCGCCTCCTTAAAAGAAGAGTTATTCAAAAAGATTGAAAAGTGCAAAGGTGTTTCGATTAATCTTTCAAATGTATCAGAGCTTGATACATCTTGTTTTCAGATTCTTATTGCTGCTAAACGTGAATGTGATAAGCGTGAAATTGAATTTACAATGAACTCACATAGCCCCGCAGTTCTTGATGTTATGGATCTTTATAACATGGGAAGTTATTTTGGCGACCCATTAGTGCTTTAAATTATTAATGTATTACAGCCGTGAAAGATTTTAGGAGAGAGTTATGAGTAGCCCGGAAGAGACATTTTTACTTGAATGTGGCGAATTATTAACGTCTATGGAGGAAGCATTATTAGAGATGGAAGATAACCCGTCTGATCCAGATTCTATAGGTGCTATTTTCAGAGCTGCACATACCATTAAAGGTACCGGTGGCGTATTTGGATATGATGACGTTGAAGCTTTTACTCATATAGTTGAAAACGTATTAGATAAGGTCCGTGATAATGAAATAACGGTAGATAGCAATTTAATTGCAATTTTACTTTCCTCCTGTGACCACATGGAAGTGTTAGTAACTAAAGCGGTTGCAAACGAAGATATCAGTGATGATGACAAAGTAGTAGATGCAGGATTACGGGCAAGTTTAAATCAATATTTAGGAGTGACTGCGCCAGGTACAAATACTGAAAGCACAACAGAAATTGTTGAAGGTAAGAGTTCTGTTGAAATTGAAAATACTGGGTCGATGGTTATATCTGATAACTGGCATATTTCATTACGTTTTGATTTAGAGGTTTTACAAAATGGGATGGATCCATTGTCATTCATGCGTTATTTACAAAAAATTGGTGAGATAGTTCATGTAACAACGTTACATGATGACTTTCCATCTTTAGAAGAGTTTGATCCTGAACTTTGTTATCTCGGTTTTGAAATAGCCTTTTCATCAGAAGCCGATAAAGAAGAAATTGAACAAGTTTTTGAATTCGTTCGTGATATGTGCACCTTACATATATTACCTCCTCGTGCACAAATTCAACATTTTGCAGAAGTAATTCAGTCTTTACCTGAAGATGATATGCGTATAGGTGAAATCCTTATTGCGAGTGGTGTATTAACTGAACGCGAACTTAGTAATGCATTAAATAGCCAAAATAAAGAATGTGAAGGTGTCGAAGCTTGTACCCCTACTCCTATCGGCGAAGTCTTAGTTGAAACAAAAGTGGTTCACGAGGAAGTACTTAATGTTGCGTTGAGTAAACAAAATAAAGGGCAATTGTCAAAGTCTGCGAAACAGACAGTGCTTAGAGTTGATGCGGATAAATTAGATAGTCTAATTAATCTTGTTGGAGAACTTGTTATCTCAGGTGCAACAGCAAATATGTTGTCGAATAACAGTGGTGATGAACTTTTGATTGAGTCTATGTCTAGCATGAGTCGTTTAGTTGAAGAGATTCGTGATAACGCACTTAATTTAAGAATGGTTCAAATAGGTGAAACCTTTAATCGTTTTAAACGTGTTGTGCGAGATGTGAGTAAAGAACTTGGGAAAGATATTATATTAAATATTAATGGTGCTGATGCTGAGCTTGATAAAACCGTAGTTGAAAAAATAGGTGATCCATTAATGCACCTGATACGAAACTCAATGGATCATGGTATTGAGTCATCTGCAGACAGAATTGCTGCAGGAAAAGATGCTCAAGGTAATGTGTGGCTTAATGCTTTCCATGATTCGGGCAACATTGTTATCGAAGTGGCAGATGATGGCAGAGGATTAGATCGAGACAAACTTCTTGCTAAAGCACATGAGAAAGGCTTGATTTCAGATGGACAGGTACTTACTGACCACGAAGTGTTTCGATTAATTTTTGAAGCAGGTTTTTCTACTGCAGAGAAAGTAACTAATTTATCTGGTCGCGGTGTAGGTATGGACGTTGTGCGTAGAAATATAGAAGCATTACGAGGCTCAGTTGATGTAGATAAAAACGAATACGGCGGTACAACCGTAAGTATTCGTTTACCTTTAACTCTTGCCATTATCGATGGATTCTTAGTTCGAGTAGGAGACTCTTCATATGTTATTCCACTTGATATGGTGAATGAATGTATCGAGCTGGAAAAAGGTGAGCGCGATGAAAATGGTATGCACGGTTATATTAATTTACGTGATGAAGTTTTACCGTACTTGCGTTTACGTGACTATTTTGACGAACCTTGTACGCAAAAAAACAATGAAAGTATTGTGGTTGTGAAATATGGTTCGAATAAAGCAGGGTTTGTTGTTGATGAGTTATTAGGTGAGTTACAAACAGTCATTAAACCTATGGGTAAAATTTTGCAAAATGTTAAGGGTTTAAGTGGTGCGACAATTTTAGGTAGTGGCAATGTTGCCATTATTCTTGATGTACCAAATTTAGTGCAACGAGCTATACAATCCAATAATGTGCATGGAATAAAATCAGGGTCTGAAAATGTTGTATTACATTAGAGATTTAAAGAAAGGTAATTAATATGTCTTTTTCTATTAAAAATTTAAAGATAAGAAATAAACTGGCAATGATGGTGGTATTGCCAATTTTTTCCTTAATTATTTATATGTGGATAGGAATAGGCGGTAAGTATGAGTTGTCAAACCAACTAAGTACAGTATCGCAGTACATGCAGCTATCAAAAAAAATAAGTGCCTTAGTACACGAGTTACAAAAAGAAAGAGGAATGACAGCGGGCTATATAGGCAGCAAGGGTCAGGATTTTTTCGATGCGATAATTAGTCAGCGTCGAAAAACAAACCAGCTTGTTAATGAATTAAATACTTACTTGGTTGACAGTGAGCTGGAGAACTTGAGTCGCGGTGAAAACATTGGCTTAACAAAGGGTGTTAAAGGATTAAAGAAAATTAATTCTATTCGAGAACGAGTTAGTAATTTAACAATAAGTGGGGAAGAAGCAATAGGTTTTTATACTAAATCGAATGCTGAACTCCTTGGTTCGATTTCAGATATTGCTGCTGCAAGTATTACAGCAGATATTTCAGTTGCTGTTGTTGCATATATTAACTTTCTTCAATCAAAAGAGAGAGCAGGCATAGAACGTGCTGTATTGAGCGCTACTTTCGCACAAGATAAATTTACTGGGAACGCATATCGCAAATTAGTTTCTTTAGTTTCTCAACAGAATGCATTTAATAAAATGTTTTTAACTTTTGCTGACGATGAGGGAATGAGTTTCTATAAAGAAAAAATGCGTGGGAGAATTGTTGCTGAAGCAGCTAGAATGAGAGAGGTCGCTTTTACAAACGCAACTACCGGTAATTTTGGTGTTTCTTCTTCAAATTGGTTTTCTGTACAAACAAAAAAAATCAACTTATTAAAATCTGTTGAAGATAATCTGGTAGAAAACCTGATAATAAAGGTGAATAACCTATATTCAAAAACGCGTACAGCAATGTTCACGGAAGCCTTTATTGTAATCGTTGTGTTATTTATTACGGTTGCCTTTGTCTGGGTAATGAGCAAGCTTATTACTCAACCCATTAGCCTTATGAATAACGCAGTTGAAGATTTACGAGTTGGCGATGGTGATTTGACATACCGTTTACCAGATTTAGGCGTTGATGAAGTAGGCGCGACTGCGACATCGCTGAATGGATTCATAGAAAAAATTCAAAATATTTTAATTGAGGTAAAAGAAGGGGCATCCCAACTTTCTACCGCTGCACAACAGGTTAGCGAAACATCTCAGTTGCTTAGTTCTACTTCAAGTGAGCAAGCTGCGAGTATTGAAGAAACAAGTGCTTCTTTAGAAGAGATGAGTGCGTCTATTCAGCAAAATGCCGAAAACTCAAAAACAACAGATAACCTTGCAACATCTACTTCGGGTCAGGCAAATGAAGGTGGTGGCGCGGTAAAAGAAACTGTTGAGGCGATGAGTACTATTGCTGCAAAAATAGGTGTTATTGAAGATATTGCATACAAAACTAACTTGTTAGCGTTAAATGCTGCAATTGAAGCAGCACGTGCTGGTGAGCATGGTAAAGGTTTCGCGGTTGTTGCAGATGAAGTAAGAAAGCTAGCAGAACGCAGCCAAAACTCAGCACAGGAAATTAGTGATTTAGCAAGTAACAGCGTTAAAGTTGCTGAACGAGCTGGCAGTTTAATTAATGATATGGTGCCAAATATTCAGGAAACAGCAGACCTGGTGCAAGAAATAAGCGCAGCATCAAATGAACAAGCGTCAGGTGTTGAACAAGTAACTTTGGCCGTGGAGCAATTGGATAAAGCTGCTCAAAACAGCGCATCTTCATCTGAAGAATTAGCTGCGACAGCAGAAGAAATGTTTGCACAAACAGAAGAGCTTAAAAATACTATTGATTTCTTTAAGCTCGATGATGAACCCGGTGTAAATGTTAAGAAAATATCGTCACCAGAAAAAGCCGCTAAACAATTAAGACCTGAACCCGTAAAGAAAAAAGTGATAAAGAAAAGCCCCGCGAGTCCACCTAAAAAAGTTATTAAGCGAGAGTCAGAGCTTTCAACTGAATCAGGAATCGTAAGCGAAAAAGATTTTGAACGGTTTAAATAAAGCTATTCGATTATATTTTAGGAGAAATTATCGTGAATGATATAGCAGCAACAGAAGAAAATATGCTGACACTTGCAGAAACTAATGAGTTAATTAGTGAGATGGATGATACCGGTACAAAATATTTAACGTTTAAAGTAGGCGGTGAACTTTTTGGAACTGAAATTGATAATATCAACGAAATTATCGAATACAGTGATATGACACGAGTGCCTCTTACACCTCCTCATATACGTGGTGTAAGTAATTTGCGAGGGAATGTTGTTCCCATCATTGATCTTGCTGTACGTCTAGGGAAAGAGGCTGGAGAAACAACTAAACGCACTTGTATCATTATTGTTGAAATGGAAGATGAGGGAGAGACGATGGACATTGGCTTTGTGGTTGATGAAGTCGACGAAGTTCTTGATATACATGAAGATGCTATTGAGCCAGCCCCTCAGTTTGGTGCAGAAATTAGTAGTGATTATATTAATGGTATGGGAAAAATTGATGGTGAATTTGTCATTCTATTATTATTGAATGAAGTTTTATCAATTAGTGGATTAAGTGAATTAGTATCAAATGATTCATCTATTTAAAGTTAATTAAAGTATAAATATGACTATAGTAGCAGGACATGGTTTATCTATTTCAGATAAGGAATTTAATTTATTTAAATCACTTATTTATGATAAAGCGGGTATAGCCTTATCAGAGAGTAAGCGTAACTTAGTTGTCAGCCGATTAAGTAAACGCATGCGCCAGTTAGACATTGATTCCTTTAAACAATATCATGATCTGGTAACACAAAAACATAATGATACCGAGATCCAAAATATAATTGATTTCTTAACAACGAACGAAACTTATTTTTTTCGTGAACCTAAGCACTTTGATTTTTTGAAAAATGAAGTGCTGGTTAAACTTAAGTCCGGTACTAATTTTAAAATATGGAGTGCTGCAAGTTCTACAGGAGAAGAGGCTTATAGTATCGCAATGGTTTTAGCTGAAAAATTCGGCTTGCAATCAGATTGGAAAGTTTATGGTACAGATATTAATAGTGACGTAGTGAAACAAGCAAGCCGAGGCTTGTATCCTATTGATGAGAGTGAAAAAATTTCTAAAAATCACTTAATAAACTATTGTTTGAAAGGTGTTCGTGACCAGTCTGGAAAAATGTTAATGGATAGTCGTCTTAAAAGACATATTAATTTTGACTTGCTTAACCTGAATGGCGTTTGGCCCGATCATATTAGTAACTTCGATATGATATTTTTGCGCAACATAATGATTTATTTTGATCTTGAAACCAAACAAAAATTAGTGAATAAGATTGCAGATAAAATAAAACCAGGTGGTTATCTGATTATTGGTCATTCTGAAACATTAAATCAAATTACAGATAGATTTAAAATTATACGTCCTTCGATATGCCAGAAAATAAAATAAAATATTTAATGGGACGGCATGTAATAGAACCGGGTGGTTTTTATTTTGGGACTGATGAAAATAAAATTTACACATTGCTGGGGTCTTGTGTGGCTGTAACGATGTGGAATCCAACTCAACAAATCGCAGGTATGTGTCATGTCGTTTTACCTGAGCGAGGCAAAGAAGCATCTAGCACCCGATTTGCATGTTGTGCAATAAAAAAGTTTTTGAAAAATATTGATGAGTTTTGTACTAGGCCAGTTGATTATGAAGTTGGTGTATACGGAGGGGGAAATATGTTCCCTTCACTTGGGAAAGATCCGGAAAAATCAATTGGAATGAAGAATTTTAAAGAAATTGAACGATTACTACTTGAAACCGGGTTTGTTATAAAATTTAAAGATGTTGGTGGAGCGTATGCAAGAAAACTTACTCTGAATAGAGAAACCGGTGGTATAACACTAGAACATGTAAAAGTGGAAACTTAATAGAGAATTTATGAGTAAGATAAAAGTATTAGTAGTTGATGATTCTGCTGTTATTCGTCAAGTGATGACAGAAATTATTAAAGGAGATTCAGTTTTAGAACTGGATGCTGCAGTCGTCGATCCTATTTTTGCCATGAAAAGAATGGAGCTAAACTGGCCTGATGTAATTGTACTTGATGTCGAAATGCCGCGTATGGATGGGATCACTTTTTTGAAAAAAGTAATGGCAGAACATCCGACCCCCGTTGTAATGTGTTCGACTTTAACTGCAACGGGTACAGAAACTGCGTTAGAAGCGATGGCTGCTGGTGCAATTGATATTATTACCAAACCTAAGATGGGCGCAAAGGCGCATTTGTTAGAAGAAAACAAACGTATTATTAATGTTATTAAGTCTGCAGCAAAGGCGCGTAATTTAGATAAACTGAAAACTGTATTTAAGACATCAAATAAAGTGCCTGCGCCAATTGCAAAAAAATTCACCGCTGATGCTGTTTTAGATAAAGCAACATCGGCTATGACTCAAACAACAGAAAGTATTGTTGCGATAGGAACATCAACAGGGGGAACGCAGGCTTTAGAGGTTGTATTAACAGCGTTGCCAAAGGTTTGCCCTGGAATCGTTGTAGTACAACATATGCCCGAAAAATTCACCGCCGCATTTGCTAGTCGATTAAATGGTATCTGTGATGTTGAAGTCCGCGAAGCAAAAAATAATGATCGTGTGCTGCCAGGTGTTGTTCTAATTGCGCCCGGTGGAAAACATATGACTTTAAAGCGAAGTGGTGCACTTTATCTCGTTGAAGTGAAAGACGGGCCTTTAGTTAATCGCCATCGTCCATCAGTTGATGTTTTATTTCGTTCTGTTGCAAAGTTTGCGGGTAAAAATGCTCTCGGTATTATTATGACAGGAATGGGTGATGATGGTGCACGTGGAATGCTGGAAATGAGAGAAGTTGGTTCAAAAACGTTAGGGCAAAACGAAGCGACGTGTATAGTTTATGGAATGCCAAAAGAAGCCTATAAACTAGGTGCCGTTGATGAAGAAATTGACTTGGATGAGATTGCTAAAAGAATAGTTAAATCTTATAGATAATATATTTCAGTACGATATTAAAGGTCGTTAGGAGACATTAATATGAACCAGTTAGTTGATAAAAATAAAGAAGTGGTCTCAGCACAACAAGATTTAGTCATGAAATATTTAACATTTCTTTTGGGTGAAAAATCTTATGCAATTAGTATATTGAAGATAAAAGAGATTTTAGAATATGGAAAAATAACACCCATTCCTAAAATGCCAGACTTCATTTGTGGCGCAATTAATTTACGAGGTAAACTCGTTCCTGTTATTGATTTGCTGGAGCGTTTAGGGAATGGTAAGAGTGGAATTGGAAAGCGCTCATGTATTGTTATTGTAGAAATGGCATTTGGAGCAGAAGTTCTTAATATCGGTGTGATTGTTGATGCTGTCAGCAAAGTGATGGATTTTAAGAATTCGGATGTTGAAGCAGCCCCTTCGTTTGGTGGTACAGTTGAAACTGATTTTATTGAAGGAATGGGTAAAGTAGATGAAGAGTTTGTGATTATTTTGAATATAGATCGTGTCTTAAGTTTAGGTGATCTTGCTTTATTGGCAGAGTCTAAAAATGTATCTGCTCAAGCTGCGGGCGTTGAATAATTTAGTCTTTACTTATTACTGTATCTATATAGTTTAAATAGCATCGCTAATTAGATCTATCGGTAGGAAGAAAAGGGGGGGAGTAAGTACTAGATTAATTAATGTTCTTTTTATAAGAATTTGGTAGTTCTTTTGAGTTTAGCCAATCTGTCAATGGCATCCAATCCTCAATAGTCTTGCTTAATGCAGACTGTTCTTTGTTATCAAAAATACTCGCACCTTTTGCAGCATATTTAATATAGTTTTGTGAGTCATGCAGAGTAGCAATCAACGGTAATTTTATACTGTCGGTAAACTTCATTAGTTCAGAATAAATATGTGATCGTTCTCGAACTCGATTTGCCACCATGCATATATCTTTATCTTCAGTAGTTATTCGGTATTTAAGCAATAGTTGATAAATGAAATAGCCTGCTGCTTGGATATCAATGGGTGAAGGTAATATTGGAATAATAATGCTGTTAGTTAGGCTTATAAGCTGTTGCATCTTCTCTCTCTCAAGACTGGCTGGCGTGTCAATGATGAGATAGTCCAAATTTTCTGGATACAGAAAGTGTTCAGTATTGGCATTTATTGCTTTTATTTTAGGCAAATCAAAAGTGCGCAGACGCAACCAATTGAGGCTGGATTTTTGAGGGTCAAAGTCGGCTAAACCAACATTAAGTCCCCAGCTTGCGTAATAAGCTGCGAGGTTGGTTGAAATAGTACTTTTACCACAGCCCCCTTTGGGGTTTAGTAACATTATTTTTTGCATATCTATTCGAGTCGTGTGCTAGGTATATATATATTATCGGACGAACAATTAAAAAGTTGAATGTGTTATTCCTTTTTTCCTTGTGGATTTTTCTCCCATAATATAAGAACCTTTGCTACACCATATTTGTTGTATTTAGATAACTAAATATGAATGAAAGCATAAGCAAATTAAGAAAAGGATAAGAAAAATTACAAGAAGCCGTATTTTGCCAATTCGGCACTACAACGGTAAATATATTAGCTACAAGGAGAAAATATACTCACAAAAAATCATAAAAACCGTAAAATATTTGTTAATTATTGCGAATTTAGCAATTTTATCCTCCGAAAAATTCGCAAAAATCGCTATTTCTACTATCATCATACTTGAGTCAGCCAGATAACAAATAATAGTAATAATATGAGGAAAGCATGGAGAAGAAAGCTGAAACATATTTAACACCTGGTCAGGTTGCCAAGATGTTAATGGTTTCACCGGCGGCCTTGAGAGTTTGGGCTGAAAAGGGAGACATTAAGGCGCTAACAACACCGGGTGGACATCGCCGATTTTTACCTGTTGAAGTAAAACGATTTGCAGCTGAACGAGGGATAAAAAATCTTGATGAAAGTAAAAAGAAAATCTCAATATTAATTGTGGATGATGAATCGCAGCTTTTGAGTTATCTTTCAAAAGTATTAAAGAAATATTCTGATTTAGTTGATGTTGAAATTGCAGATAACGGGTTTAGTGCGGGAGTAAAAGTAAATGAACTTAAACCAAATATAATTTTGCTTGATTTAATGATGGCAGGATTAGATGGTTTTGGTGTCTGCAAACAAATTAAGTCTACTCCATTGACTTCAAATACACGGGTAATTGCAATGACAGGTTTCCCGTCAACTGAAAATGTTGAGAAGATTTTGTCGTTAGGTGCAGAAGTATGCTTGAGCAAGCCTATTAATAAAGATGAATTACTTAAACTTATTGGTATAGAAGAGCATTTAAAAAATGAACAAAATTAAGAGAAATACGTTCTGAACGCAGATTAAAAGAACGTTTTACTGTACTGCAGGATTATGCGCATCTAATGTTATTGACTGAAATAGATTTAAAAGATTGTAAATATGATGGTGTTTATACAGCATCAGATACAAAATGATTGAAATATGATTTAAAAAAAGAATGTGAATGTTTAATTGATAAGTCAACGACAAGTATTATGGAGCATGACTTAAAAAATATTGTTAAAGAAATACAAGTTGCCAAATATTATATAGAACGAAAATCTGCACATAATGTTCAAGCTGATGTTGCTTGTGACCCTTGTTCCTGGATTGCTGAATATAACAACACTTACTCAGCTTCTATTGAGATTATTAGAGCTAAAGTTAGTGAGCAATGAAGGATAATATTATAAACGATCTGTATATCAGTGCCGATGAATTATTAAATGCAATAATTATCAGATGATGATGTTTACAAATTTTAAACATCCAGGCTCACCTACTAAATTATAAACAATGGTTATTTTTTGAATTTCTAATGAGTAGTAAATTATGATTAATATCTTACCGTCAATATTTAAGAATGCGCAGTCTATGTATGGTAAAACATTACATTATGTTTTCATTGCCTGGTTTTTAGGATTGTTGTTGATGCTATCAGGTATGTATTTTCTCGCGAGTGATAACGTCACTAGTTTATCTGTAACAGTAGTTTCTACGGGAATCGTTTTCTTATTAATTGGTAATTATTTTCTATTAAAAGAATCAGTTTATAACCGAGCGAAAGAAAAAAGAGATGAGGATCTTTATAAGCGACTAGATAACGAGTATGAACGGCTAATGAGTGCTGCAGGGGACGAGAAAAATAATCAGTTTGAAAAATTTGAAGAAGAGCTGTCTCGCGTAAAATCTATACAAGGTGATGCTATTAAAGGAGTAATATCCAGTTTTCAGGGTTTAGAATCACAATCAAAAAACCAACTTGATTTGGTAACCGATTTAATCTCTCTTCTGGCAATAAATAACGAAAATAAAAATGATAAGAAAAGTTTTCGAGAAGAAGCAACAGATATGATTTCAATGTTTTTGCATAGCATTGAAGAGATGAGCGATGGTAGCCGACACATGGTAGATGCCATGAATAAGATGTCTATTAATATAAATGCAATTGAAAAGCTCATTGGTGAAATAGACGGTATAAGTTCACAGACAAATTTGTTAGCACTGAATGCATCTATTGAAGCTGCTCGTGCCGGAGAAGCTGGACGTGGTTTTTCTGTTGTAGCAGATGAAGTTAGATCGCTATCTAAACGAAGCGGACATTTTAGTGATGAGATTCGTACTAATTATCATGAAATTGAAAAAACAATGTCTGAGGCAAAAATTATAGTAGGAAAGATTGCTGCAAGTGATCTAACACTGACAATGAACTCAAAAGGTCGAATGGATGAGATGATGTCAGAAATTGAAGAAACAAATACAAATATATTAAATGAATTAAAAAATGTATCCAATATAGCAGCAGCAATAACAGATGATGTTGAGCTTGCTTTGCAGTCAATGCAATTTGAAGATATGACTAATCAGCTGCTTGAACATTTGAATCTACGTATAGATACTTTACGGGGGTTTGAGAAAGCTTCGTCTCTATCAAGGAACTATATTAGTGTTGTGAATAAGAATGAAATAGAAAATGAATTTGAAGAACATGCAGGTCAATTGCAAGCTATGATGGAATCTGCATATGAGTTGTCAGAGAAAACATCACACAACCCTGTCCATATAGAAAATATGGATGATGGTGGTATTGATTTCTTTTAAAGGTAATGTAAATGAAAATTCTTATTGTAGACGATGAACCATCAGTTCTAAAAATGCTACGGAAAATACTTAAGAGTGAATCTGATGATATTCTTGAAGCGGTGAATGGTGAAGAAGCTTTACTAATATGTCAGGAGAAAGATGTGGATATATTAATTACAGATATTGTTATGCCGAAAAAACACGGTATTGATCTGATTATGGAAGTAAAAAAAATAAAACCAAACCTTCCTATTGTTGCAATTTCAGGTGGTGGTGGTGTAACAGGGCGGTTTGATTATCTTGAGATTGCAGAATTACTTGGTGCAAAAAATATATTGCATAAACCATTTGATGCATCTGAGTTACGTGATGTGATCCATAGAATTGTCAGCTCTTAATCATGTCTCAAGATTCTATTTCTGATTCAAAAGAAATGCTGCCTGATTTATTTAAAGCGGCGTTATCTGCCATAGCAGATGGTATTGTTATTACAGATAATAGAGGAGATATTAAGTGGGTAAATGCTGCTTTTGAAACTTTAACAGGATATTCGTTTGATCAAGCATTTAATAAAAATCTAAATATTTTAAAATCAGGAAAACAAAACCCTGAATTTTATAAAGAACTATGGCAAACAATTCTAGCTGATGATGTTTGGGCTGGAGAGCTTTGGAACAAAAGAAAAGATGGAAGCATATATCTTGAAGAGCAAAGTATTACCCCGGTTAAAGATAAAAATGAAAATATAACGCATTATATAGCGATTAAGCGAGATGTTACCACACAACATCAATTACACGATCAGTTGCATCAGGCAAAACGTATTGAAGCAATTTCTCAACTAACTGCAGGTGTTGCCCATAACTTTAATAATAAGTTAGCAAGTATTCTTGGTTTTACTGAACTCGCTATAGAGGAGGCTCAACAATACTCAAATGAAGAAATAGATGACTGTTTAAATGAAATAGTTGTTGCTGGTAAAGCGGCACGTGACCTTGTTCGACAAATGATGGCGTTTAGTTTAAATGAACACAGTGAATTAAAAACCGGGGATGTTGATTTAATTGTTAGACAAACTATTAAACTTATTACTTCAACAATACCTTCTAGTATAAGAATTTTGACGGACTTAAAAGAGATGCCTTCCGTCATGTTAGATCCTGTTCGGATACATCAGATGTTAATGAGTTTATCCATTAATTCTGTTGAAGCCATGTCTGATCATGGGGATTTATTATTTAGTACCGACATAGTACACATAGATAACATCAGTTGTAACTCGTGTCATGAACTTGTGTCAGGTGATTATGTTTCAATATCTGTAAGAGATACAGGTAAAGGCATATTGTTAGATGATCAAGGAAAAATATTCATGCCATTCTTTACTACCCATCAGCAAGATGGGGGAACGGGTATGGGATTATCGGCATTACATGGAATGCTACATGACATGAATGGACATGTTATTGTAGATTCTGTTTTTGAAGACCACACGACTGTTTCACTTTTACTTCCTGTTCAAAAAGAAACTAAAGAAGTTGTAGTGGAATATAAGGCTCATGAAACTGAAAATAATTATAAACCTGATATGCATATCATGCTTGTAGATGATGATGTGTCAGTTGTTATCCTTTTGAAGGAAATACTTCAAATCAATGGCTATAAAGTAACAAGCGAAACCGATAGTAAAAAGGCCTTTAAAAAACTTTCAGAAAACCCTGATAAATATGATCTTGTGCTTACAGATCAAGATATGCCCCAATTGCATGGAACAGAGTTAGCAAAATTACTTCACCAAATTAGATCAGACTTACCGGTAATCTTAATGAGTGGACACCAACTTGACAAGAAAAATACGGGTTCCGATTTTATTAAAAGTATATTAATTAAACCTTTTGACACAAAAGAACTTATTTCCACCATTAAAAATATATAATATTTACATATACTACTTTAATCTAATCCGACATTGTTAAACATCCATTTTGCGATACTTTCGCGCTCTTCTTTGCTCATCTCGGCACCAATATTTTTAGGCATAAGGCCAAAGCGATCTATTGCCATATCTTTTGTTCT